>JAUCGL010000058.1 GCA_030378105.1 Candidatus Halobeggiatoa sp. HSG11 | reverse complement strand
GATTTATTACAAATTTGATAACTTAAGCATTATACAATACTTTCATAAAAAACCTATAAAAAAACTGTACAAAAAGCAGTTATAGCATTTCCCAATTAAATAGACTACAGTTATATTAAGCAAGAATTTGATATTTTTATAGATTTTAATTAAGAATTAAGTATTCATAATTAAGAATTGCTATATTCCCATTAAAAAGAAATCAATAAAATATTTTGCTGAGAAATTGAATAGCTAATGAAATATTGACGTTCCATTAAAGTCATGAAATTTTTGTGAAATTTATTTTTTATTTTGTTATCAAGATTTTTTTCAAATAGAAATGACCAATTATAATTGACATATTATTTAACATATGAAATAATAATTCTATGGCATTTTATATGGAATTGGTAATATTTCTTAGGATATTTAAATGAACTATTTGTTATTTTTGGGAAAATTTGTTGCTCCCACTGCAACGGCTCTTGCGGCTATGGCTGGAGTCGCTTCTTATTTAATGGAACGTAAAGAAATTCGCAAAGAGCAAAAGAAGCTAGCGGTTGATAAGGTACGTAATTCTCTTAAAATATTGAGAGATGAATCACAGTTTTTAACTTCTTATTTAGGTAAAGATGATCTTAACTCTCCTATTTTTTTGGCCACTTCAGAAATAAGGGCTGAAATAAATAAAAGATTAGTTGGTGGGATAGGAGCCAAAGTGACTCCGGCAGTGTTTTTAGACCACTTGGAGAAAAACAATGTTATATACTTTTGTATCCTTGCTGGCTGGCAAAATTCTATTTTCACTCGTAAAATTGAACGTTCTATTGAGAACATTAAAAAAGTTGAACCTTCTCTTAAAGGTAAATTTTCCGTTATTGGTGATCTTGGAAAGTTTATGGCAATTTTTATCCAAAAAAAGTTTTCACCATCAATGTATTTCCCTTTTTGGAAAGAGGCTGTTCAGAATATTCCCGATCAAAGTATTCCATTTCAAGAAATGCTGGATGCTTTTGAAAACGAGTTATTAAAGCTGACTTTTCAACATTTTCGTGGCAATAACTATCATAAAATGGTAGATTCTTTTAACATTTTTCTTAATACATTGACATTAGTTCTGTTGAAAATAAAGAATTATGATGTTTTATATCAATTATCTAAAGAACATTCTCCTAATGTTAATTTAAATTTGGTAAAAGACTTAAGTTCTAGTTTGAATTTAAAATATTCTGCTGAAGAATATGATTCCATAACATTTGCATTACTTAAGGAGCTAAGTGATAAGCAAATTGAATTAGAAAATGCTTTGGACAGCTTAGAACAGGATATAGTTGATAATGTTGATCGCACAATATTTGATAACTATAAACAAGCAAGAGACAATGTTCTTAAGGATATTGAGTCATTTATTATAAAAGATGACGAAAGAGAAAAGGAAGCTAATAAAATTTTCAAAAAAAGGTTTGAAACTAACCATGAAATTGATAATAATAATCAAGAACAATAGGTTGGTTATTTCCTGTCAAAAATTTATGTATTAGACATCTTTCCTAAATAACTGATGGTTTGATGCCTCATCGTTATACATAAGTCCCAAGCTACAAATGTAGAGTGGATAGAATGAAATCCACCATTTTGAAGGTTCGGTGGGTTTCCACTTCATTCCTACCCACCCTACATAATATATTTTATATTTCAAATATTTAAATACTTGTGTATAACGATGAGGCGTCAAACCATCAGTTATTTAGGAAAAGATGTCTATTGAAAAATTCTATAATCTAAAATTTTTGTTAAACCGTGCCATCGTTGATACTATTAATAAATCTAACATACAGTAAAAAGCACCTGCACTGACTGGAGGATTAGTAGTTGTCATTCCAAACCATTGCTCGTCATGATTCCATGCCCAGTTACCAACTGTTGTTCCATAAATTTCTAGGAGCAAAGATAATAAAAACATTGTTACATAAAGCTTTTTGGCTTTTCCAAAGATAATACATAATAAAAAAGCTATGAATAATATTCCGCCTAAAGTATCTATCCCAGTCCCAACAACAAAAATTGTATATACCGCTACTATTATTGGTAGCCCCCATATAAACCAATCCGACATTTTAGGAGCTAACATAATTCCCAAAGTGAAAAGTAGTGCATGGCCGGGTGGAATAAACAAGGGGATGTTGTGTAATCTATACTCATAAAGCTGCCAGATTAAGGATAAAAATACTTCGCCAACAGTTGCATATACCAAACATAAAAGCAAAGCTATTTGTTTAGTACGGTCGCTATATTTTAATAAACCTAAAAAAAATAACCATACAAATATATTAACTATGGTTTGGCCCCAAGGTTCAACCATTTGATCGATTAATAAGCCAATTATTAGGATAAAGATAATAGTAATAACTAGCCGCATAATGAAAATATGATTCGAGGTGAAAGAATTTGAACCTCCGACCCTTGCCTCCCGAAGGCAATGCTCTTGGCCAGACTGAGCTACACCCCGTTGTTTAATATGATGTTATAAAGTGGTTTTATATTAAGATTAATTTAACAGTTCTAGCAATTATATTAAAAATGTTTTTTAACATAGTTTTTAAGAACTAACAAATAATCGGCATCCTTCAAAAGAGGTTGATAGTTGTTTCGGGAATGGAACAAGATGGATTTCCCGAAATGATTGCTAGATATGGGTTTCGGGAAATCTGTTTTACTCCATTCCCGAAATAACTGTTAATTGCTTTTGAAGGATGCCTAAATTTTTTAACATAGCTTTTAAGAACGAACAAATAATCCAAGTTAAATTTCAAACTTCATCATCTACCAATGTCAGAACATTTTTTCCAACAATACGAACTTCTGGCATCAAGTTTATTTGAAATATTTTTTTTACTGAATTTTGTATGTCTACAATTAATTTTTCAATATCATCAGCAGTTGCAGTTTCGTTACTTATAATAAAGTTTGCATGTTTTTCTGATACACATGCCCCACCTTCACAATACCCTTTCCAACCCGCTTGTTCTATTAAACGAGCCGCATAATCACCAGGTGGATTACGAAATACTGAACCACAACTAGGTAAACCAATCGGTTGATTTTCACTGCGTTGTTTCAATAATGTTTTAATTTTTTCTAAACCATCTGTATTAGGATTATGTGATAATTGCAAAGTTGCGTTCACAAACCATTCATTATTTAATCCTTTAACGCTACGATAACCAATTTCATAATCTGTAACTTGTCGTCGATGGCGTTGGCCGTGCTGATCTATGGTTTCGACTCCACGCACTGCTGACCAAGTATCGCCTCCCCAAGCTCCTGCATTCATGGCCAATGCACCGCCTAAAGTTCCGGGGATTCCAGCTAAAAATTCAATACCAGTTAAATTGGCTTTAGCTGCAAACCGAGCCAATCTCGCACAGCTAACCCCAGCTTCTGCATAAATACTATTATTATCTAATAATTTAATTTCATTTAATAAACCAGAAGTTAGTATAACAACTCCTCTTATACCACCATCTCGTATTAATAAATTACTACCTAAACCTAACCAAAAAATTGGAATATTTGCAGGAAGTTGTTGTATAAACTGAATTAAATCTTCCATATCAGCAGGTTCATAAAACCATTGAGCTGGTCCACCTACTCGCCATGAAGTATGTTTAGATAGTGGTTCATTATGACGTAAAGTACCACGTAAACCTACTGGATTAAATGGATTGGCAAATACTCCATTAATTTTGGGTATATGTTTGACTATATTTGGCGATACTAATTCCATTATTTTCACCCTGAGAATTATTTTTTATATTCACAAGTAATACTTTAAAATTACCAAAGATATTAATTTTTTTTGATTTCAAATATCACATATATTAATAATGGCCGTATTAATAATGTTATACAATATAAATATTCCATTAGCAATTCTATTAAGCATATGATAACATAATTTTCCTTGGTAAAATTAAACTATATCTGAATTCATTCAACTTAAAACAATCTTTAGAGGGATTTTTATGGGAACTGAAAGCAGTACAACTGAAACTAAAACTAATGGTAGTTCTATTATTGCCGGTGTGTCTAGTTTAGTTGTGTTAATTGTTATTATAGTGATGGTAACTAGTTTACTTAATAACAAAAACATATCTACCCTTGAAACAAGAGCTACTCAAATAGAAACTGATTTACAATCTTTGCGGACTAAATTATCTACTTCATTGAAAGAACAGCTTAATGTTACAATATTTTCTGATGAGGTTGATGAAACGGTTAATGAAGAAACCACAAAACCGGTTATTTCAGAAATTGAAAATAACAATGCTGAAACTATTCCTAAAGCAACAACTCTTAAGCAAAATACACCTTTAAGCATGTCTGATAATCAAGATACAAGGCTTGGTAAGTTGGAAAATCAGCTAGAAACTTTTACTAAGCAATTACAGACTGTGACTAGTAAAGTAAATTCGTTTACTAACAAATTAAATCAGCAGGCTAATTCGTTAAAAACTACTCTTAAAAATGAGGCAAAAGTTTTAGCTAAAACACAGAATGATAAAGTTAAAAAGCTAGAAACGCTGCTAAAATCTGTTAATAAAGATATAGCTTATTTACAGCGAGAAGGGAAAAATCTAAAAGTATCCCGATCTAAAAATACTGATGTTAATAGTCAGGTCAAAGTTCATGACAGTACAATAAAAACGCTAACGCTTAAATTACAAGATTTAACTGAACAAGCAACTAATTTAAGCAAAAATAAGCAGCAATTAGAACAAAAAATAGATCAACAGATAGAGCAATTAAAATCTACTTTGGAAACTAATGTTGCTAAACAGTTTAAGGAACAAAATGATAAAATTACATCTATTGAAACTCAATTACAAATGTTAATTGGTGGTCTTATAGGTTCGACAGAAAAATAAGTCAGTGGTTTCAAATTTGACTTTTTCTTAATTAACTTAATGTTATTGCAATCTTTTATAAAGAAATAGACCATGTTAAATATAATTTTAGATTATGATGTAGTGTTAGATTTGTTAGCTAAGTCTAATAACGATACCAAACATTGTTTCGTTCGTTTACAAAAAACGTCTATTCAATTTTGGATATCTTGCTGTTTATTGTCATTGTTAGAAAACCAACTTAATACAACTAAATACGAACCATTATCAGAATTATTGACCAAAAATGTGCATTGGTTAACTTCGTCTTCTGAAAACTGGCTTAAAATTCCGAAGACTTGCGAGAGTAAGACTCATGCTATGATAAGCCTAGATGCTGCCACTTTATCAGGTACAACTATTATTTGGACTAAGAATCCTGATTTTAATTCAATACATCCTGATATTGAAAGTGGTGATCATGAACTAGTTTATTGTATGTTGGCTGAAATTGATTAATTTATGTTAATACAGTAATTTTTTCGGTAGTCCTCCAATATGTAGTGTTAAACCTGATTAGGCATTTGAAACTTAACATGTTTTTTGGAGTCATCACTACTTTTTGGAGGACTACCATTTTTTCATATTCCACCGATTTTATCGGTGGCTATTCACATTCAATCCTTATCAGGATTAACAACAACCCCAATGGGGTTAACACTTGAATAACCATAGGTGAAATCTATGGAGCTTTCTTAAAAACCTACGAGGTTTCCAAAACCTCGCAGGTTTCACACGAATGTATTTTTATGAAGTCTATAGGACTACCCAACAAATTTACATCAATCTCTTGTAAGCACTATAAAGCCGCATAACTTTTTTAACATAATGTTTCGTTTCTCTATATGGTGGAATCTTATTACCATATTTCATAACTGCATTTTCGCCGGCATTATAAGCAGCTAAAGCTAAACGTAAATTATTATTAAACAAATTAATTAAATGCCTTAAATATTTAGCCCCGCCATACACATTCTCTGTTGCATCGGTACGGTCTTTAACTCCAAACCGTCTGGCTGTTGCTGGCATAAGCTGCATTAAACCAACTGCTCCCTTCGGAGAAACCGCTTTAGGATTAAACGCAGATTCAGTTTGAATAACTGCATGTAATAATGCTGGTTCTAAATTGGTTAAATTAGCAACATCCCCAATCAAACTACCATAGTCACTATACTTACGATGTATTTTAGCTCTAGAACCAATAGGCACGGAAAATGATGGTAAAGTAACACCGCCAATATAAATAAGTTGATAGCTAGAATTATTTGGTTTATCAGTTAGATGAATAGTACCTTTAGCATCTACATATTTATAAATTTTTAAGGAACCATCTTTTTCTATATCCTTTGGTTGTTCGTGAATTTTAACTTTAGAACGATAAGTAGGTGGTTTATCAGTATAATGTCGTACTCCATTAGAATCGACATAACTGTAAATTTTACCGGCTAGTACATGGCTACTACAAAATAGTATAGCCAACAATATGATTTTTCTCATATTATCAATCTGCCAAATTTATTTAAGAAACAAGCGTACTGGAAGAATTATTAAAAATAATATCTGAGTTAAGCTTTGTGCCTATCCTCAAGTTATAGCTTTTCAGATAAATATTTTGGCCAAGAGACCTGTTTTCAAAACCTGTCAGGTCTGAGAACTTTTATTTTTCTGAAAGTCTATAGGATAGATGAACAATAGTATACAACATCCGGCATAAACTATTCCAAATTTTTCAAATCATTTTCTATTGTCTGAATTTCTTGTTCTAATTCAGTTATTTGATTTTGCAAGACAACTTTATCTGCTGCATTTAAAGTGGAGTCCAATTGAGTGTAGGCGGCCCCTAATTGTTGATCTAGGCTTTTAAAACGTTTATGTAAGCGAATTATTTTTTTACTTTTAAATTCGTCAGGTTTAGATGTTATAAGTAATTTATCAGTGTTTTCAGGAGATATAGTTATCCCATTAGTTTTATCAGGCATTGGAGTTATATTTTCATTCCGCATTTGTTTAAGTTTACCAACTATAGAGTTTGCCAAATCGGTTATTTGTAAATAATATTCAGGTTCTCTTTCTGGGTTAGGTTTAGGAAAACCTAAAGTGTTAATTCTGTTAGTATCTTGATTTTTCATCCAAAATTGATAACCTTGCAATTCTTCTAGTAAAGGATCAAGTTCTTCTTTTTTTTCTTGTTGTTCAATAAATTCATGTTCTACCATGAATAAACGTCCCGAATTTCGCCCAGCAACCTCTAAAAAAGTTTTAAGTTGTGATTTACATTTTTCTGAGGCAATATAACCAGATGATACAATGGGTACAAAAACAGCACAACTCTTTAATTTTTCATTAATATTCTCAGTAATTGGCACATTACCAGACAAACTCTTATAATCTATCCATAGAGAAAATTTATCTAAACTACCTAATTTTTTTGCTAATTCTTTTTCCAACGTATTTATTAAAGTAGTTACCCAACCTTCAATATTAGTCCCAACTATTTTTTCATTATCAACGGGTGCATAACTTATAAAAATATCTTGTTTAAAACCAGAAACAAACACTGCCATAATAATTAATCTCACTAGCATCTTAAATTTAACAGATTTAAGTTTAACTGTTATTCAAATCTTATTCAAATTTTTATAGTAAAGTTTTCAATAGAAAACGTAATAAATTTTGTAAATTAAGAAAATAATAGTAGGATATTATTTGTTGTTTTTACCCCCACAATAATAAATTTGATTGATTATATTAATATCTTCGGCAATGTCAGAATTCGTTGTTTCGGAAAATCCGCTTCGCTGTTCCATTCCCAAAACAAATATTCAATTGGCAATGGTATTGTTTATCAAAACAATAAATATATTATAATAGTATATAATTAACAATTATAATACAAAAATGTAGAAATATTACTATACTTAATAATTAATCAACTCGTTTTCCATTAAGTGGGAATTTTAAGCTATCAATAGAATCTGCTCACTAAAGCATTCAAGATTTTTTCAATTTACATGTAATTCTTGGCGTACTTCATATTAACGCAAAAATAGTGAACAGTTGTTTCGGAAATGGAGTGAAACGAATTTCCCGAAACCCATATAGCAATTCTTAATTATGAATGCTTAATTCTTAATTAAAATCTATAAAAATATCAAATTCTTGCTTAATATAACTGTAGTCTATTTAATTGGGAAATGCTATATCTAGCAATCATTTCGGGAAATTCACTTTGTTCCATTTCCGAAATAACTGTCAACTGCAAATCAAGTATTTAAAATTATCACGAACACCTATGAAAATCTGCTAGTCAGGAAAATTTTAGACGATGAATATAAATATACAAAAAATATCCAAACAACAATGGTTACGCTATCTCGTTGCTATAGTTCTTATTTTAATAGCTGCTGGGTTGCGAATATGGCCATTAGATGCCTTGGAATTACGTATTCCTTGGGTAACTTTTTATCCAGCCGTCATGGCAGCTTCCCTCTTTGGTGGATTTGCAACCGGTGCTTTGGCCACAATTCTCACGGTCATTACTGTTTTTGTCTGGTCTCCAACTGGTGAACCTTTCATTGATGATCCCGGTGATTGGTTAGGTGTGGGGGTATTTTTTGTCAATGGTATGTTGATTGCAGTCATGAGTGGTGCGATGCATCGTGCTAAAATACGGGCAACAGTAGCTAAGGAGCAAGCAGAAACAGCCAATCGTGCCAAAAGTGTCTTCTTGGCTAATATGAGTCATGAACTGCGTACACCACTCAATGCAGTATTGGGATTTCCCAGATTGATGAAAAATGCCCCAAATATTACACTGGAACAAAAAGAATATTTGAATATCATTTCCAACAGTGGTGAATATTTATTAAATCTTATCAATAATGTTCTTGATATTTCAAAAATTGAAGCTGGTCATATGATACTTGAAGAAGCACATCTAAATTTACACCAACTTTTGCAAGAAATTCAAGCATTAATGTCTGTGGAAATAGCTATAAAGGGATTAAGCTTTAAGCTGGAACAGTCTCCAGAATTGCCACGCTACATCACCATTGACCAAGCTAAATTGCGACAAGTACTTATTAACTTGATTGGAAATGCTATCAAATTCACTGATAATGGTGGTGTTGTTGTTCGAGTTGATATTGTTAAGCTAGAGTCAGCACAAAGGATAAAACTACTATTTGAAGTGGAAGACACCGGTATTGGTATTTGTGAGAAAGATAAAGAAAATATCTTCTCTCCTTTTAAACAAACTGGTAATAAACAATCAACAGTAACTGGAACTGGACTCGGACTAACCATAAGTAAACAGTATATTGAACTTATGGGAGGAAAAATAATAGTTTTCAGTAATTTAGAAAAAGGTTCTATATTTCACTTTGATGTATCGGTTAAATTACCTTCTTTATCTGAAAACGGCACTACTTCCAATTTGCAGCACGAACGAGTTATTGGTTTGGCAAAAGGGCAACCAAAATATCGTATTCTGGTTACTGAAGACAAAATGGAAAATCGTTTGCTTTTAAGCAAGTTACTTGAACCATTGAATTTTGAAGTTCGTGAAGCAGTCAATGGTGTAGAAGCTGTAGAAATTTTCAAACAATGGCATCCTCATCTGATCTGGATGGATATTCGTATGCCAGTCATGGATGGACTAGAAGCAACCAAACGTATTAAAGCAAGTGAATTAGAAGCCAATACTAATACTAAAATTATCGCATTGACAGCCCATGCTTTGGAAGATGAACGGCGTAAAATTTTAGCAGCCGGTTGTGATGATTTTATTCGTAAACCTTACCGTGATACAGAAATATTTGAAGCTTTGGCAAAACATCTATCTGTCCATTTTTTATATAGTGAAGAATCGGTTACAACCAGCAATGCAACAATTCTAAATGAGAATCAACTTAAGCAGATACCGGTTAAGTTACTTAGGAAATTATATGAATCTGGAGAGTTACTGAATGAAGAACTTTGTCTTGAAATAGCCGGAATGATTAGTGACTACAATCATAAATTAGGTGAACAATTACGCCAAATGATAGAAAATATGCAATATAAAGAACTACTTATAATTTTAGATGATTTATTTATAAATGAATTGTCATGAATATTTCCGATACCAATTCCATTGAAGATATTTTAATTGTTGATGATAACGTCAATAGTCGCAAATTATTGACAAATATTTTGAAACATGCTGGTTATCAAGTACGCCCAGCAAGCGATGGTAAACTAGCTTTGCGTACCGTTAAAGTTAAACTACCCACGTTAATTCTACTAGATATTAGGATGCCAGATATGGATGGCTATCAGGTTTGTCAACATTTAAAAGCATCTGAAGAAACTAGAGGAATTCCGGTAATCTTTATAAGTGCTCTTGGCGAATCTATGGACAAAGTTAAAGCGTTTGAAGTTGGTGGAGTGGATTATATTATTAAACCATTTGAAATGGCAGAGGTATTGGCACGAGTTCGCACCCATTTATCCATAGGAACGATGCAACATCGGCTGGAGAAACAAAATATTCAGTTACTGAAAGCTAGTGTAGAATTAGAAAAACGTGTTCAAGAACGCACTCAAGAATTAAGTGAAGCTAATGTTGCCCTACAAAAATCAGAGAAAAGAGCCGATGCTGCTAATCATGCTAAGAGTGAATTTCTCGCTAATATGAGTCATGAAATTCGCACTCCTATGAATGCGGTTATTGGTTTTAGCGATATACTTGCAACAAAACTCACGAATAAGCAACATAAAAGTTATCTTAATTATATTCAAACGGCAGGTAAAAGCCTATTGACTTTAATTAATGACATACTTGACTTATCTAAAATTGAAGCTGGGCAATTAGATATTCAATATGAGCCGATAAATCCACAAATTATCTTCACCGAATTACAACAGATTTTCAGTCTTAAGATGGAAGAAAAGCATCTTGAATGGATTACGGAAATTGATGAAACTTTACCACCAGTTTTATTTTTGGATGAAACTCGTTTGCGACAAGTGTTACTCAATCTTATCAGTAATGCAATTAAATTTACTGACAACGGTTATATTAAACTGAGCGTCAATAAAAAAACTTGTACAGATCGTAAATATATTGATTTAATTCTTGCTGTGGAAGATAATGGTATTGGTATTCCAACTGACCAACAAACTCTTATTTTTGAGTCATTTAAGCAACAAGATGGACAAAATATTCGTAAATATGGCGGTACTGGATTAGGGCTTGCTATTACTAAACGTTTAACTAAAATGATGAATGGGAAAATTTCAGTTAAAAGTGTTCTCGATGAAGGCAGTCGTTTTGAAATTATTTTACGGGAAGTCAAAATTTCTAATATTGCACCGGATGTTAAGTCAGACAATGTTTTTGTCTTAAATAACACAACATTTGCAAAAACACAGATATTGGTAGTGGATGACATTGAATCTAATCGTAATTTGATTAAAGAATATTTATCACAAGTTAATTTAGAAGTAATCAGTGCTGAAAGTGGACAAGAGGCGTTATTGTTTGCAAAAGAAAATCATCCTGCTCTGATTTTAATGGATATTCGTATGCCTGAAATGGATGGTTATGAAACACTCAAACATTTAAAAAATAATCCAAACACTGCTGATATTCCCGTTATTGCTTTAACTGCCTCCGTTGCCATGAGTGAAAAAGCTAAGATTGAAGCACATGGTTTTAATGGTTTTTTAGCCAAACCAGTTAATATTTCAAAGCTACTTGCTGAACTGTCTCATTATCTTAAATATACCAAAAAAACTGCTGTTTCTCAGACTGCACCTACTGAAATTAATAACATACTGAATCCAGCAGATATTGCCAATCTTCCAGAATTGATAAACCAGCTTAAACAAGAAGTTATACCTATTTGGAAAAAAACAAATAATGGTTTAGAAATGGATATTGTTGCTGAATTAGCTGAAAATATAATAAAACTAGGAAAAGAATATAATATCCCAGCTTTTATCCATTATGCTGAACCACTATTAGAAAGCACCAAAATATTTAATATAACCTATATTCTAAAAGCACTTAAAGAATTTTCTATTTTAGTAGAACCGTTAATTCAGAAAGTGGTTGAAGATTGATATTGCAAGGTTTTTTGAAGATGCGGTGATAGATACTTTGATTATTAAATTTAGGAGAGCTATTATAGTAATTATTAATTATGAATGGTTAATTATTAATTAAATTCTACAGAAATATCAATTATTTATTTTGTATTACTGTAATCTATTTAATCGGGAAATGCTATAATCAATAAACTTATTAACTTTGATAATACAACCATGAGCTTCTTGAGAAAGATGAATTTCCATTCCAATTTTTAATTCTATAGCTGTGTTGATAGCAACCGATTTTCCAGTACTCAAAGCCATAGATGTTAATAATTGATTAACTAATAACCATTTACCTTGATGAAATGCACAATATGCTAAAGGGGTTTTATCTGCAAAATAAGTTGGAAAAATATTATCAAATACATGCCAAGCAAATAAACATTTTCCATCATAAATAACTATTTCGTCAATTGGTAACCATTTATTTGGTAATTTTTGAGATAGAACTGTTAAAGTAAAAACCGGTTTATCAATAGGAGTTTTACAAAATGAGCAATGTGAGTTTGTTATAATAAACCAACTTTTATTGCAATTGGAACAAGGATATAATTGCTCCCAAGTAGTTATTAGAGCTTTCTCCCATTGATAAGCGGTGGGTCTTAAATGAGGGGAATGTAGACCAGTGACAAACGCTTGATAAAACAACTTTGTTAAAGTTGGCCCTAGAATTGTCAAAGGTTTATCGGTCGATAAATGATTAGAAAAATCAGTTGGATGTTCTATAAATAAAGCTTGTTCTCCCATGCTCAAATACTCATCTTCTTCAGCAGAATTAATTGAATTAACCTTTGGGCCTCGCAGTGGATGGCGATTGAGTAAAAGTTCATAAATCAATACTGCTAGTGCATGTTGATCGGTATTAATATTAGCTAAATTTTTATCATTGATTGGTGATTCAATTGTTGCAAGTACTTCTGGAGCTATGTAACCGGGAGTACCATTAACTTCTGGAACAAATATTTGAGGTACAATTAAGCTGTCAATATCGGTTATAAGTATTTTGCCAGTAGTTGGATCGATTAATATATTATTGTCGGATAGGTCGGAATGAGCCAAACCAGATAAATGTAAACGATTAACAGCACGAGCCAACAAAATACAAATTTTAAAATAATCAATCCAACTACCCGGTTCCGTGATTGGTAGGTAATTGCATAGTTTAGAACTAATAAACCAACGACTTTTTTTGGGTTTCCCTTGCCAACGTCCATTTTTAAATAAAAAATTATTTGGATAAACTGGCATTACTATTCCAATTTTTGGCTCTAAAACTATATCAGTAGGCCAACAAAATAGTTCTTGCCAATATTTATTATTAAGAGTGGGATTAAAAACTGTTAAAATTTTTTGTAGACGAGTTAAACGAGGAATATTATTTTTATAAAAACAAATAACAGATTGATTGTCTTTGGTTAAATAGGCTTGTTTAGTTGCACCTTCTCCTATTATTTCAGGATAATATTCAATAGTGCGTCCATTATATAATTTTGCTATCAAATTAAAAGGGTTATTGAGTTTAAATTTTGGCAGAACTTAATTTTGGCAAACAACAAGTTAAGAACGTGTGTGAAATACGGTTTTTAAGAATTCAGGAGTACTTAAGGTTCCCTCATAGGTGTTCGGGATTCTGCAAAAATATACTTTTTAATTGTGAATTGGTGAATGAAGAATAGTTAATTATTAATGGTTTTGATTTTCATTCACAGTTAATAATTCACAATTAATTATACATATCAATCAGTTAAAATTTATCCCGAACACCTATGAAGGTTCCCTTGTTTCGATTTGTTAAGGAAACCAATTCCAAAAAGTTGATTTAAATAGTTATTTCATACATGTTACTTAAACTGTGGATTAACTGCCTCACTACAATGAAGGCAAATTTTTAAGTTTAGTAACTACGATTCACCGAAAATTTAGCTAAGGTATGTAATGCCTCAGTATAAGGTGATTTAGGCAAATCAGTTAAAGCTGCTATGGCCAAATCTGCTTCCTGTTTAGCTATTTTGGCAGTGTATTCTATAGCTTTAGTAGACTTGATTGCAGCTATGACATCATCAATAATGTTTTCACCACCTTCAGTAATGGCTTCTCGCAACACCTGTTGCTGAACTTGATTGGCATGTTTCAGAGCATAAATTAATGGCAAGGTTGGTTTGCCTTCTGCTAAATCATCACCAACATTTTTACCCATTTCTTCTGAAGTTGCACTGTAATCTAATACATCATCAATCAATTGGAAAGCAGTTCCTAAATGAGCTCCATAAGTTGCCATAGCTTGTTCATATTCCGTTTTTCCACTAATAACAGCACCTAATTGGGTAGCAGCTTCAAATAATTTTGCAGTTTTAGAACGAATTACTTTTAAGTATTCAGATTCGCTGGTATCTGGTTCATGACAGTTTAAAAGCTGTAAAACTTCTCCTTCAGCAATAACATTAGTAGCATCAGATAAAATTTCCATAACATGCATATCTTTCACTCCAACCATCATCTGAAAAGAGCGTGAATATAAAAAATCTCCTACTAATACACTAGCTTCATTGCCCCAAATATTATTAGCAGTTTCTTTTCCACGTCGCAATTCTGAACCATCAACAACATCGTCATGCAATAGGGTTGCAGTATGAATGAATTCTACCACAGCAGCTAAGGTGATGTGATGTTGGTTTTGACAATTGAAAGCATTGGCACTCAACAGTAGTAGTATGGGACGTAAACGCTTACCACCACTATTGACAATATATTTACCCATTTGATTAACCAACACAACATCAGAGCGTAAACTTTTATGAATCAAGGCATTAACAGCCTGCATATCAGGTTCGATTAGGGTTTGTACTGCAGCAATATTCATTTATGGGTATTAGTCCTAATTATCTGAATTAGTTTAGAATATAGTTAAATTTAAAATATGGTTGTATGGACTCTATTATTATATTAGAATTTTCTTATAGAAATATCTGATCTATCTCAAGACTTTATAAATTAGCTAAAACATTGTTAAACAATGGACATTAATTTAGGACAGCAGTTCCCACTAAAAAATATAATGCATAGAAATCAATAAAATATAAATCATAAAAAAATAGTTTTCGTTACAGAAATTAAAAAGGATATACTGAATAACAATCAAAAATAAAAAATAAATTACACCAAAAATTATCAATGCCAGGATTATTAAGACAAATCAAATCATATTTTAATTACAATATCCATCATTACTTCAATTTGATAAAGATAAACGTGTTTCAACGACAGAACATAATTTAAAAACACTATATAAAATAGACACAATACCAAGCGATACTTATTTCCGTGAACGGCTAGACAAGTTGCCAGCATCAGAATTACGAAGTGCATGTAACTGCTTTGATAAAACAAGCTCAACGTGGAAAAGTCCTTGAAAAATTTAGTTATTACAATGGTCATTACTTGCTCTCAATGGATGGAACTGGTTACTTCTCATCTTATCAGTTGGGTGACAGATATACCTGTATCTGAACAAATATTAAAAATAGTTATGAAAGGAGGTCCACGCTGACGAATTGAAAACGAAACTTTTAACACAAAATCAAGGCTATCATTTTGAACAAAATTTTTATAAAAGCGGGAAAACCACTTGTGATCATTAAAGATGGAGAAGCAACATCAGCAATTCCCGCTAAAAAATATAACATATAAAAATCAAGTGATGAGTTTCGCAGAAATTTCATGATGTCCCCGGAACGTCCATGTCCCGTTGACTAATCAATTTTTCAGCGAAACCGGTTATAATTGCCCCGACACGTCCGGTCTCATCGGGCGACTCCCCCCATAACGTTAACGCTGAGCTTGTTCAAAATTTCAAGAAATGCTGCTCCGCTTTAACTGTTTTTTCAAATTTTTGAACTTTCACGCAAGTCGCAAACAACTCGACTTTGGCTTTGCTTATCCATGTCTCGCAGTGCTAGTTTTAAGATACGGCGGTTAACAAGGGTAAAAATTATAACATCAATCAAAATAACGTAAATAAATAGACAGAATGATATGAACAGTGGTAAAATTTGAGCCTTAAATTAATTTTAAAAAATAAGAAATTAGGAGATTTATTAATGAATTTACGGGATACAGATATTACATGGATTAATACGGCAGTTGGTATAATTGGTATATTGTTAGCTGTATTTGCATTAGGATTTATTTGGGGTAGTGTATTGGTGATCTCTACAGCTTTATTGATTATATTTTTGCCTAAATTTTCCAAATCGGAACCAACCGAAAAACCACCAAAAGTCACAAAAAGCTTTACTGTTAATATTGGCAATGAAAATAATCTGTTACCAAAAGAACAACATCAAATAAAAGCTGGGAAAAATCCTTATGTTTGTGGGTCAGCGTTGCCGGGTAATTCTCCAATATTTTATGGTCGAGTGGATGAGTTAAATAGTATTTTGGGATTTTTGCGTCATCCTGAGCAGTCGGGTAATGTCAGTGTGGTTGGGGAACGGCGGATTGGTAAGTCTTCGTTGTTGAATCAGGTTTGTCAGGCTTTGGCGGTGGATGCTAAGGTGATAACTATTTCAACTACTTTGCAGGAATGGAAATTTAATAGTCAAGCGGATTTTTTTGCTAGTTTGCATCAAGCCATTTGTGAGGTTATACCAACTGGTTCTGATACAGTAGTTAATTCTTATGATGAATTAAGTAGTTTTATTGAGCAACAGGCAGGGAATTATCGGTTTGTGTTTTTTGTCGATGAGTTTGATAAAATGTTGGAAAATAAATGTTTTGATTCGGATTTTTTTGCTAGTATGCGAATTTTGGGTTATGACGCAAAGTATAATTGGAGTTATGTGTTAGCGAGTCTTAAACCTTTGCATGAAATAACTTATCAAAATATGCAGGAGTCAAGTTTTCATAATATTTTTTCTTCTTATCCCATTGGTTTGTTAACTGAGGATGAGGCGTTGGCGTTGATTCGAGAACCGTTGCAAGGTTGTTTTGTGGATAGTTTTGAGCAAGTTCAGGTTGAGATTATTGATTATGCTGGTTATCATCCTGCTTTTATTCAGATGGTGGCGGTGAATTATTGGGAGGATTGTCATAGTGATTCGTCTGTTAATCATGATCGGATAAAGGTTAATTTGAAACCTCATTGTGTGGATTTGTGGCAGCATAGAAATGCAAAAGAGCAGGATTGTTTGTTGCAGATTGCTGGTGGTGGATCGCCGAAGAGTAGGTCAATTGTGGAGAGGTTGCGAGTACGTGGTTTGTTGGATTCTGATAATAAGTTATTTTCCAATTATTTTAAGCAGGTTATTGATGAGTTTCGGTAAGGCAAACCTGTCAGGTTTTTCCTCGTTCCAACGCACCAGCGTTGGAATGCAGTCAAGACGCACTAGCGTCTTAAAAAAATGGAGCAAAGGAACTAAAATCCAACGATGTGCTATATTTTGCTTATGTGGATAATTTGATTAGCTAAATTCGTGACGCTGGTGCGTCTTGACTGCATTCCAACGCTGGTGCGTTGGAACGAGAGAAAACTGGAGTTTGGGAACAATATAAATTTTTATTTAACTAAAGGTTAACATAATGATAACAGTACAAGTATCGGATAAATTAGTAAAAAATGCTGAAAGAAGAGTGAATAGTTTAAATCGTTCTGTATCGGAACAAATTGAATATTGGGCAAAAATTGGAAAAATAACTGAGGATAATCCAGATATACCTTATGAATTTCTTTTGGATATATTAACTGCCAAAGAGGAAATTAAAAATGGGGAAGTAAGTGAATATATTTTTTATCGTTCCCAAACTCCTGTTTGGTAACGCAATGTTCTAAAAGCTCCGCTTTGAATTGACGAAGCAGAGCTTCTTGGCAGTGTGTTCCCAAACTGGAGTTTGGGAACAATATGAAATCCTGTATATCTTTAAATCCTGCATAATCTTGTTCAAAACAAACTATAAAATAATGAAATATAAACAATTTATCTCCCATATCTTCCGTCATTTTTGGTTTTGGCCGATTGAGTTTTGGATGCGGCCTTTGACGGTTCTTGATAGATACGAAGAAAATATATGGCCAGAATTTACTGCTAGTTTATTTGGTGGTGGATTATGGGGTGCGTTAATTGGGACATTGCTTTGGTTGATTAATGGTGATATTCACAGTATTTGGATAATGGCGATAGTGATAGCGACAGCGACATCGATAGAGTTAGTATTGTTAGTGTTAGCAGAAGCGGTGGTAATGATAACAATAGTGGTAGCAATAGTGGTAGCGGTAGTAGGATCGGCAGTAGCGGGAGCGGTAATGGGAACATTGGTAGTGGGAGCGATAGTGGGAATGGTAGTGGGATTAGTAGTGGGAGCGGAAACGGGAAGAAGAATTGGAAGAAGAACGGGAATAAGAACGGGAATAATAGCGGGAGCATATATTTTAATTTTGTTTGTTATCGGTATATCATTGGGTTCGTTTTTTGACATAATAACAATCTCATATTTCATGTTATTTTTAGGATTTATACAATTTTTTACGGCAATAATTTATATTCGTACTAAAAGCAATTGGAGTGAAAATACATGGATATTTACATGGAGTATTGGATTGCCTATTGTTGGTTTTGCTTTTTTCTCATTAACACCAATTAGTCAAATCCCAATTTGGGGAATATTATTAATACTTTCTTTTGCTATAGGTATTATTGCTGGTTTTTTTGTTAATCCTTCAAATGGGCTATGGAAAATAAAACAAAATACTAACATCAAGCTAAAAAAAGACAGCCAACTAACATTATTAGATATCTTTTACAGTTCATTCCTAGCTATAGCTCTAGGATTATGGATAGCCAGCTTTGTTGTTTCCGAAGACTTAGGACAAAAATTTATAATTCTAGCAATTTTTCTTGCTATTGCTCCTTTTATTGGAACTGGTGTATTATTTTATCCATTAATGCCATTCATAACTTTTTGGCAATATCGCTCCAAACAAATCCAAAACTTCACCCCAGAAAAATTCCAACTAACTGCTCCTTTCCGTTGGCAAACCTTTGCATATCCATTACCAAGATTACGTTCTTATCTTTTCCAAATAGCCAAACAACGTAATGCCAAAGATGCTTTTGAGGCTATTCAACAAGTACAACTTTGGACTTTACAAATATATGCTGCCAAAAAGGCTGCTCAAGATATAGCTTGCCATCCAAAAACTGCTATCAAATTTTGCGGTGAAATAGCACTTAAAACTAACAGTACTACCATATTGCCATTAAGTACCACAGGGAATATCGGGCGAACTATTGCTATTTTTGTCAAACCTTTTGTTAAACATGATGAATCAAAAGATGAAGAACCAACAACACTCTGGATTAATGATTATCCACCAGTCGCTTCCCGTACATTAACAACTTTATTAGCAAGAGAACAACCAACTCAACCAGAATGGCTAACCGAATTCCAAACCACCCAAAAAGCTGATTTAACTAAAAAAATACAATATGCACTCAACCAACTTGAGCCATGCCAAAACTATCAAAATATAACAGACTTACAACAATTACTTAGTACCCTGTTAAACTACGCCCAAGTCACCAAACTCAACCAAATACTTACCATAGCAGAACAACCACTAACAATCCCCAAACAATTTCCTGATTGGATGCAAGGTGGTTGGATAATCCTCCAAAATTTTACCAACGAACTAGCCGACTTCACAAAATACCGCCCTCTTGAATCAGCAGAAGCTCGTCGCCAATACCTAACCAAACAACAACAAAAACTCCAAGCCTTAACTTGGGAAAATATACCAGAATATTGGGCTAACATCGGCCAAGAACTTGTCGAACATTGGGTTAATAAACTCGAACAAGGCAAACAACAAGCTCGCAATTTCCTCCACTTAGAAACAGAGTTATCCCAAACAAGCCTATTACCCGGCCAACAACAACTCAACTTCAGAATTCACAACCGTTCCAACGAATTAGGCGAAAACCTACTGATAGAAATGCAAAAAACCGATGGCTTGCACTGGATTAACCGCCAAGCTGAATACCCAATATTAGAAGGCAAAGCTCACACCGACTCACATTTAGACTGCCATATTGACCAACCCGGCAACTATATCATTCGTGGCAAATTAACCGCCCAAGATTTAGACGGCCACCTATTCCAACAACAATTCGACTTCCAAATCAACGTTGCCGAAGCTGGCCATATTTATAGAGAACCACCTCACCAACTCTACATAGTCGGCGAATGTATCAACAACGACCAAGCCTTTTTTGGCCGTACCGAACTACTCGCATGGTTAAACAGCCTATGGCGAATCCCCAATGGCAAAGCAACCGTGGTACTTGTCGGCCAACGCCGTATCGGCAAAAGCAGCTTACTGCACAAAATTCAACGCAGCGAATCAGCCAAATTATTACCAGTTTACATCGACTGCCAAGGAATTGGCGATAAAACCGAATACAGCTTCTTAGCCACCGTCACCAATGCAATGGCCAAAAAACTAGGCATCAAACCAACTAAATTAAGTAAAGATTCCCCATACTTAGATTTCCAAAACTCCCTAGAAGAACTAGAGATACTGTTGGAAAACCGCCGTTTTCTATTGATGATAGACGAATCCGAAGCTATTTTTCACGGTAAATTTGGCTCAGAATTGCCCAACTTTCTTCGTAGCCTGATGCAACAACCCAACTATCCAACTGTATTATTATTCTGCGGAACCAACTTTCTTAAACAAGCAGCTTGGGACTATTCATCAGTATTTTTCAACACTGCCCAATTCAAAACCCTAAGCTACTTGTCCAAACAAGAATCTGCCGAACTGCTGCAACAAACCGCTCAAGATTTCCTCGAATTTAGCGAAGATGTACTTGAACAAGCCTATATTTTAACTCATGGCCAGCCCTATTTACTGCAAAACTTAGGAGCAAAAATTATCGAAACATTCAGCTCCGAACAAAGGAAAGGTAAAGAACGCAACAACTATGTCAATTTAAATGATTTGCAGAAAATTACCGAATTATTAATCAAAGAAGAAGACAATGCAGCTTTTCGAGAACATTGGAAAAATAGCAGTAAAGCAACCCATCGCCTGTTATCAAGTCTAGCTTGGAGCGATAAAGATATTGCCGTAACTAAACTGGATAAAGATGCCATTGTATCCATGATGCAGAAATATCAACTAGAAATACCCAACAAGCAAATATTTGATATATTACAAAATTTACGAGGAGAAGAAATTTTACAGAAAACTGGCAAAGTTTACCATTTTGTTGTCCCACTTTATCAAAAATGGATTGCTTGCTGGTACGAACCGGATTTAATTCGAGAAGAGGGTTTGGAAGATTAATTGCTGGAATACAAAATTTATTTTGCAGCAATATGGTAATATTCAATTTGAATTTTCTTGAAACTTCCTTTGGTTTAATAAGCTGGTATTTAAATGTATTTAAGCATATTTATGAAATTTGGAAGACCAGCAAACTTGACAATTAACTAATTTATTTATATTATATCTGATTGGTAATCTTGTTATGATATATAGTGAAGTGCAGTAATACTATTATTTTATACAGGATTTTTAAATTATAAAGATTTCTGATTATAACAAATTAGCTGCTTAAAAATAGTATAATTTGTCTTAAAGAAGATGACTTGAGAAATGGACACTGTCCAAACAGATTAGGAACAGTTGTAAATGAAAACTTTTGTTGCTAAACCTAAAACTGTTAAGCATGATTGGTTTGTTATTGATGCTGATAATTTAGTTTTAGGACGGCTTGCTAGTGAAGTTGCCAAGCGTTTGCGAGGTAAACATAAACCAGAATATACACCACATGTAGATACTGGCGATTATATTGTTATTATTAATGCCGAAAAAGTACGAGTAACTGGACGTAAAAGAACTGATAAAATGTATTATCATCATAGTGGTTATCCTGGTGGTATTAAATCAATTAGTTTCGATAAATTACAAGAAAAAAAGCCAGAAAAAATTATCCAATTAGCTGTTAAGCGTATGTTACCTAGAGGACCACTTGGTCGGGATATGTTTCGTAAATTAAAAGTTTACGCTGGTGCAGAACATGAACATACAGCTCAACAACCTATTCCATTGACTTTAAAAATTTAATTTTATGACAGAACAATATTATGGTACTGGGCGACGTAAAAGCTCTACCGCTCGAGTATTTCTTCGTCCCGGAGAAGGTAAAATAACTGTTAATGCTCGTCCACTTGATGAATATTTTGGGCGTGAAACTGCTCGAATGGTAGTACGTCAACCTCTGAAAATAGTAGACAGAGAAGACACTTTTGATATTTATGTTACAGTAACTGGTGGCGGTAATACTGGTCAAGCCGGTGCTATAAGACATGGATTGACTAGAGCTTTAATGGTATACGATGAAAGTTTCCGAGGTGCATTACGTAAAGCTGGTTTTGTAACTCGTGATGCTCGTAAAGTTGAACGTAAAAAGATTGGTTTACATAAAGCTCGTAAGCGTCCACAATACTCAAAACGTTAAGATTTTTTTAAGTGAAAAGTGAAAAGTGATAAACTAAAAATATTATGTATATATTTATGCATACAGAATTTTTTAACTTTTAACTTTTAATTTTTCACTTTCATTAAATGGGGGATCGTTTAAGTGGTAGGACTATGGACTCTGACTCCATCAACCCAGGTTCGAATCCTGGTCCCCCAGCCAAATAACTCCCATTTCATATTAATCCCCCCAAAAGTTTTTAAAAAAAATACTAACTCATGATAAAAATCAAATTCTTCGCAAGCCTACGAGAAGAAGTTGGCAAAAATGAAATTCAAATTGAAACCAGTGAAAAATTAACTATTGCTAAAATATGGAACCAAGTTTGCGATGGTATTCCATTACCTAATCATGTACTTATAGCAATTAATATGGAATACACTAACCAAAATGCCATAGTTAAAGATGGTGATGAAGTGGCATTTTTTCCACCGGTGACTGGAGGTTGAAATGTTAGTTAAGATAACAGAAAATGAATTTAACCCTTGGAAATATTTACAAAATCATGAACTGCAAGCTGGTAAATTTGGTGCTACCGCAACTTTCATAGGCACAATGCGTGATTATAATGTCGGTGACACTGTGAAATCCATGTTTTTAGAACATTACCCAAATATGACCGAAAAATATTTGCAACAAATAAGTGATATAGCCTTACAGCGTTGGGATATTTTGGATACACTTATAATTCATAGGGTAGGAGAAATATTGCCCGGAGATAATATTGTATTAGTTGCAACTTGGGCCGGGCATCGTACTCCAGCTTTTGATGCTTGTCGTTTTTTAATTGAAGAATTAAAGGCTAAAGCACCGTTTTGGAAACAAGAAACTCTGATTGATGATGATACTAGATGGGTAGCAAATCATTCAAACTAAAAAGTTTTTTCTGAATTTGGTTTAAATTTAGCAATCAGTTCACTTATATGTTCCAACAGATCATCATTATCGTAAGTTTCTTTTTGTAAAATAGTTTCCACATTATTATTTTGTAATTTGGCTTGCTCTTCTGGAGAAAGATGAGTTGATGTTAAGATAACTACTGGAATGGAATCCCATTTTTCTTTTTTGCGTAAATTAGTCAGAAAATCAAAACCATTCATCACTGGCATGACCAAATCTAATAAAATTAACACTGGTTTTTTGTTATCCATATGTTCTAACGCTACTTCACCATTTTCAGCCCGAAAAACTCGCCAACCAGCAGTTTTAATCATACTAGAGATAACTTCACCAATAACCATATCATCCTCAACAACCATAATTAAACTTTGAGAATTATCGCCAATATGATATTTTTCAAATACTCCAGTTAATTGCTCATAACCAACCGGTTTAACCAAATAATCAGTAGCTTCGTGTGCAAAACCATGATTATTTTCTACTGATGTCATAATAACTGGAATGTCTGTCAATAATGGGTCTTGTCTGAGAGTTGATAACACGTTCCAACCATCTATGCCCGGCATTTTAACATCCAATAAGATAGCATCTGGGCGAAGTTTTTTAGACAATCTCAACCCTTCTTTACCATCAGCCGCAGAAGCAACCGCATAACCTAGTTGAGTTAAATAAGTCTTCAATAAACCACGTACCACACTGTCATCATCAATTATTAAAACTATCCCTTCTTCTTTTTGTAACAATTCTTCAGCTTTAATTGTTAACTCGGTGACAACGATTGGCAACGTGATATTAAACATACTGCCATGCCCAAATTCACTTATTAAACTTATATTTCCACCCATCAACTCAACAAATTTTTTGGTAATGGTCAAACCCAAACCAGTTCCGCCATATTTACGAGTTGTTGAAGCATCTGCTTGAGTAAATGGCTGAAATAATTTTTCTTGCTGTTCAGGAGTCATACCGATTCCATCATCAGTTACACAAATACGAATCCAGTCTTCATCTTGAGTTTGGTGAGATACTTCTACAGTTATAAGTCCCTGTTCGGTAAATTTAGTGGCATTGCCAAGTAAGTTTAATATAATCTGACGAAATTTAGTTATATCAGCATGAATTTGATCAATGTTACCGTCACATCTAACTGTTAAAGTATTACCACGTTTTTCTACCAGTGGCTGGATAGTATTTTCTATTTCACGTAAAACTGTATTTAAATCAAAAGTTTCAAGATGTAAATCCATTTTACCAGCTTCGATCTTAGACAGGTCTAATACATCGTTAATAAGTCCTAACAAATGTTTACCGGCTGAATGAACTCGTTGTAAATCAGGTACAAAGTCATCTTGTCCTAAATCCTCCGCTTCTTCCTTTAACATTTCGCTATAGCCGATAATGGCATTTAAAGGAGTTCGCAACTCATGGCTCATATTGGCTAAAAATTGACTTTTAGAAAGATTAGCAGCTTCTGCAACGGCTCTAGCATTTTCTGCGGTATTTTTGGCATCTTGCAAAACTGCTTCATATTGTTTTCTTTCTGTTATATTTCGGAAAGTAACAACTGCTCCGGTTATTTCATCGTTTTCTATGATTGGAGTGGTCATATATTCAACAGCAAAGCAAGTTCCATCTTTACGCCAAAATACTTCATCATCACAATGATAACTATTACCATTTTGCAACGCCTTAATAATAGGACATTCTTCAGATGGGTAGGGAGTATTATCTTTTCGAGAATGATGAATAATTTCATGTTGTTCAAGTCCAATCAATTCATCAACTTTATAATCCAACATATTGGCTGCCGCAGAATTAACTAAGATAGTTTCTCCCTGCAAATTAAGACCAAAAATACCTTCACCAGCATTTTCCAAAATTTGTTGAGTTTGATGACTTAAATGCTCTAAAGCAGTTTCTATTTGTTTTCGTTCATTGATTTCTGTTGTTAATTGTTGATTAATTATAGATAATTCGGCAGTGCGTTCTTGCACTCGCTGTTCTAGCTCGTCATGAGTTTTTTTCAATTCCTGTTCAATTTGTTTACGTTCGGTAATTTCTTGTTTAAGATTTTCATTAGCCTCGAAAAATTCAGCAGTTCGTTCTTTAACCTTTTGGCCTAATTCTTTATTATGTTGCCGCTCTTGTTCAATGAAGCGGATATATGATTTAATTCTAGTTATTAATTGTGAAGTGTCTATTGGTTTGGTTAAATAATCAGCCGCTCCAACAGCAAAACCTTTTTGTTTAAAATCTTCAGATTTATAAGCTGCTGTTAAAAATACAATCGGAATATGACGATTTCTTTTTCTTGATCTGATTAATTTTGCGGTTTCAAAACCATCCATTCCCGGCATTTGCACATCAAGGATGATCAAATCTATCTGATCCTGTAAAATGATTTGTAACGCTTCAACACCTGAATCAGCTTCAAATATTTCTGCTTCAATATGTTCCTTGATCAGAGTATGTAAAGTAAACAGATTATTTTTGTTATCGTCAACAATTAAAATATTTAATGGTTCTTTATCTGACATATTTTTTATATAACCCTATTCTAACTGTACGGTATAATTAAATTATGCCATTACAATGTTTTTTGATATAATTTTTTATAAAATATAACTTAATTATCTGATGTTACATAAAACAGTTTATCTTAATATAGAATGTGATAAATTTACCGATTACACCACTCATATTAAGTTTTAAGGTGTAGCAAACCGTATTTTATGCAATTTATTTTGCATTGCATCCTACATAGACCGTTAGTTTTTAATTTTAGCAATTTTGGCTTACAAATTAAAAAGTAATTT
>JAUCGL010000057.1 GCA_030378105.1 Candidatus Halobeggiatoa sp. HSG11 | reverse complement strand
TAATATTATGAATAAAGTATTTATAATACTAGCCGATAATTATATCTTCTATATTTTAAGAGAACTAATTATTAAAGTTTTCTTGAGTAACTCTTCCCCGAATATTGTTCGGGGGTTTTCTTGCGGTTTTTTTTGAAGCTGGCGTGATGATCCCACTAGAAAAAATCATTGTTCTCAATAAGGTTCCTTTGTTTTCGATGTTGAAAACCGAAGACCTACATATGATCTCAACTATTGCTAGTGAGGAGGCATATGAGGATGGACATACATTATTTTACGAAGGAGATATTGGAGATAGATTATTTATTGTTGTTGCTGGCGAAGTAATGATTCTTAAAAAAAATAAAGATGGTGAAGAAAAACATTTAGCAACATTAAAAGAGAACAATTTTTTAGGTGAATTAGCATTGTTTGATGCTGAAACTCGTACTGCTACTGCTAGGTGTATTGGCTCTTGCATATTTTTAGTTATTGAACGTAACGATATGGAACAATTAGCTCATGAATACCCAGCTATTGCATTTGGTTTTATCAAAGTATTGATAAGCCGTATGCGTGGAATGGTTCTTGATAAAAACTAAATTGTGACAATTAATAATTTTGCCTAATTTATGATAGCACGTTTTCTAGGTAACCTATTATCCATTAAACCTAATGAACGAGATGGAGTATTCTATTTCTTCCTAGTTTTATTGGTGTTTTCCTTTGGGGCAAGTTTTGCTCGCAGTATAGGTATGACCTTATTGGTAGGGGAAATGGGTGGTGAAACTCTTCCTTTAATGTTTGTATTCATTGATTTATCTGTAATGGCTGGTTCACCAATATATGCCCATTACACTAAAAGAGCTAGTGGTTTAGAAATTTTAGGTTTTTTTTTAATAGCCACTGCTGTATTTTCAATCATTGCTCAGTTACTATTTATTTTAAAAGATAATTGGTGGTTAGAACAAGATTGGGTATATGGATTATTTTTTGTCGGTTTCTTCTTTTTCTATATTCTAGTAAACATCCATATCAGCAGCTTTGTTGCTTCTTATTTCACTGCCGTCCAAGTTAAACGAGTCACCCCTATCATTAATGCTGGTTTTCCTATTGGAGGAGTATTAGGTGGCAGTACCCTACTTGTATTCTTAAGTGTTTTCCACATCCAACCACAAAATTTAGTAGCAATATTAGGTGCATCCTGCATAGGTTCATATTGGCTATTAAGAGTTATCAATGCTCGTTTTAGTCCAATTCGAGTTGGTAGTCTACTACAATCAAATGCTTCTCAATCTAAAAGTAATCCTTTAAGTGAAATAATGGTAGCCTTTAAATATATTGTTGGTTCCAAACTAATGATTTATATGTCATTAGGCTTAATGTTATTTGTTATTGCAAGTAAAGTTTTAGAATATCATTATCAAACTATTATTTATTACGAAATATTTCAAGATGATACTCAACGAGCTACATTTTTTGCTACTTATGAGGTGTTTGCCAATTTAGCATGGTTATTCATTCAATTATTTTTAACCTCTCGCATTATAATGAAATTAGGGGTTGGAGCCAGTAATGTTCTTTATCCAGCATTAGCAGCAATTATGTCATTGGCGTTATTTATATTCTTTTATCAAGTTGAAGAACCTTTCTCTAATAGTTTTGCTATCATGTTGGTCCTGGGGGTTTTCACTCAATTTGTTAACCAAGAAATGCGTGGTGCTTTGCGAACTCCGGTCAATAATTTGTTATTCAATGCAATTCCTCCTAATCAATGGGGAGTTAATAAAGCTTTCCTTAATGGTATTGTATTTCCAATATCAACAGTAGCAGTGGGAGTTTTTTTAATTTTAATCACCGGTGATAATAATGTTACCATAATACAATCTTTGTTTCCTAAAGATGAATTGCATTATTTATTGCCATTAGTTGCTCTTGTTGTTTCAATATTGGGTATTTTAGCAGCTTTACCGCAATGGGCGGCTTATAATAAAGGAGTGTTTGGCTTACTTAATCGTGAGTTATTTAGTCGACAAACTGATGTCAAATTAAGTGGTTGGAGTAATAATAGTTTAAAACAAGTAATTGAACAAAAATTGAGTAGTGTTGACCCATACCATGTAGTTGCAGCTTTAGAAATGATTCGAGTATTAAGACTAAGTTATTTTATTGGCCAAGTTGGTGACTTGCTGCTCAAAAGTCAAGTATTTAAAATTAAAGAACATTGTATCAATACTTTAGCTGCTTTACCACAGTCAAATGTTAGTGTTAATTATTTGGTTGAGGCTTTACAAACGGAAAAAGACGCTGATGTATTGCCATTAATTTTAAAAAATTTAGCTAAATTCCAATTAATTGATTTTAATGATACAATTGAAAAATTATTAATACACAGAAATACTAAGGTATTTGTGGAAGCTTGTCTATGTTTACATAAACATCCTAACTATCAACACAAAGATTCCATTGAAAGAAGAATTTTATCTCGGTTACAACGGAGCCAAGAACCAGAAGATGTTGCTCTTTATTTATATGCTTTAGGAGAATTACGCCATTCCTATTACAGCAGTAAAGTATTGCCATTTTTAGAAGATACTAATAATAAAATTCGGTTAGCCGCATTTACTGCTTTTATTCGTATGCTTGAAGGTCAACTGGAACCTCACAAAGAATTACTTATCAAAGCATTAAATTCATCAGATAAAGACATGAAAATTGCGGCCTTACGAGCTTTAAAGGAATGTCAGTCTTTGGATAATTGGTCGCCCATTATAGAGCTTTTAGGAGCGAGGGATCGTACTTTAGTTGCAGAAAGTAAAGAATTGTTACGTTTAAGTTTAGGAACTTGCAAATCAGCATTAATAAATCATGTTTTTTCTGATAAAATATCAGTGCAACAAAGATTTGAAATTTTGTCGCTCATCTACTCAAAGCTAAATCCTGGACAACATAAACAATTACAACAGAAAGCAGATGATTCTTTAAAAAAATTTGTGCAAATCAATGGCTTATTAAAATTACACGAGTCACTAGGTTATACAAGTAAAGTACATGATTTAATAGCGAAAGTTTTACAAGAAATAGCTGAAGAACATTTACAGCATGTATTAACTGTTATAACATTTGCCTCTGACCAAAATATTGAATTTTTCCAAAGAGTTAGTAGAGGAGTATTATCATTAAGTCGTGCCAATCAAGGTAATGCTTTAGAAGTATTATCAAATGCCAAAGAGAAATACTTGGTCTCAAGATTACTTAAATATTTTGATGAGCGGGCGACTGATATGAAATCAGTTGCTAGAATTTATATTGCTCTATTTGGAGAAAAACATAACTTGAATGAAAGTAATTACGAAAGTCAATTGCAGATATTGAACAATGATATGATTGATGCTTGTTTATTGTATTTAGTTAAAGAAGGACAGCCGGTTAATCTGGAAAATAGTCGTACTAAGGTGCGTGATTTAATGACTGAAATATGATTATTTACAAAAGTTAAAAGTTAAAAACTAAAAGTGAAAAATGTAACTGTTAAACTATTTAGAATTTAATTTTTTTAAATTTAAAAGAGTTTTCCACTTTTCACTTTTCACTTTTCACTTTATTTTTTGAGACGGCGACGATGCTCATCTATAATTTTTTTGACTTTGTAAGCATCTGGGATGCCATCAATTATTATTTCGGCATCAGATGAAGCGGCACTTGATATTTCTACGCGACCAGTTCCCATAATTCGTTGTACAACACTTTGATCTATTTCTACACTACGAATATCTGATAAGAAAACTTCTCTTACATTTTTAGATAAAATACCTCTTCTAAAAGCAACTCTTTCGTTTGATACCGTAAGTCTGGTATTGGTTACTTGTAACCACCAAAATAAAAGTGGAAGCAATCCAAATAATGGGACAACAAATCCTAATACAACCCAAAATTGTTTAACTTGTGGCCACCAAAAAAATAGTACAACCCATCCAACTATTGGGATAATAAGATATATTGTGAACCAAAATGGGCTATTACGAAACATAGCCGGTGCAGAATCATATAAAGTTTCTTCTGCCATTATTTACTCCGTTATTTAAATTTTCATATATTCAATCACATTAATGAGTTAATGTCAATATTCTATTGGGGATGTTAAAGCTATAAACTTAAGGTAATGACAGATGTCGAAATATTACCAATAGCTTTCAAAGCGGCAGCCTTCCATAAAAAAACGACCAAATTTAATCTTTAAATAAGGAACTAAAAAAACAATATATTTTTTAATTTTTAGTTATCAACATTGCATAATAAGGAATGTGTATGAAATAACTTCGTCAACTGTATAGGAGTTGCAAGGTCTTCTTGCAAGTCGAAACAAGGGAACCTTGTACTCCGAAAACTATAAGAAAACATATATTATTTTATGCACATTCCTTACTTAAGTTTGATAACGTTCCTCTTCCGCATAATAACTATTAAATCCTACTATCTCTTTAATTTCCTCAAAACTCAGGACAGGTTCTGGATGTTGTTCAGTGCCAAGAGTTGTTAGAGCTTGCTGCATTGCATGTATTGCCGTATTAAGCAAAGTTAATGGATAAGCAGCTATACCATAACCAATATCTTGCAATTGAGATGGTGGTAAAAAAGGAGTTTTGCCACCTTCCAACATATTAGCCATTTTAACTCCGGGTACTGATTCACAATAAGTTTTCATTTCTGTAATAGATTCAGGAGCTTCCACAAAATTAATATCTGCTCCTAGTTCAACAAATTTTATTGCTCTTTCAATAGCTTCATCCAAATTATGAGTTGCACGGGCATCGGTACGAGCAATTATTAGAATATCATTACCTTCTTCTCGTGCGTCAACAGCAGCTTGAATGCGTGCCAAAGCTTCAGCACGGTCTACAACTTGTTTACCTTTGGTGTGACCACAGCGTTTAGGCCATATTTGGTCTTCAATCATCACAGCAGCAAAACCAGCTTGAGCATAACCTTGTACAGTACGTTTAACATTCAAAACATTACCATAACCAGTATCCCCATCTCCCATCACTGGTATAGACGTAGCTGCACAAATATTACGCCCTTGTTCAACTATTTCACCATAAGAAATCAGGCCAGTATCAGGCATAGCAAGTTTAGCCGCAGAAACACCAAATCCACTCATAAAAGTAGCTGAAAAACCTGCCTTTTCTATTAAGTTGGCTGATAAAGCATCAAAACAAGCTGGTACAACTAAAATTTTTTGCTGATTCAACAATTTTCGGAGGTTATCACTAATATTTTTCATTGTTTCAAATTTTATTCAAACCTGACAGGTTTTAAAAACCTGTCAGGTCTCTTGGCTAAAATATTTATCTGAAAAGCTATAAACGGCTACAATCGCTCTAATTCCTTTTCAGTTTGTTCGATTTCTTTCTCTAATTGTTCAATCAAGGCATCAAGAGGAATTTTATCCCCTTCATTTAAAGTGGCTTCACGTTGATTAGACACTAAATCATAACGTTTGCTTAAATTTTCTAAATGTTTTTCAAGTCTAGCTTTCTTTTTTAACTTAACAGAAGAAATTGGTTTTGTAACACTTGGTTTGTCTTTTAAATTACTAGAACTATTATTATTTGTCACCTCGGAAAAACTTTCAGTCGCAGCAACTATTTCACAACCACCACTACAAGTTGCAATTTCAAAATTAGCCTTGGCATTACCCATTAAATTAGGAATAGGTACTTGGATAGAATGTCTTGCATTATGTTGTTTAGCTTCCTCCACCAACCATTCATAAAGTCTGTTGATGGTAACTTTTTGGCCAATATTAATTTCTGTTAAGTTAGCAAGTGCTTGATTAAGTTTATAAGTTAAAAAACCTGCTTTAAATTCATCAATTTCCTTACTTCTTTCTAAGCGAGTACTAGCAGTCAAAACACGGTATGCTTCCGACAAATTCAATTGTAAATTTGAAGATGCAGCACCTGCATGACAACAATCCAAAATAATCAGTTTATTGGTAGCACGACAATCTTCAAGAGGTTCAGTTATTTCACTTATCCTTATTTTATTATTAACTTGTGTTTCATCAAGCACTAAACATAGCTTACCTTTTGAAAGCAAGCCATGTCCAGAAAAGTAACAGATAACAGTATCAGTTTTATCACATTTATTGAGCATTTCATCAAATTTTTCCAATATAGAACGTTTTTCTTTATGATAAGGTTTAATGATCTCATAATCATGTTTTGTCAAACAATTATCCATCAATTCAACATCATTTTCTGAATACTGCAAACCATGTGTATTGACACCTATCAAAAATGCTTTATTTCCCATTATTAATGCTCTTTTAAGTTAAGCAGATTCACCTTTTACTTCAGAATGAAATTTCATAAATAAACCATCTTTTAAACTAAATCGCACCACAAATGTATCCGCAGTATTGTTACCCGATGGTTTGAGAGTGTTTAATATTTTTGAGATTGTAAAGCCAATTGCTGCCACAGATGCACTGCTCGCCAAAATAATAGGCACTAAATCTTTATTTCTAGCACCTTCTTCAGATTCTTCAGGCATCACGCCCACAGTAACACTGCTTACTTCAACATTATCATCTTGTAAAACGTTAGCTATATCAATTTCATTATCAGCAAACAATTGTTGAATTTCTTCAGATAAATCAAGGTAAATTTTGGTATCAGACATAATATTAACTTCTCCGTGATAAAGTATATCAAATGTACATTTTAACTTAAAACACTAAAATATTTAAAGTTATTTATTATTACATTTTACAAAATGATTGGCAAGAAAATAAATTTCCTCGTTTTAAAGGAGAAAAAGTTTTTTGATATGGTTTTTCAGATAAATAATTTCACTTATAAACCTACGAAGTTTTCAAAACCTCGCAGGTTTCACACGAATGTATTTTTATGAAGTCTATAGATTGGAAAATAGATAAACTTTGGTTGGCAACAAAAGTATGTTATCCACTTAATTTCAATAATGTAGATAATCAGCTTGCCTTAAACTTATCACAATCCATGCACTTGTAACCATTTTTCCAGCAATGCCAAATGCCATAATTTACTACCTTGCAAAGGAGTCATATATTGTTCTGGAGCTGCTAATAATTTATCAACATAACTACGTTGAAATAATTGTCTTTGCTGACAAATAGATGAATTTAATACTTCTCGCATAAATTCTAAAAATGGCCCCCGAACATATTTTAAAGCCGGCATAGGAAAATAACCTTTAGGACGATCTATCACTGAACTCGGCAATAAATCTCTAGCAATAGCTTTCAATGGATATTTACCATTTTCCTGCAATTTCAAACTGGCTGGAATGGAAGCTGCCAACTCAATCAAATTATGATCTAAAAATGGTACTCGTGCCTCTAAACCCCAAGCCATCGTCATATTATCCACTCGTTTAACCGGATCATCAACAATTAATGTAGTGACATCCATCCGTAACACTTTATCTAAAAAACTACCATCTTTATCTGTTGCTAATAAATTATCTATTGTCTGCGAAGTATAATCTTCACCATGATAATCAGGATGAACAGTTTGCAAAAATTCACTGTGAGAACGGTCAAAATAATAAGGTTGAAAACGTTCTAAATTGTTACCTTGAGCTGCTTGCATCAATGGATACCAAAAATAACCAGCGAAAGCCTCATCTGCTCCTTGTCCACTTTGCACTACCTTAACCGTTTTAGAAACTATTTCAGCCAATAGATAAAATGCTACTGCATCCTGCCCAACCATTGGTTCTGACATGGCGGCTATAGCTTCTGGTAATCTAGTTAAAACTTGTTCGTTGGGAATTGTGTAACGATGATGCAAAGGATTATAACGAGCAACGACTTGATCTGAATATCCAAATTCACTACCTTGTTCTTCTGGAACATCTTCAAAACCAATGGAAAAAGTTAATAAATCCTTAACATTATTAGCCAACAAACCAACCAATAGACTTGAATCTAAACCACCAGATAACAATACACCAACCGGTACATCAGCAATATGCAAGTGACTATCAACCGCAGTTTGTAAAGTTGATTTGGTAGCTTCAATCCATTGATTATCAGTATAATTTTGCTGCTGCGAATGTAATTGCCAATAGCGTTTGGAAGTTGGATTTTTTTGTTGGAGAGAAAAAGTTAAAGTCGTGGCCGGAGCTAATTTGCGTATTCCTTGCAGTATAGTGTATGGAGCTGGTACCACAGCATGTAGAGTCAAATGGTGATGTAAAGCTACTGGGTCAATATTGGTATCTATATCACAGGTTGTCAATAAAGCAGGTAGCGTAGAAGCAAATCGTAATCTATTTGGAGTCTGACTTAAATATAACGGTTTAATCCCTAGTCGATCCCGAGCTAAAAACAGTTTATTACCATCCCAAATCGCAAAGGCAAACATACCTTGTAAATGAGTGACACAGTTTTCACCCCATTGCTTATAGGCTTTCAGAATAACTTCGGTATCACTATAAGATTTAAATACATGTCCTAATGATATTAATTCACGTTGCAAAGCTGGATAGTTATATATAGTACCATTAAATACCAATGCTAAATTTTGCTCTACCATCGGTTGATGAGCATGATTAGATAAATCAATAACTGCTAGTCGCCTATGTCCAAGTCCAATATTACCTTTGATAAAATGCCCACTGTCATCTGGACCACGTTTTGCTTGACTAGCCATCATATTAGACAAAATATCTAAACTTGGGCTAGTACCATCAAACCTTAATTCTCCACAAATTCCACACATGTTTGTCCTTTAAGGTTTTTTATATACTCGATACGGTAATAAATTTAACTTTTGTAGGTCGGGTTAGATTATTTAACAAAGTAAAATAACGTAACCCGACATCTATATGAAATGGCCTTAAAAAAAGTTCAAGTTATGTCAGTGTACAGTATAAATTACGACATTGATAAAATGGTTTTTCTCGTTTCCAGTATCTTCGTTAACTGCCATTAAGTTAAGAATTTAATATTTATATTTTAATTGATTGTTGGGTTACGTTATCTTGCTATGCTCAATAAACTAACCCAACCTACATTATAATTTTTGGCTATTAATATCGAATTTTATAACCAATATGCAATAACCATAAACTAAATAAGCTAACAATAACAGCAAATATCATAACAACAAACAAACTTATACTTATCGCAATTTCTGAAATCCCGAAAAAACCATAACGAAAACCATCAATCATATAGAAAAATGGATTGTAATAAGAAATTTTTTCCCAAAGTTCCGGTAAAGTATCTATACGATAAAATACTCCGCTTAAAAAGGTAAGTGGCAAAATCAGAAAATTTTGGAAAGCAGAAATGTGATCCCATTTATCAGCCCACAAAGCTCCAACTAGTCCTAATGCCCCTAATACTAAACTACCCAATACAGCAAATGCTAATAATATCCAAATGTTATGTACTGGTAAAATAACAAACCAACATGTCGCAATCCATACTCCAACTCCAACAACTAAACCTCGTAAAATAGCTGCTGTAGTGAAAGCTAAATAAAATTCAAAACTTGATAAAGGTGGTAATAATATAAATACCAAACTACCAGTCATTTTGGATTGATATAAACTAGATGAACTATTTGCAAAAGCATTTTGAATTATGCTCATCATTATTAAACCTGGAATAAGAAAAGCGATATAATTAACTCCAGCATAGACTTCAATATGTTCTTCTAATACAGAACCGAATACTAATAAGTAGAGTAGAACAGTTACAATTGGAGCCAAAATTGTTTGGGTTCCAACTTTTGTAAAACGCCATACTTCTTTACCAAATAAAGTGTATAAACCATACCAATTCATAAAAATACAACCTAAATTAATTTGCCTTGAAATTGTGTTGAGTATTCAATGAACCTACCGTAATTTTGAATTTCATCTACAAAAACTTTTTCAAAATATTGAATAATGTTATCCAAGTTTGAAAATTCAAATTTAATGGAATTACTTAAAACAAATGTAGCATTTCCAGATAAGAACACTGAGTATTTATCTTTTTTTATCAGTTTAGGAGTACAAATAACTAGGCCACCATGATTATAAACATTAATTGGTTCATTAAATGAATTATAGCCTAATAAACAAGTAACTAATGTAGAAGCTGACATACCACTCCCACATGAATTAGTTAAACCAACTCCTCTTTCATAAGTTCTAACATAGATTGAATTAGAATCTATAATTTTGCAAAAGTTAACATTAGTACCATCAGGGATTTTGTTCGGTAATTGATTTGCAAGCTTACCAATTTTTTCTAATTCGGAATCATTAATGTCATTGACTATAGCTACCAAATGTGGATTTGGCATACTAACAGCAGTTAACAGTAAATCATTTGTGAATAATGGTTGATTTATCAATGTGTCTGAATCAATTAATATAGGAATATCTTTACTAGCTAATGAAATTATATTAAGTTCAGCTTGATAAGTTGGTATTGATTGATAAATATTAGTATCTTTAATTACTTGAGAAAAACCTTTTAAAGTTTCAATCAAAACCGAATTTTTATTGAACAGTTCACAAGCAAATCTCCCCACACATCTTAAGCCGTTACCACATATTTCAGCCTCTGAACCATCGGAATTAAATATTCGCATTTTACCATCAGCAGTTTTGCTATTTTGAAAAAATAAAATTCCATCGGCCCCTAAAATACCATTCCGATTACAGAACAGTTTTGATAAAATAACACGTTGTTGTTCGGTAAACAGGAGTTCTTCATATTCATTAATAAGTATGAAATCATTTCCAGAACCATGACATTTAAGTATATTGAATTGCATTAAATTAAGCCAAATGAGCTTGAAAACGTATTAACTAATGGATAACTTTGTTTGTTGAATTAGAAACAATTACCTTATTACTTTCAGACAGAGCTTGATTAATTAAATTGGCTAAATTTTTAGCTCCAGTAGCGGTCAAAGCAATTCTTGTGTGTACTGGCAAATAAGCTGTCTCTTTATCAGGCAATCCTCCGGAAGAAAAGTTAATAATGACTTCTTCACCATTGGTACTTATGACAAATTGAGAAGCGTACAAGGCAGTTGTTTGTTCATAACGAAGTTGTAATTGTTGAGATTTATTTTCTTCAGACATATTTTTTATGTAATAATGCTTAAATTAAAATCTTTTTAATTGTAAATAAGTGAATTAAAAATGGTTAATTATTAATGCTTTTTCATTAACAATAAGTTATTCACAATTAAAACTGTTCAGTACTAGTCAGTTCAAAACATACATTGCCAGCAGTATTTTCGGTTATTTGTAAATCATAACCGGTATGAGAAAGATGTTTAACAACATGATAAAGACCAATTCCAAATCCATCTTTAGAAGGGACCGGTTGGCTAAACAAATCGTTAAATATTCCATCTGGAATTGGGCTACCATTATCAGAAACTGTTAATTGTAAGTTACGTTGCTTAATATATAAAGAAACTTCAATTTTTAATTCTGGTTCTCGTTTACGCTTCATTAAGGCATTTTGCAATAAATTTTCAGTGACGTTATCAAATAAATCTTCTGGAATAAGAATATTTTCATCATCCACATTAGTATGAAAATCAATTTTACTTTTACGATAACGAGCTTGTACATTACTCCACCACAAATTAATTGGTACATTTGAATAAGAAAATTCAGCCGGTTTTTGTAACTTATCCAAGGTACGTTTAAGACGTTGGGTTAAATGCGGTAGTTGACCTTGTAACAATCTTTGAGTATCATCATGCTTAGAAGGTGGATATATTTCTATTGCTGATGTTATAGCATGTAGAGATTGTAACAAATTTTTAATGTCATGAGTTAGTTTTGCTCCAGTTTCATGAATAGCTTGTAAATGAGCTTGTTGAGCAAAAGCTGCTTCACGGCGTTTAGTTTGATGAAAATACTCTAATAATTGAACTAAAATTTTAATTTGAAAAGCATGGCTGGCACTAACTCGATAACGAGCATAAACTGTTATTTCAGTTGACTGTACTGTGATAACTATTTTATGAGGGGCTTCACATCCCAACATATTCTCGCCATATAGAGAATGCCAAGCAATACCAGTTATCCAAGGTAAGGTTAATAATTGCTCAAAACCAGCCTGTAAAAATTCTGGAGGAGTTAAATTTTTGTGATGAATTGGTTGAGCTAAATGTTCTATCCACTGTTCAAAAGAACTACCGATATTATATAAATGGCGTGTCCATAATGATTCAGTTCCTTCTTCTCCAATCAACATAATCCATAACCAACTTGTTGTTAAAATAAAAATTACTGTGGCCAATACCATCTGAAAAATTGCCAGTGGCATAATTACATGACTAGCTAAGTTGATAACTAAACTGCCTAAAGTTATAATTACAATTACCATTGCAATAGTCAAACCATGAAAAAAATTAATGTAATAACGATGTTCACGGCTGTCATCAGTTGTAATGAATAAAAATAGAAACGGAATAATCAGTACTCCATATTTAAACCAAATATCGGTTGTAAATTCGTGAATAAGTCCATCAACAATAAACAAACGACTAAAAGCGATTAATAATATTTCCAAACTTAAAAATATAACTGCTACTAAATTAACTGTTTTATCAATAGGTTTAACTAAATCACGTCCTCCCAGTAAACCTAGTAATATAATTTGCCAAAAGATTAATAAAAATATATTTGGGAAAATTAAAAATATACAAATTGCTATAATCAGTAATATTTTATATTTTATACCGTGAGTATTTAATCGGCTCCATAAAGGTTGCCATAAAATGAAAATTCCAAAGTGAATTAATAACCCAATACGTAATAATAATTCTGGAAAATCAGAAAAATTCCACCATAATACAACATGTAAGGATATTAATAATAAACCAAGTAAACGATGTTCGTGCTTAGGTGGAATAGAAGTTAAATTATAAAACATTATTAGTTTACCTAGAATTTATTTGATAAATGAAACAAATTTTTACTCTCGCCACATTAGTGACATTAGAAGCTTTACGTACCCGATTTTTTGCGGTTATCATTATATTGTTATTTATTGGGTTTGGACTAAGCATTTTTATAGGTCAAATAGCCATTGTTGAAACTGCCACTTACCAAAGTAGTTTGTTAGCAGCTTTTTTGCGTTTAAGTGCAATCTATATAATTAGTTTATTTGTTATAACAAGTATGGTACACGAATTTCATAATAACTCTGTATATTTGTGGTTATCTTTACCTTTACAACGTAGTAGTTATTTTCTTGGTAAGTTTGGTGGTTTTGTATTAATTGCCTTAGTCATAGCTATATTGTTTGGCATTTCATTGTTAATTTATGTACCTTATCCACAAGTTGGACTATGGAGTTTATCTCTATTTTGTGAATTGATAATAGTTACAGCAGTTAGTTTACTATGTGTACTTACTTTCCCCCAAACTGTTCAAGCTTTTAGTATGGTATTAGGATTTTATATATTGGCACGTAGCATCAATGCTATTCAATTAATGGCACAAAGCTCACTATCAAGTTCACAATCGTGGGCAGATCAAACTATTAATAGTTTAATTGAATTGCTGGCCATGTTACTACCCAATTTAGAAAATTTTACTCAGTCTGAATGGTTAGTTTATCACACTGGTAATTTTAATAACCTAATAGAAATTTTGTTACAAACAACTATTTATGTTACATTATTGATCAGCATGAGTTTATTTGATTTATATAGAAAAAATTTATGAATGAGCAACAACGTTCTGTGCAGAATGTTCCTAAAATAATAATAATATTGCTACTATTAAGTTTAGGGGGACAGATTATTTGGTATTATCAATTACCTCCACCTGATATAAAAATAAAGAAATTAACTACACCACCTCAATCTGGATTATTAGATATTCTTAGTTTTGGGGATAAAATTGTTAGTGCTAAAATATTAATGTTATGGTTACAAGCATTTGATATACAAACCGGACGATTTTTACCTTATCAAAAACTTGACTATAACAAATTGCAACAATGGTTGGAACAAATATTGCTTCTTGATCCTAATAATCAGTACCCATTATTAGCTGCAAGCCATTTGTATTCTAGCATTGAGGACTCTAAAAAACAGCGTTTAATGTTGGAGTTTGTTTATCGACAGTTTTTTATTGACCCAGATAAAAGATGGTCATGGTTGGCTCATGTTACAGTGATTGCTAAACATCGGTTAAAGGATTTGTCTTTAGCTTTAAAATATGCTCAGGCAATATCCGCTCATGCAACTCCTAACATGCCAAGATGGGCAAAAGAAATGCAAATTTTTATTTTAGAAGATATGGGAGAATTGGAGCAAGCTCGTTTGGTGGTAGGTGGAATGCTTGCTAGTGGGCAATTGACAGACCCTAAGGAAATTAAATTTCTTAATGAAAAGCTTTTAGCTTTAGAAAAAGTTAAATAATTTTTAAATATATGCTATACATTAATATATGACATACTTAAGTTAATCGTGGAGGTTAATTAAATGAATAAGCAACAAGGTTTTACCCTAGTAGAGATCGCTATCGTTATGGTAATTATTGGATTATTATTAGGCGGGGTTCTCAAAGGTCAAGAAATTGTGAAAAATGCTAAAATTAAAAATCTAGAAAATGATTTTAGTGGAATAACCGCCGCAATTTATAGTTATCAAGATCGTTATCGAGCTTTACCGGGAGATGATCTTGATACCAAAACTAAAGCTAGATTTGGAGCTACAATAGCCGGTGGTGATAATGATGGAAATATTGAAGGAGTTGCTCTTGCTCCTAAAACAAATGATGAAAGTGGAATGTTTTGGACTCATTTACGTTCGGCAGGGTTAATAGATGGTGAATTTGACGATGATTCTTTACCTGGCAATGCTTTTAGTGGACTTACAGGGGTTTCTTCCGAAAACGTATTAAATATTACCGGAGGAAGGACTTATATAGGATTTTCTAAAATCCCTAATGATATAGCTAGTATACTTGAATCACGATCTGATAATGAAAACCCTACTACTGGAAGCATTAGGGCTAGTAAGGATGCTAATAACACAGCTGATGATGCAACTTATACGGGTGATGATGATCTTATACGCAATGTATTTTTTATTTTATAAAGCAATTAACTTCATATAATAATTTATTTAGGCGAGCCTATGGTTCGCCTTTTTGCATATTTGAGGTTTTAAGAAATGAAAATTAATAATGGTTTTACCTTAATTGAAATTGCTATTGTGTTTATAATTATAGGATTGGTTATGGGAACAGTACTTAAAGGTACTGAACTTATAACTAATGCTAAAATAAAAAATATCGAAAATAATTTTAGTAGTATTTCCAGAGCAATTACTCTTTATCGTGAACATTACCATCAACTTCCCGGCGATGATGATGGAGCAAGTCGATTTAAAAGTGGAATTGATGTTGGTAATGGGGATGGAACTATTGATGGTAGTTTTAACTCAACAGACAATAGCCATGAATCTCGTTTATTATGGTTACACTTACGTTATTCTAAGATAGTTGGGAAAGTTTCCAGTGATTTAATCAATTATGATGATAATCAGAAACAACAACCACAAAATGCGTTTGGTGGTTTAATGGGAGTATCAAGCGACAGTAACGGACTTTTTGTTGGATTTACAAATATTCCTGGAAATATAGCTGTTATATTGGAATCTCATTCTGATGATGAGCAACCGAATACAGGACGAATCCGTACTGATTTAGATTATGATGGTGATAATGGGACGGCAAACGTGAAACATCAGATATATTTTTCTTTTTAACCCATGATCTATCAAGATCATGGGTTTATTACGTTAGTAATTTTTACTTAAATAGGAAAACACTTAGTTGCCTGAGGACCTTTTGGGCCATCAGTTGATTCATATTCAACCTGTTGTCCCTCATTGAGAGTCTTAAACCCTTCCTTTTGAATACTGGAAAAATGAACAAATATGTCCTTGCTACCATCTTCAGGTGAGATAAAACCAAAACCTTTAGAGTCGTTAAACCATTTTACTGTACCACGGTTCATACCTAATACTAACCTCTATAAATATTTCTAAAATTTTGCATAATATTAAGTCATAATAATTTTCAAAGTAATTATTAATAACACAACATTAAATTTTGATGCATAAAACATCTTGATCCATAGAATAGTGGATTTTTTAAATAATCGCAAATTTTTATCACAAATTTAAACAACAATTTTTTAATTAAATTTTTTTTTTGTACAAATATAACTATACAATACATTGATTTATTTTGAATTCTATAAAATAATTTTAATTTAAATAATTATTCATTCCTTCATCTTTTTGAAAAAATTAAAGTTAATAATGAATAAATTTACAGTTTCAATTGTTGGACATAAAATTCGAGATTTTATTGCAAAATGAATTTTGCACTCCTATTTTGAATAGTTTATTTGTAACTTCAATTATTTAATTTGCTTTAGGGTATATTATATATGCATATTGATTTAATTTGTGTAGGACAGAAAATGCCGACTTGGGTGGAAACTGGTTTTCAAGAATATGCTAAACGTTTGCCAAATAACTATAGATTAAACTTAATACAGATACCATTACAAAAACGTACCAAAAATTCTGATTTGACTCGTTTACAAAATGTCGAAGGAGAACGTATGTTAGCTAAAGTTAATTCTGATTCTTTGGTTATAGCTCTTGATGAACATGGACAAATATGGGATAGTCCTAAACTATCGACTAAATTAGCTTATTGGCTACAAGAATATTCAACGGTATCATTACTAGTTGGTGGTCCGGAGGGTTTACCATTAGCTTGTCAACAAAGAGCTAACCAACAATGGTCATTATCCAAGTTGACCTTGCCACACCAGTTAGTTAAAATTATAGTTGCTGAACAATTATATCGAGCTTGGAGCATGTTAAACAATCATCCTTATCATAGAGTTTGAATTTTAACCTCTATAAACACAGCCACTAGTACAGGTTTCTTGAATTGTTATTTGACATAAAGTTGGTAATTCTGATTTTAAACGTTGCCAAATCCAAATGGCTAAATTTTCACTGGTAGGATTTTCTAGACCTATAATTTCATTTAAATAATGATGGTCTAATTGTTCATACAAAGGCTTAAAGATACTTTTAATATCCGCAAAATCCATAACCCAACCACTATTTGGTTCTACCTGAGAACAGATGTGAATAGTTACTTGAAATGAATGACCATGCAAACGACCACATTTGTGACCTTCTGGAACATTTGGTAATCTATGTGCTGCTTCAATACTGAATTTTTTAAATATTTCCATTTTTTTAAAATAATTAATTCTTAACGCTTAAGGAACGTGTATAAAATAATATATGGTTTCTATGGAGTACAAGGTTTCCTTGTTTCAACTTGCAAAAGAACCTTGCAACTCCAAAAATTAACTGCAAAATCTTTAAATATTTGGTAACTTAAAATTTAGATAACGATGCAAATATTAATAGTTAAAACTTCTTCTTTAGGTGACGTTATTCATACTTTACCAGCAGTTACCGATGCTAAACAACGTTATCCAGATTTACAATTTGATTGGGTGGTTGAAGAAGCGTTTGCAGAGATACCAACTTGGCATCCAGCAATAAGACATGTTATACCAGTTGCATTGAGACGTTGGCGTAAGCAAATTTTAACAACTTATTTAAATGGTACTTGGCATCAGTTTAAACAAACGCTTAATTCAAATAAATACGATAAAATTATTGATGCTCAAGGTTTAATTAAAAGTTCTTTTTTAAGTTATCAGGCATCAGGAACACGTTGTGGTTTAGATTATAATTCCGCTAGAGAACCATTAGCCAGCGTAGCTTATCAAAAACGTTATAATATTTTTAAAAATCAACATGCTGTTACAAGAGTTAGACAATTATTTGCAAATGTTTTAGATTATAAATTGCCAAATACCCCACCTGAATATGGAATAAAAAATCATTTTTCTCAACAACTCAATAATAAACAAATAGTATTTTTACATGGTACAACTTGGTTAACTAAGCATTGGCCAGAAGATAATTGGTTTAAATTAGCCAAACTGGTAACTGATGTTGGATTAAATATAAAAGTGCCTTGGGGCAATTCTGATGAACAACAACGAGCGTTACGAATTGCTGCTGTGCATAAAAATATTAGTTTAATCCCTAAAGGTAGTTTACATGATTTGGCTATTATTTTAGCACAGTCTCAAGCGGTGGTGGGAGTTGATACTGGCTTGGCTCATCTAGCAGCAGCGTTATCTATACCTTCAATAACATTATATGGGGCCACTCAACCAGCTAAAACTGGAACATATGGCGATAACCAACAACATTTATTAGCTAATGTACCTTGTTCACCATGTTTAAACAAAAAATGTTCTGCTAATTTAATTTGTTATAATGATTTATCAGTGAAAAAAGTTTGGGAAGCATTGGAAAAACTATTGAGCAGTTAAATTTTGCTCCTTAAATTGCCAAACTTTTAAAGATATGTTATAAACAAGTAAAAATATTCTTAAGCAATACGAAATATTTGTGGAAATGCCATAATAATAGACATCTTTCCTAAATAACTGATGATTGACGCAGAGAGTATTTTAATTAATTTGATTTCATTAGGTTTCACCTATGGCTATTCAATTTTAACCTCGTTGGGGTTGTTTTAACTATCCTGAAAGGATTGAATGTGAATAGCCACCGATGAAATCGGTGGAATATAAAAGCTTTCGGCGTTAGTTCAGTTAATTAAGTATATAGGACTACGCATTGACAAACATAATAAAGTGTGAATTATATTAAAATCATACATTTGTTGCAATATAAACTAATTAATTGTCATTCCCACGAAAGTGGGAATCTAGTACTCTCAAAGATTCCTAGATTCCCGTTTTCACGGGAATGACAGAGCTATATAAATATAGTTTATATATAAATTATATGAGTAGTGTGATTTTTTATAACTATTTGTATTTTAACAAATTCATAAAATGATTATTTTGTCAATGCGTAAGTCCTTAGTATATATACTTATTTTAGGAAAGATGTTTAATATTCCAGTCATCATTTTTAACCGAGTTTGTTCTTAGTCATCTTTCCATTCTGTTTTACGCAAATTTAATTTACTCAGTATAATTTAAACTACCCGGTCAGCTAAAAACATGAATTTGTTCGCTTTATTAACTCCTATAACATATTGGTTATTAGTTATATTATGGGCATTTTTACTGTTTTTTTGTATAAAACTATTACGATTACAGCAATATAATACGATTTTACTAACTATTTTAATTATTGAATCAGCTCGTTCGTTATTTGAAAATTTTTATTTTGGAATTTTATACACTTCACAATCAGGCTATTTAACAACAGATATCTATAACTTTCTTATACGTTCAGAAATAATTATTATCCCTCAACTATTTAGTTTAATTGTAATTATTGCTATTATTGGCATTTTACTACGTTGGCGACCTCAACATGAAAATAAATTAGAACTATTATTACAACAACGTACAGATGAACTACAACATGAAATTAGGACTCGTCAAAAAGCGGAAGAACAATTTAAAAAACTATCTATTATTATAGAGCAAATCCCAAGCTCTACCGTTATAGTTAATGTTCAAGGCAATATTGAATATGTTAATCCTAAATTTACCCAAATAACTGGTTATACCGCAGAAGAAGCAATTGGACAAAATCCACGTATTCTTAAATCCAACCTGCACACTAAAGAATTTTACCGCAACATGTGGAATGTTATTTTAAGTGGTAAAGAATGGCGAAATGAATTTCGTAACCAAAAAAAAGATGGAACTTTATATTGGGAAGCAGCTTCTATCTCAACTATTAAAAATGCAGATAATGAAATTACTTATTTTATCAAGGTTGCTGAAGATATAACTGAACGTAAAAAAGCTCAACAAGAATTACAAGAAAACAAAGAACAATTACATGCAATTTTAAATAATAGTGCTACAGTCATTTTTTTAAAAGATACAACTGGTCGATATTTGTTTGTGAATAAGCGTTATGAAGACATATTTGGAATTTCTAATCAACAGATAATTGGTAAAACAGATTATGATATTTTTCCAAAAGAAATGGCTGATATTTTCGTTATTAACGATAAAAAAGTTATTTCCAAACAATCGCTTATAAAAATTGAAGAAAAAATACCACAGAATAATGGACTACATAATTATATTTCAATCAAATTTCCACTTAATAATAGTAAAGGTGATATTTATGCTGTTTGTAGCATAGCTACTGATATAACAGAACAAAAACAATCTGAACAAAAAATCCGAGAAAGTGAAGAGCGATTTCGAGCTTTGTTTGAAGGTACTCCAGATGCTATTTTTTTAATTAATCAAAAATCTAACAAAATAATTGATGCTAATCCAGCAGCTTCCAAACTATTACTTAAATCATATGAAGAAATTATTGGCCTTAATTTGTCTGAATTACATCCAGTTTTGTTGGATAAAATTACCGAAGAGAAATTTATAAGATACGGTAAATTATCCCAAAATAATCAAGTTACATTGATGGAATATATGATAATTCGTTCTGATGGAGTTGAAGTGCCAGTGGAAATTTTAACATCAACAATTTACATTGGAGGCAAACCAATCTTACAAGGAGTATTTCGAGATATAACCGAACGTAAATACGCCGTTAAAGCTTTACGAGACAGTGAAGAACGTTTGCGTACTGTAGCTGATTTTACTTATAATTGGGAATATTGGAACGATCCAAACCACAATCCACTATATGTATCCCCTTCTTGTGAACGCATAACTGGTTATCGTTCCGAGGAATTTCAAATAAATCCACATCTGTTAGAAAAAATTATTCATCCTGATGATCTTTCTAATTATCAACAGTGTCATAAATCTCAAATTTTAGAAACAGATGCTCATTTTGCAGAATTTCGAATTATCAATAAAAGTGGAGAAATTCGTTGGATAAGTCATATATGTCAGCCAGTATTTGGTGATGACAATAATTTTCTAGGACTTCGTGGAAGTAATCGTGATATAACGGAAAATAAACAAGCCGAATTTGAATTAAAACGTGCTAAGGAACAAGCTGAATCTGCGAATCAGGCCAAAAGTGAGTTCCTAGCTAATATGAGCCATGAAATTCGTACTCCATTAAATGCAGTGATTGGTTTTAGTGAGTTATTAACCTCTTTAGTAACCGATGAAAAACAAAAAAGTTATTTAAATTCGATTCAGACTGCTGGTAAAACATTATTAACTTTAATTAATGATATTCTTGATCTATCTAAAATTGAAGCAGGTCGTTTAGATATTAATCGTGAAATAATTGATATTAATAGAATATTTTCTGAATTGCAACAAATTTTTGTGATTAAATTAGCAGAAAAAGGATTAGAGTTTGTTATTGATATTGATAAAAATTTACCGTCTGCATTATTATTTGATGAAATAAGGTTACGGCAAGTATTATTAAACTTAATTGGCAATGCAGTTAAATTTACTGAAATTGGCTATATCAAACTTAGCTCCCGTAAAATTGACAATAATGCTGATTCTAATAAAATTGATTTAGTTATTTCTGTGGCTGACACTGGTATTGGTATTCCGCTAGATCAACAAGAAACAATATTTGAATCTTTCCGCCAGCAAGATGGACAAAGCACCAGAAAATATGGTGGCACTGGATTGGGTTTGGCTATAACTAAGCGTTTAGTTAAAATGATGAACGGTCAAATTTCTATTGATAGCCAAGTTGGGAAAGGTAGCATTTTTGAAATTACCTTACATGATGTTGAAATTTCACTTCCTAATGAACAGCCATCAGATAACAAAATAGTTACAAATTGGAAAAATACTAATTTCATAGGTGGGAAAGTATTGATTGTAGATGATATTAAATACAATCGTAATATTATTAGAGAATTGTTACATAATTTAGAGGTTTTTGAAGCTGAAAATGGTAAACAAGCCATTATTTTTGCCGAGAAATATCATCCAGATATAATTTTGATGGATATAAGAATGCCAATAATGGATGGTTACGAAACAACTGAAAAGCTTAAAGCTAATCCTAATACTGCTGATATTCCTATTATAGCTTTAACTGCTTCAGCAATAGATACACACAAAGAAAAATTTGATGGTTTTTTATGTAAGCCGATAAATATACAGGAACTTTTTAATGAACTATCACGTTATTTAAAACATACAAAAACTTCTAAAACTTCTAAAAACAGTTTATTAGTTGATAAAAATATTACAGACATTTCGATATTAATCAATATTTTAGAAGAAATGCAACTTATATTATCTGAAATAACCGGAGTTATTGAAATAGATGCAGTTGAGAAATTTGCTAACCAAATAAAAGGATTGGCTAACACTCATAATTCTAAGTTTTTACTTAATTATGCCAATAAATTATTCAAATTTTCTAAAAATTTTGACATAGTTAACATTGAAAAAACTTTAGCGGAATTTCCTGATATATTGAAAAACATTCAGAATTTAACAATTAAGAGATAATATCTTTTTTATAGGAGTTGCAAGGTCTCCTTGCAAGTCGAAACAAGAGAACCTTGTATTCCGAGCGTATATTATTTCATGTACGTTCCTTAAGTTTTTTAACCTTTGCTTATAAAAATCCTTGTAATTATGTTAAAAACATGCGTGATGCTCAAGTTAAATCTGTTTATTTTAAGACTATTATTTATACCAGAATTATGATTAAGTTTGACAATTAGTATATTTAGCCTAGAATATTAAATAATATGTTACATACCAGAGTTAAAATTTGTGGAATCACTCGCCCCCAAGATGCTATATTTGCGGCTGATTTGGGGGTTGATGCAATTGGCTTAGTTTTTTATGCCAACAGTCCAAGAGCAGTAGAGATTGCTCAAGCTCAAGCTATTATTCAAAAATTACCACCATTTGTAACTACAGTAGGTTTATTTGTTAATGCTAAACCTAATTTTGTTCAGCATGTTTTAGCAAATGTATCTTTGGATGTATTACAATTTCATGGTGAAGAAACCCCTGATTACTGTGTTGGTTTTTCTAAACCTTATATTAAGGCTTTGCGAATGCGTCCTGATATTAATATAAAACAGTATACTCAAATATATACATCTGCTCAAGCTCTATTGTTAGATAGTTATGTTAAAGGGACCAAAGGTGGTACTGGAGTAACATTTGACTGGCAACAGGTTCCAACTGATTTATCCACACCAATAATTGTTGCCGGTGGCCTAACAGCAGATAATGTAACCCAAGTTATAACAAAACTACAGCCTTATGCTGTTGATATAAGCGGCGGAGTTGAATCCGCTAAAGGTATAAAAGATGCGGAAAAAATAACCGCATTTATGCAAGGTGTCTTAAATGCCAATTTCTAATTTACTTAATATAAAAAATACTCGTAAGTTACCAGATGAACATGGTCATTTTGGAATTTATGGGGGAATTTTTGTTGCTGAAACATTAATGCAACCATTAAAAGAGCTACAGATTGCTTATGAAGAATCTTTGACAGATTCTGATTTTTTGGCTGAATTAAATCACGATTTACATTATTTTGTTGGCCGACCTTCACCACTATATCATGCAAAACGCTGGTCTCAGCAATTGGGTGGAGCCAAAATTTATCTGAAGCGAGAAGATTTAAATCACACTGGAGCTCATAAAATTAATAATGCAGTTGGACAAGCTTTATTGGCAAAACGAATGGGTAAAACCAGATTAATTGCTGAAACTGGAGCTGGCCAACATGGAGTAGCTACAGCAACTGTTGCAGCTCGATTCGGTATGAAATGCACTGTTTATATGGGTTCTGAAGACATTAAACGCCAATCCATCAATGTGTATCGGATGCGTTTATTAGGGGCTGAAGTAAGAGCAGTGGAATCTGGTTCTAAAACTTTAAAAGATGCTCTTAATGAAGCGATGCGAGATTGGGTAGCTAATGTTGATGATACTTTTTATATAATTGGCACAGTAGCGGGGCCACATCCTTATCCAGCTATGGTACGAGATTTTCAGGCAGTTATTGGTCGTGAAACTCGACAGCAAACTAAAGTATTAGCCGGACATTTACCTAATGTACTGATTGCTTGTGTTGGCGGTGGTTCTAATGCAATTGGCCTGTTTTATCCATTTTTGGACAATACAGATATAACTATGTATGGAGTAGAAGCTGCCGGAGAAGGTTTAAAAACTGGTCGTCATGCCGCTCCTTTAAATGCTGGTAAGCCGGGAATTTTACACGGAAATAGAACTTATTTAATGACCGATGATGATGGCCAAATTATTGAAACTCATTCAATTTCTGCTGGTTTAGACTATCCCGGAGTTGGGCCAGAACATGCTTGGTTAAAAGACACGGGAAGAGTTGAATATGTAGCCGTAACCGATGATGAGGCTTTAACAGCTTTTCATGATTTAACTAGAATTGAAGGTATAATGCCAGCTTTAGAATCAAGTCATGCTTTAGCTTATTGTAAAAAAATTGCTCCAAATCTTGATAAAAAACAAATTATTGTTGTGAATCTGTCTGGACGTGGAGATAAAGATATTCATACCGTTGCCAATTTGGAAGGGATAACAATATGAGCCGACTTAGGAATTGTTTCAAGAAGTTAAAAAATCGTACTGCTCTTATTCCGTTTATTACTGCTGGTGATCCAACCCCAGAATTGACAGTGCCGTTAATGCACGCTCTGGTGGAAGCTGGTGCAAATATTATTGAGTTGGGAATTCCATTTTCTGATCCAATGGCAGATGGTCCGGTTATTCAACGAGCTAGTGAAAGAGCTTTAGGTCAAGGAATGACTTTAGTTAAAGTATTACAGATGGTTAAAGAGTTTCGAATTAAAGATAATGATACTCCAGTTGTATTAATGGGTTATCTTAATCCAATTGAAATCATGGGTTATAAAAAATTTGCTCAAGAAGCAGAAAATGCAGAAGTAGACGGAATTTTAAGAGTTGATTTTCCACCTGAAGAAATAACTACTGAATCAAGAACTTTTATTCGTGCTAATGCCATGTCACCAATTTTTTTATTATCCCCTACCACAACTCCAGAACGAATCAAATATATTTGTTCTAAAGCAAATGGTTATGTATATTATGTTGCTGTGAAAGGTGTAACTGGTAGTGCTGATTTAGATATTGATTCTTTAACAGATAAAATGGCAGAGATTCGTAAATATACTAAATTGCCAATTGGAGTTGGATTTGGAATAAAGGATGCTAAATCCGCAGCCAAAGTAGCTAAAGTGAGTGATGCGGTGATTGTAGGTAGTGCTTTAGTTGGCTTAATTGAAACTACACCACAAGAGCAGTTATTGGAAAAAATGCCAGCTTTTTTAAAGGAAATACGGTTGGCTATGGATAGTTGATATGGTAGTTACACAAAAGTATTTTAACATTTATATTTTAGTTTTTGGCAAGTGATAATTAACTATAACTTTTTTAAAATGTTAATATGCTTTTGTTATATTTAATGTAACTAATTGATTTAGCTGTTTCGCTGAAAAATTGATTGGTTCACGGAATATGGATGTTCCGTTAGTATCATGAAATTTCTGTGGAAATCCTCGTATAGTTGTAGGAAGATTTAAATAAACCATACATTATTAACCTTGATTTGCTGCTTAAAAAGAACACTCTGTTTTTTTGGCAATTTCGTTAATAAAATGTTCTGTAGCATAATTAACAAAATCCTGTGTATTATTAAATTCTACTCCTTTTTTAAATAAAGGTAACGTAATATAAGTCATAATACTTACCATAGTTTTAACTATATCTTCTTTATTTTCAACCGAAATAGATAAATCATGCCCTGCCATAAAATAATTGTTTAAAATTTTGGATGTTTTTAAAGGAGCTCCATCATGAAGTGCTACACTAAATAAAGTTTTTCTTGGTTCTTCTTTGTTTAACTGATTTTCAATATGAGATTTATTAGCATCATTAATAGCCGATAGTAATGATTTTGAGTTTTTATTAACACATTTTAAATGTTCTGATATTTTTTTTAAAATAAAACTTTGTTTTTCCGATGGTATTGTCCACAAAAAATATCCCAACAAGAAAGCTTCAGCTTGCTCTAATTCTTCGTTATTCTCTTTATCGTTTTTAGTCTCAGTTTCTTTTACAACTGCCAATGAATTAAGAACTGCTTCTTTTTTTGAGGTGATAGGAATTGGTTTATCTTCTGAAAAATATGTAAACAAAAACAACCCAGATAACAAAACAACAATTAAAACCACTGTTATCAATATTGGTTTAAACCATTTAGATTCACCTTTTAATTCTTTCCATGTTGGTGGTTTAACAGTTGGATTTTGATAAATAATTGGCAACCAGCTTGCGTTTGGAAATTTTTCATCAAAATCTTCTTCATCACGAAGACGTTCACGAGCATCTCTAACAGATAAATATAATGATTTACCTCCAGAAAAAGCTTCTAAAAAAAATTCTAAAAATCGTTGTGCTACCTCATCTGGTACAGGTTCACGCATAACAATTACTTGCGGTATATTTAATTCAGCCAAATCATCGGCAAGTTTTAATGCATCACACGAATTAAAAATAGCTAATTTTAATCCATTTCGAATTGCTTTTCTTAGGCTAGATTTTAATCTTTCGATTGTTAAACTATCCTTTTTATTAATAAATATCTTTCCCGTACCGTCTTGGCTTGAACTGTGACCAGAGAAGAATAAGATATTGAATTTATTCTCTTTTAAGTTTTTGTTAATTTCACTACGTGTTGGTTCAGGTAGAAATTTTATTTCAACTTTAGATGATTCAAATTTTTTTAAAGTATTTTCATCTTGTTTAATATCAATACCTTCACTGTTACCTAAAACAGCTAAAATTCTTAATTTATCATTATTACCAATAGATTCAATTTTACGATATGTTATTGGGCTTATGGCAATTTCAGCCCGATGATATTTTTCCTCAAATAAATCCCATTCTGACCACGGCAGTTTTTTCAGAATAGAATTTTGGGTTTTAAGAATAAATCTAATCTCTTCTTTAGTTTTACCCAAATGATAATATAATTTCGCTTTGAGAATCTGAAAATCAGATGAATTAAGCCAATCTATGAAACTTCTTTTTAAATTATCAGCATATTCTATACACTGATTTGGACTAACTGCTATTGTTCCAAGATATTCACCACGAATATTAGGCAAATTTTTATAATTCTTTTCCCATATGTTTAAGTCTTCACCAATAGTTTTATGTGGTGGTAAAAAACCATCAATAGTTGATTCTTCTTCTCCAGTTTCTTTTCTTATTTCCACCTGAACTTTAAAACCAGAGTCAAAATCACGGCAGTGGGCTTAAACTGTTAGTCCCAAGATAAAAGGCCGGAGCTATCCAAAGTTATTAGGATAAATTTTAAGCGAAACGTTGGGTTAAAATATCTTCCAGACCCAATGCTCCCGTGATAATGCCCA
>JAUCGL010000056.1 GCA_030378105.1 Candidatus Halobeggiatoa sp. HSG11 | reverse complement strand
AAAATCCAACATTCTCAAAAACGCTGTGCCTTCCCCGTTACAATCCATCACAACCAACCCAATTATAGCGAATACCATTGTTTTTTGCCCGATAAATCATTTCCAATGCTTGTTCTTGTTTTTGTTTAAAAATAATTTTATCTTCGGGAATACCAGCATCCAAACAGCGTTGTTTATCATTTGACAAAGTAGAATTACAGTAATACAAAATAAATAATTGATATTTTGTAGAATTTAATTCATAATTAATAATTGCTATACATAGGTGGCAATCCCAACGGGGTTAAACTTGAATAGCCATAGGTGAAGCATATGGTACTAGGTTTTGAAAAACTAGCAAATTTGAGAATTTTTATTTTTTTGAAAAGTTATATATTTAACAAAATTTGCTTCCTCATAAATTGACAATAATGCTGGTACTGCTAATAATACCAACATAGTTGAAAACATTAAGCCGAATGCTATTGAAGTTGCCATAGGAATCAAAAATTGAGCTTGCATGGAAGTTTCAAATAACAGAGGCATTAAACCAAATATAGTTGTCAATGAAGTCAATAAAACTGCCCGAAGACGCTGACAAGAAGCCTCAATTAAAGCCTCCCTGATTGGCATACCATCCTCACGTAAATGTTTATAAAACGTAACTAATACGATAGAATCATTAACCACAATTCCAGATAAACCAAAAAAACCAAACAATGACAAAATAGTTAAATCTAAACCCATCGCCCAATGCCCAAAAATAGCTCCCACTAAACCAAATGGAATCACCGCCATAACCACTAATGGCCAGCCATAAGAAGCAAATTGCCAAGCAAGAATAACATACATCAATCCCAACGCTAAAACCAAACCTCGTTTCATATCTCCCAAAGTTTCAGCTTGTTCGGCTGCTCGACCTTCCAAACTGTAACTTATTCCATAACGTGCCATTAAATCTGGTAATAAATTCTTCTCTAAATTAGCTAAAATCTTATTGTTATTATTAACATTTTTATCAACATCAGCCGAAACTTGAGCCGCTAACAAACCATGAGCATGACGGATAGCTTCAAAACCACGTTGGGTTGTTATATTCACAGCAGTTGAAAATGGAATAGTGTTGCCGTTGGGAAGTTGGAGCATAAAACTTTCTAAACTAGCCAAACTATAACGTTCATGATCTGGCAACATAACTCGTACTTCAACTTCATCACGACCATCTTGAAAAATCTGTACCAAATGACCATCAAATGCAGCCCGCAATTGCTTACCCACTGATTCCACTGTCAAGCCTAGAGCCATACCATAGTCAGTTAGAGAATATATCCATTGTTCTCGACCATATGGCATATCATCTTCAATTCCAGTCACTCCAAGAAAAGTTTTCAAGGTATTTTTTAATTCCATAGATGCCTCTTTAACTTTATCGGAATCCGTGCCATTTAAACGAATTTCAATATCTCTACCCGGTGGTCCACCACGCCGTTCAACTATCGTTAAGCTTTCCAGACCAGCAGGTTTATTAATTTTATCTTGCCAAGCTTTAATCAATTGTTTATTACGTACTGTACGTTCATCCGGCATGGTTAACTCTATCATAAGCGAACCAAACTGCTCACCCCAACGGTCATTGCCCTGAGATGAATTACCACCACTATGTTTAACCAATACAACTTTTAAAATATCTTCTCCTGACTCCTCAACAGCTTCGTTTAAAGTATTTTCCATTTGGATTAAAAATTTATCAACTCGTTGTGGAGAAGTCCCAGAAACAAAGTTCGCATTGGCTGTAATAATAGTTCCCTCTGGGGAAGGAAAGAAAGTAAAACTCATACGTCCACCAACTAATAAACCAATAGCCAATACCATAGCAGTAATCATGGTTGCTATTAAAGTCCAACGAAATTCGATAGTTATACTTATAAAAGGTCGAAAATATTGTTCTCGTAGTTTGTTGAAACCAGATTCCAATTTTTGTCTTATTTTGGTTGGCTGTTCATATTTAAGATTATTAAAAGTATGTCGTAAATGGCCGGGTAAAATAAAAAAACATTCAATTAAGGAAGCGACTAATACACAAATCATCACGATTGGAATATCAATTAAAATATTGCCCATTGTACCGCCTATCATCATCAGTGGCAGAAAAGCTGAAATTGTGGTTAAAGATGCAGCAGTTACCGGTGCTAACATACGTTGAGCTCCACCTTCGGCTGCTAACAAAGATTTTTCACCAGTTTGAAAATGAGTAAAGCCATCCTCTCCCACAACGATAGCATCATCAACTATAACTCCTAACGCCATGATCATAGCAAATAAGCTGACCATATTAATACTGCCACCAACAGAATAAAGTACGGTCAACATGCCCATAAGGGAGATTGGAATTCCAGCCGCTACCCAAAAGGCTACTCGACTGTTCAGGAATAAAAATAAAATTGCCACTACTAATACCAACCCTCCTAAGCCATTTCTCAATAATAACGAAATACGTTCATTGATAGCTTCCCAACGCTCGTTATAAACTTGTAATTGAATATTAGATGGTAATTTAGGTCGATTTTTTTCTAACCAGTTATGAAGTATTTTAGCCGATTTCAACGAATCTCCAGTTTCACTACGATATAACTTCAACTCGACTGCTGGTTTACCCTGATAAGTTATAGTAGTTTTACCAATTTTAGGCCGGCGTTTCACAGTAGCAACGTCATCTAATATCACATAACGTCCAGATTTATCAGTTATTAATGGCAATTTATTAAAAGCCAATTCATCACGCTTTTGTTCTAAACTCCGTAACTGCCTAGCAACATCATTCATTCCAATTGCACCGGCTGGTATATCTTTGCTAAAATTTTTAATCTGTTCACTGATTTGAGGAAGAGTTAGACCTAATGTTTTCAACTGTTCCATCGGGATTTGAATCGCCATTTCTTCTTTTGGCAAACCAACAATTACAATTTTACTTACTCCAGCCGCTAATAATTCATTTTCCATTTGATAAGCTAAATATCTTAGCTCATCGACATTTTTTGGCCCAGTTATTAATAAGTTGGCAATAGGTTCATAATGAACAATACGACTTATTTTTGGTTTTTCGGAAGTAAGTGGTAAATTACGCAGCAATGAAACTTTTTCTTTAACTTGATCTAAAGCCCAAGTCATATCAGTATTTTCTTTATATTCCAATACAATAGTTGCAAAACCGTTAGTGGAAGTGGAGTTCATCTTGTTCAGACCATCAAGGATGCGTAATTCCTGTTCAATCGGTTTAGTTATTGATTCTTCAATATCTTCAGCCGTGGCCCCATTCCAAACTACAGTTATAGTAATAATGTCCAATGCAAAATTAGGTAAAAATTGAGTGTTAAATTTACTTAATGCCCAAACTCCGCTCATAATCATTATTATCATTAATAAATTAGCAGCGACTTTATGTCGGGCAAAGATACCGATAAGATTTTTTTTATGTTTTATAATTGGTTGCATTAATTTATAGTTAGTTATAATGTATTGATTTAACTATATCATTTTACCACGTTAATTGCTAAAGAGCTAGTTGTAAACTTTTAAATATTTTGGCTTAAAGGCTTGTTATGAATTCCTACATAGTTGACTATTAGATTAGCTTATGTTTAAAATTACTATTCAAAATCTATATTGTCGAATATTGACAATATTCAATTCCAACATTAAAAATTTAATATACATACAGGACAAAACAACTATGAGTGATGGCAAAGTCTATGACGTTTTCCCAGAAATTGCAGCGAAAGCACATATAACTGACGAGAAATATCAGGAAATGTATGCTCGTTCAATTTCTGACCCAGATGGTTTTTGGGGCGAACAGGCTAAGGAATTCTTAACTTGGTCTAAAGATTGGGATACCGTACAAAGTGGTAGCTATTCCGAAGGTAAATTTGGCTGGTTTGAAGGTGGCAAGCTCAATGTCTCCTATAACTGTTTAGACCGCCATTTAGAAACCAGAGGTGACCAAGTTGCTGTCATATGGGAAGGTGATGACCCAAGTGTTGACAAAAAAGTCACTTATCGGGAATTACATGAAAAAGTATGTCGTTTAGCCAATGCGTTAAAAGCTCGTGGAGTTAAAAAAGGCGACCGAGTTTGCATTTACTTACCAATGATTGTTGAAGCATCCGTTGCTATGTTGGCTTGTACCAGAGTTGGTGCAGTGCATTCCATCGTATTTGGTGGTTTTTCCCCAGAAGCTCTTAAAGACCGTATTTTAGATTCCGATTGCCAAGTTGTCATAACTGCTGACGAAGGTTTGCGTGGTGGTAGAGGCGTGTCTCTTAAAGGTAACGTAGATAAAGCTTTGACTCATTGCCCAAATGTACATACCGTATTTGTGGTACAACATACTGGCAAAGAACAGCCTTGGACTGATGGCCGTGATGTTTGGTATCACGAGGAAGTAGGCAAAGTTTCTGCTGATTGTCCAGCCGAAGAAATGGATGCTGAAGACCCATTATTTATTCTCTATACATCTGGCTCAACTGGTAAACCAAAAGGTGTATTGCATACCACTGGTGGTTATTTACTTTATGCAGCGATGACTCATAAATATGTATTTGATTATCATGATGGTGATATTTATTGGTGTACTGCTGATGTTGGTTGGGTAACCGGCCATTCTTACATTGTTTACGGCCCATTGGCTAATGGTGCAACTACTTTGATGTTTGAAGGTGTGCCAACTTATCCAGATGCTGGTCGTTTCTGGCAAGTAGTTGATAAACATCAAGTTAATATTTTCTATACCGCTCCTACTGCTATTCGGGCTTTGATGGGTCAAGGTGATGAATTAGTTAAAAAATCTAGTCGTAAGAGCTTACGTATTTTAGGTAGTGTAGGTGAGCCAATTAATCCAGAGGCATGGGAATGGTATTATCATGTGGTTGGTGATAGCCGTTGTCCAATAATGGATACTTGGTGGCAGACTGAAACTGGTGGTATTTTAATCACTCCATTGGCTGGTGCTAATAGTTTGAAACCGGGTTCAGCAACTCGTCCATTCTTTGGAGTTAATCCAGAAATTGTTGATGCTGAAGGTAATGTACAACAAGGTGCAACTGAAGGTAATTTGATTATAACTAAATCTTGGCCGGGTCAAATGCGGACCATTTATGGTGATCATCAACGTTTTATTGATACTTACCTTAGTACTTATAAGGGTAATTATTTCACTGGTGATGGTGCAAGACGGGATGAGGATGGTTATTATTGGATAACTGGTCGGGTTGATGATGTGATCAATGTGTCTGGTCATCGGATGGGTACGGCTGAAGTGGAAAGTGCATTAGTATTACACAGTGCGGTTGCTGAAGCTGCTGTGGTTGGTTATCCACATGATATAAAGGGGCAGGGCATCTATGCTTATGTTACTTTGATGACTGGGGTTGAGGAATCTGAGGAATTACGCAAGGACTTGGTGAAACAAGTTCGAGCTGAAATTGGGCCTATTGCTAGTCCAGATGTTATTCAATGGTCTCCTGGTTTGCCTAAGACTCGTTCTGGTAAGATTATGCGACGTATTTTACGTAAGATCGCTGCCAATGAAATTGATAATTTAGGTGATACTTCTACTTTGGCTGATCCAAGTGTGGTTAATAATTTGATTGATCATCGGGCTGTTAAGTAAAAAATCGTAGAGTGGGTAAAGTCTTATCTTGCCCACCATATTTTGTTAAATATAAAATATCTCAAAATATTTTGGTGGGCAACGGTGAATTAGTGTATAGTCAATATTAAATAGGATTAATGGTATTTTTTAATTAATTAACTAAATGAATGAATGGTATGGATAATTTTTACAAAACTGCATTAAGAACATCAAAATCTTCAAAAACATTACATGATAACAGTGAATATTTTAATGCATGTTATTTAGGAGGATACGTTGTTGAATGTTATTCTAAAATTTTATTAAAATATGCCTATTCACTAACTAATGAAGATTTAAAAAAAGAATTCAAACACGATTTAAAGAGAACTACAAGGGAAATTGAAATTTTACGACAAGATCAAACTATTTCTGATCTAATAAACCCAGCATATTTAATTGATTTGAACAATATATGTAATATTATTATTACTGGTCAAAATAAATGGGACCCAATTAAAAGATATTATAATGATGAAACTATTTGGAATGATGATACTTCAATACAATATCAACATGCTATAAATATAGTTATGGATCAAATCTCTCTAATGAAAATAGATGGAATAATACAATGAGTTATAAAAAATATAATTTTGAAAATATTAAAAGTTCTATATTAGATTTTTGTAAAGAAATAAAATCTAATGTGGAAAAATTTTATGTTGTACGCAATATATATTCTCGTTTTACTATTTTCTACATTAATAAAAATAATGTTGATAACGTACTTAGAAAAGAGTTTGAGAAAAATGATTTTAATAATTGGATAGATAATATTGAAAAAATTGATGAACCATTTTTACTCAAAAATTTAGAAAAAGAATCGGTTTCTGTACAAAATAATATTTATTATTCAGAACGAAGAGTAAATATTAATAGTTGGTTTAGATTCAATAAAACTGAACATAAAAATATAATATCATTTTATTCTTTTAAAGGAGGAGTGGGCAGAACAACTTCAATGATTTTATCTGCAATTGAATTGGTAAGAAGAGGTAAAAAAATTGTATTAATTGATTTTGATTTGGAAGCACCAGGAATAGTATCACTTTTTTCAAATGAGAATAATAGTTTTTATGAAGTAAAAGGAGTACTAGATTTTCTAATTGATATAAATGCTAATCATAGTAAAATTAATAACTTGAATATTAATGATTATTATTTTTCAATAACCGAACAAGGTATTATAGGTACTAATGGCGGTGAACTAATAATTATCCCAGCAGCAGCAATGTCATTTAAAGATGCTAATAATTATATTGATAAATTATCTAAGGTTGATTTGAAATATAATCAATTTAAAGAATTTTTACCTGATTTACTTTTTTCTTTTATCCAAAATTCGTTATCTCCAGATTTTATTTTGATTGATTCAAGAACTGGAATAAATGAAATATCTGGAATTCTTCTAAATAGATATTCAAACAAGATATTTTTAGTTTTTTATGGAAATCAGCAAAATATGTTTGGATTAGAATCTATTGTTGAAACTATCCAATATTCTGCAACACCTTTTATATTAGTAAATTCCCCTGTACCTCAACAACAAACTGATCAACGGGAAGAAATTAATTTTTTTGTTGAAAGTTCATATGAATTAATTGGTAAATATGTTTATAGTAAAGAGGATAATATTCCAGATATTAGTGATGAGACGGCAATTCATTATCCAATTAATGTTCCTTTTAGTAATACGGCTGTAAATTTAAACAGTAATTCTAAATTATCAATATTATTACAAGAAAATGGTTCTGAAAACTCTTATAAAAAAATAGCTAATATTATTGAATTTGAAGAAAAAATTACCGAAGATTCAAAAAAAATTAATGATGAAATTAACAAAAATGAGCTTGCAAAATTTCTTAGTAAAGTAACTTTGGACAATATTGCAGCTAGTGAAGATGAATTTAAAAAAGAAGAAGACCTAGTAAATAAATTCTATCCTAGAAGAGACTATCGTTATATTTTTGAACCTAATAAGTTTCTAATTTTAGGCGATAAAGGAACTGGTAAAACAGCACTTTTTTCAGTACTCAGCCATTCTAATTATGCTAAACATTTAGCTAATTATTGTGGAGTTAGTGGGAATGAAATTAACAATTCAATATGGATAACCGCTTTTGATAGAACAAGCGAATTTCCATCTAAAGCAAACTTTCAAAACCTTCAATCTTTTACATTGAATGAATTGACAAATTATTGGTTATTATTATTAATAAGAACGTTGTTAAAAGTATCTCCAGAACATGAACATGAATTTGAACATGAATTAAATTGTAAACTGTCTGAACTCAAAGATATTGCTAAAAAAGCTTCTATAAATGAAAAAATTGAGGAATTTTTATCTGATATTGATGAAATATATCAAAAAAAAGGTAGAAAATTATTTTTTGTATATGATTATTTAGACCTTAATTTACCAACTGAAAGTAATTTCAGAGGTAAATGTATTGGTGCTTTATTATCAATTTGGTATGACTATACATCACGATTTAAAAATTTAAATGCCAAAATATTTCTTAGAAATGATATATTTAAACGAGAAATAGAAGCTGAAACTGATAAAGTAAAAATAATTAATCACTCAATAGATATTAAATGGACTTACGATCAATTACTAAATATTGTTTGGAAAAGACTATTATCAAGTTATGATGATGACAGTATAAGAAATTTGTTTGAAGAATTTCGCAGTGTTATAGATTTCAATTATCAAGAAAATCTTGGTTTAATACCGAATCTTGGTGAAGAAGAAAATCGAAAATTATTGGAATTGTTACTTGGCAAATATATGGGAGCGAGTAATAAAGCATTTCCATATAATTGGATAATATATCATGCTAGTGATGCCAACAAAAAAATGTTTCCTAGGAGTATATTAACATTATTTTCCCAAACTGGTAAAATTCAATTTAATGATAAAAAAGACTCAAAAACACTTATTCGTCCATATAATATGGAGATTTCAATGGATAAAGTTTCTGAGAATAGAGTAATAGATTTGAAAGAAGAATATCCCGAATTAGAAGATATTTTTTCTAATCTAAATACTGTTGTTAAACAATTTCCTATCAAAGAAGAAGAACTATTCAATAGTTTAAAAAAGCTTAAAGTTAAGGAACCAGATAAAATTATTGAACAACTTAATGAAATAGGTGTACTCTACCGTTATAAATATAGTAGTAAAAAATATGGAAGAAGGTATCATATGCCCGATCTATACCTTATTGGTATGAAATTAAAACGTAGAGGACCAGGAGCCCATAAAGTTTTATTTGCTATTTAATACAATAAAAATTTGGGTAGTCCTGAATAAAGTAGTGATGTATAATAAAAATCTAATTTTCATATAAAAAAATAATGATAAACTGTCCAAGATGTAACTCAGCACGTAGGCTAGGTTAACAGAAGGAAACCCAGCATTTTCATAATAATTCCTAGTTCCCAACCTCCTGGTTCACTGCCATTTGCGTTAAGGGCAACCATAAAGGATTGCTGCCCCTACGTTAAATGATGATTTGTAGGGGTTATTTCTTGTGGTTACCCCAATCAATCTCCTTAACTTAATGGTATTGAGCCTACCAACTACCAAGGTTCTACCTCAGCATTCATCCCAAATAGCTCACCATTTAATCACAAAAGATGAGTTTCGCAGAAATTTCATGATGTCCACGGAACGTCCATACTTTATTCAGGAATATCGAAATTATTTTATAAAATTAGAAAAAAACTTTAATTTCCAAGCATTCAGCCAACGTAATGGGGTAGTTAAACGCCATGAATAACTTTTATAAACAGAGTCCAACTCCTTAGTCAAAGTTGCAAAATCGTAATTTGATTGAATTGAGCCAAATAGCTGCCAAGGATGGATAGTTATATCATTATCAAATATATAATATGCTTCTGCTTCAGTAACTTGAGATGGTAATGTATAACTACGATAACCATTCAAACATAGTATATGGCGATGATATTCTTGAATTTTCAATTGTGAAACAAAACAGTTCATTGCTTGTTTTTTGTATTTAACATAAGGAGTTATATCTAATAATATATTGGGATGTAAAGGAATTCCAATTTCATACATTATCAGTTTAACAGAACAACACCGTGCTGCTTCTACCGCCAAATTTGCTAAGGCACTGTGATCTGGATGTATTTCCGCCAGCGAAGGTGCATAAACATAATTAATATTATTATTGTTAATATAGTCACATAAACGTTGCACTAATTCCGCATTATAAGTCAATTTACGATCAACTATACCCCAAAATTCAGGAATTCCATAACCTAAAATTTTAGCAGCTTGATTACTTTCTTGTTGCCTGATTTTTATATAATTTAAACGGCTATTATTATCTGAATGCTCAATAGCAGCACTACCATCGGTCATAATAACAACTTTAACCGAATTACCTTGAGTAATATTTTGAATGATGGAACCAGCACAACCAAATATTTCATCATCTGGATGTGGGGCTAATACTAAAACATTACCTTTTGGCAAGGTAGTAGTAGCAGTGTATGGAATAAAGTTAGATTCCATTATTTTTTATCTGAGTCCAAAGTTAAGTTTTAATGAATGTAAATATATTTTAGTACAAGTTTTTTGATTTTTAAAGTACCATAGGTTTCAGCTATGGCTATTCAAGTGTGAACCCCGTTGGGGTTGTTTTAACTATCCTGAAAGGATTGAATGTGAATAGCCACCGATGAAATCGGTGGAATATAAAAATTTTCTGCGGTAAGCTCAGTTAATAAGTATATATACTTATTTAGGAAAGATGTCTAGTACGCAAACGTGAAAGTTTAAAAATTTGAAGAAACTTCACTTCGCTACACTGTTGACTATTATTTTAAGCTCAGTGACGTTATTTTGTGATGTTCAATTAACATATTGACTATGATCACCTAATCGTTATATTATAACTTGCTTTCAAATCTTTCTGCACGGATAACATTATGGCTACATTGTATACTGACGATACATCTAAACAATCATGGAACGCACATACCAAGGATTATTTTAAAAATATTGTATTTGGAACGTTATTATTATCTTTTTCTTTTATGGTTTTATTTTGGAATGAGGGTAATGTCATATCTCAAATACAAACTCTGGAAGAAGCTGAACAAGAAGTTGTATCAATTGATGCCAACCAAGTTGACCTATTTAATGAAGGCAAACTTATTCATTTAAGTGGTCCAGCAATAACTAATGAAATATTAATTGATGAAATATTTAAAATTGATGCTAATGATGTAATTAAACTGCGACGTATAGTAGAAATGTATCAATGGCAAGAGAGACAACATCCTGAGTCAAAAGGGTTATTAGGCGGTAAGGGAACTATAACAATGACCTATATTTATGACAAAGTTTGGTCATCTGAATATATAAATTCCAAGAAAAAGTTCAAACATTTTTTAAATCATAAAAATCCACCCATGCCAATGAAAGGTAAGGAATTTATTGCTGAACATGTTAATTTGGGAGAATTTACCCTATCAACAGGTATTGTTAAGCAATTTAGTAACTATCAACATTTACCCATAGAAAATTTTCAAATTCAAGGACTTCAGGATATAAGTGATAACAAAGTATCTTTGAAATTTGGTGACTTTTATATTGGTAAAGACCCAGCTTATAATCCTCAAATAGGTGATTTACGAGTTAGATTTGAAATTGTACCGCCAACCACTGTCAGTATTATCGCTAAACAATCAGATTCAGATTTAATTCCATACCAAACCAGAGCTGCCGGAAAGATAGAACTATTTGAATATGGTACAGTTGATGCTGAAACCATGTTTAAACACGCCAGAATTTTCAATAATAATTTTATTTGGTTTTTACGCCTTGTTGGGTTTTTATTGGTGTTCGTTGGACTTGGAATAATTTTTCAAGTATTTAGAATTTTAGCAACCGTTATGCCTTTTTTCAACAGTGTTATAAATTATTTCACTTGGTTTGCAGCTTTTACTTTTGCTTTAACATTTACCTTCGATACGATAGCAGCAGCTTGGTTGTATTATCGCCCGTTGGCAGCCATAATTCTTATGTTAATTTCACTGGTCTTTTTATTTATACTAAAAGGTATGCAAAATATAACAAAACCTAAAGAAAAAAATGTTCAACAGCCGGTAGCACCACAACCTATGTCAGATGGTCAACGTGCTGTAATGGTGCCATCAGGACATGCGGTAATGGTAAAACCGGGCTTAACTCCAGAAGCTGCTGTTCCAATTAAATAACGGTTTTTAAGTTAGGAGAAATTTATTGGAGTTCAAAGCTTCAGCTTTGTTAATGTTTAATTTATAAGTTAATAATATCAAAGCTTTGCTTTGGACTCCAACAAAATTAAAATGGTTTCACAACTGCCAAAATGACTACGGAAAGTAAAATAATAACTGGGAACTCATTAAACCAACGGAAAAATACATGATTACGTTTATTTCGGTCGTATTCAAAATCTTTTAATAACTTGCCACAGTAAATATGATAACCTATTAAAATAAATACTAAAGTTAATTTAGCATGTAACCAACCAGTATTATAGAATGCAGTCCAAGCATAACTCCATAACATCCATAAACCTAAACCAACGGTTAAAATTGCACTAGGAGTAGTGATTCCATAATATAATTTACGTTCCATAACCTTGAATCGTTCATTACTTATATTATCATCACTCATGGCATGGTATACAAATAAGCGTGGTAAATAAAATAGTCCTGCAAACCATGTTACTATAAAAATAATGTGAAAAGCTTTAAACCATAACATCTTATCTTACCTTATCAAAATAATTAAATTATATCGTAAAATATATTTAGTTTACAAAATTTAATTAATCTATCAGAGTTTAAAATATGAGTATATCAGTCTCCAAACAAGAACGTTATATAGCTATACGTAATGTCACTATATTATCTGTAATTGCTAACTCGTTATTAACCATTGTCAAAATAACATTTGGTTTTATAGGCAATTCTCACGCTTTAATTGCTGATGGCATCCATTCTTTTTCCAGTCTAGCTGTTGATGCAATGGTATTATTAGCCGCAAAATATAGTATAGTGCTGCCAGATGCAAGACATCCTTATGGGCATGGTCGTTATGAAACTTTGGTGACTTTAGCGGCTGGATTGTTATTAATAGTTATGGCAATCGGTTTATTTTCAGATGCTTACGAACAGTTAATTGGTAAACAACCACCATCAGAACCTGCCAATATCGTCTTAATTATTGCTTTTGCTGCAATTATTATAAAAGAAGCTATTTATCATTACACTGTTTATATTGCTAATCAGGTTCATTCACCAATGTTAGTTGCTAACGCTTGGCATCATCGCAGTGATGCACTTTCATCTAGCATAGTATTTATCAGCGTATTAGGTTATATGGCCGGTTATTTATGGGTAGATGCAGTTGGTACTATTATAATAGCTTCTATGATTGCTTATGTTGGTTTTGAGGAATGTTTGCCGGCTATTAATAAATTGATAGATACCAGTATAAATAGAAACAAACGAGGCAAAATTAAGAGAATTGTTGAATCTATTGACGGCGTTTATTCAATGCAAATGTTACGTACTCGTAAAATGGGTATTAATATTTTAGTTGACATGCACATAGTTGTTGCACCACGCATAAGTATTTCAGAAGCTCATCAAATAACTGAAATTGTACGTGATCGTTTGTTAGATGAAATGGAAGAGATTGTTGATGTATTAATTCATGTTAAACCAGAAAATGCAATTACTAATTTAGATTTACCACAACGTAGTAAAGTTATTTCTCGTTTACAAACACAATCTATTGACGCTGTTGAAAAAATCGAAAAAGTAACTTTGCATTATTTAGATGGTAAATTATCATTAGATATTGATTTGCCACTTAATATTATTCAAGATAACAGTCAAGCTCAACTTATTTCTAAACAATTTGCTAATTTTGCCATTAATGAACCTGATATTCAAACCGTTAATGTTTATTATCATGGTACTGTTTATGGCTCTCCTAAAATTTTTCAAGTAAATGAATTGCGTGAATTTATTCAAGAAAAAATCTTGTAACTCAACTATCAAATTTTTATTGTGATAATGAAATCCAACTTAAATAAATTGATTAGGATAACCACAAGAAATACCCCTTAAAACCATCACATAACGTAGGGGCAATCCTTTATGGTTGCCCTTAACTTTAAAAATTATCATTTTGATAGATTCTTAAAGCTTCAGCTTTGGTTCATTTAATCCTGAAAATCCTGATTCAAACAACTAATTAATTTTAAAAAAATATTCAACATTTCTACGAAAACAAATGATAATCCATAAAAAAACTTCTACAGAAACAGTGAAGCGTATAAATTTTCAGTAATTATTTAATTCTGAATCTTCAGCATCTAGCAATATTTATATTGAGAATAAACATTTTATGACAAACAACAATCAAGTTGTGCAAACTATTCAACATCGCATTATTCAAGCGGCTCAACGTGCAGGGCGTAACGCTGAGAGCATCACATTAGTTGCGGTAAGTAAAAAAAGGCCGATTGACGTGATTTTGCCCGCATATGAAGCTGGTGTGAGACATTTTGGCGAAAATCGTGCTGATGAACTGAAAGAAAAAGCAACAACATTAAGTTATTTAAAAGATGTGAAATGGCATTTTATTGGTCATTTACAAACCCGACAAAGCAAATCTGTCGCTCAATATGCACATTATTTCCATGCTGTGGATAGTGTCAAAATTGCTCAAGTTTTATCTGTACAATTAGATACATTCAAACGCAACTTGTCTGTATTTATTCAAGTCAATATTTCTGGAGAAAAAAGTAAAGGTGGCTTTGACTGTTATAATTGGCAAAATAACGTCCAACATGTTGAAAATCTTATTAAAGCTATTAAAGAGATTGCTGCTTTGCCGAATATTCAAATACTAGGCTTGATGACAATGGCTCCCTTTGACGCTCAAGAGGACGTATTACACCATATTTTTCAAAGTATGGCTGACTTATCCAGTAATTTAGGTGAACAACTACCTAATAACCTTGTCCAACAACTTTCTATGGGCATGAGCAGAGATTTTGAAATTGCCATTGAAGAAGGGGCAACATTTGTCCGAATTGGCAGTGCTATTTTTGCTTAAAAAACTGATTATACTCGATAATACCTTTGCCAATTGGCAAATTGTTTTGGGAATGGAGCAAAGTAGATTTCCAAAAACTATTGTACTGTATTGGTTTCGGAAAAATCGTACCTCATTCCCGAAACAACGAATTCTGACATTGGCGAAAGTATTGACTCGACTATCAAGTTTTTTAGACACAAGCATTGCAAAAAAGCATTCCCAACCAAGATGTTCACTGCCATTTGCGTTTAAGGGCAACCATAAAAAGGATTGCCCCCTACGTTAAATGATGATTTATAGGGGTAATCCCTTGTGGTTATCCAAATAAATCTCCTTAACTTAAATGGCAGTGAACCAAGAGGTTGGGAACAAGAATTTGAATTTAATTAAAAATTGCTAGACATCCACAATCAATCAGTTTTCCAATTAAGAACATCAGCATCCTCTTTTTCACCACCATCACGGCCATCAGCTCCGAAAGAATAAAGATCATAATCTCTGCCTTCACGACCGGGTTTTTTATACTGATACTCATTACCCCAAGGGTCTTTTGGTATACCTTTTTTCATATAAGGACCCTGCCATTTAGAATTACTTGAGCTATTTTTTACTAATGCTTCCAAACTAGAAGGGTATTTAAACATATCTAGCCTATAAGCATCTAGTGCTACTTCCATGCTAGACATTTGAGTTGCGGCTGCATTTATTCTGCCTTCTCCAACTTTATTAAATAAACTCGGCCCTACTAAGGCAGCTAACATACCTAAAATAGCCATAACAATCAATAATTCAATCAAGGTAAAACCTTTATTTGAACTTAACATACATAACTCCTATATCAATTAATTTTTAATGAAAATCAAAAACTTTTTAATTGTGAATAAGTGAATTAAGAATGATTAATTATTTAATAAAAAATCGTAATCTCTTGGAATGAATTAGTTGTTTTCATTAAAAATTAACCATTGATTATTAACCATTCACAATTAACAACGTTTATACAATAAATCCCAAATTCCATGCCCTAAACGCAAACCACGTTGTTCAAATTTGGTTAAAGGACGTTCAGAAGGACGTTGGGAAAAACCATTAGTATAGTTAATAAATTCGGGTTCAGCTTCTAAAACAGCTAACATATGTTGAGCATAATTTTCCCAATCAGTAGCCAAATGTAATTTACCGCCCGGTTTAATGCGTTTAGCTAATAAATTAACAAAATTAGATTGAATTAAACGACGTTTATGATGACGTTTTTTAGGCCAAGGGTCAGGAAAAAACAGATAGATAGCATCTAAGCAAGACGATGGTAGATTATTACGTAAAACTTCTACTGCATCAGCTTGTATAACCTTAACATTGGTTAATTGAGCAGCTTCAATTTTAATTAATAAATGACCAATACCGGGTGTATAAACATCAACCCCTATATAGTCATGTTCGGGATGAGACTCAGCCATAGCTATTAAAGCATCTCCATTACCAAAACCAATTTCTAAATGCTTCTCAGTTGAACGGCCAAATAACGTACTCAAATCTAATTCGCCATTTAGTTCAATTCCATAATTTGGCCATAGTTTTTCCATTGCCCGACGCTGAGAATAAGTTACACGCCCACTACGACGAACAAAGCTACGAATAGGCATTTGTTAGTTCACTCAATTGTAATAACAATACCATCTCCTTCCTCTACAGAACGCTCTTTCCATATTTTAATCATTCTTGCTTCAAAATCATTTTTATAATGGATTTTATGTTCTTCCAATAGCTTAATTACTCTACTACGTTGCCATAATATTTGTAAATGCTCAATATCATCATCAGTATGTAACCACAATATACAAGTATGCCCTTGTAACGCCACATTTAAAGCTCTACGTAATCTATCACCTAATAAATTAGCATTGCGTAAGTCACAAGAACTAGTTGAAGAACTAAGTTCAACCGTTTCTAATAGTATTGGTGCGGCTTTCTCTTTAGACTTATTTGCTATTTCATAGATAATATGAATTTTTTCAAAATGAATGCTTAATAACTGATGCAATCTTTGGCCTGGTAATAAATGGTCATGTAATATATGATAGTTTTCATCCGATGTTATACCCATAGCTAACTCTTGTGATTCAGCGTATACTTGTAAATTTAATTCTTTCAGTTTAAAAAATGCTAATCTTTTAAAAGAAAAACTTTTCATTTCCGCACAGAAATCATTTAACAAATGAATGCTATTCAACAAAAGCCATCGGCTATCCATATAACTCTTCTCGGTTGTAACCAAATTAAAAAAACAATCCTTGCAATGGTGATGAAGCACTGCCATAACTTTTACGTGGCATTCGACCGGCTAAATATGCTTCTCGCCCAGCTTCAATAGCTTTTTTCATTGCAGAAGCCATCAATAGAGGTTGTTTAGCAGCAGCAATCGCCGTATTCATTAAAACTCCATCACAACCAAATTCCATTGCTACCGCAGCATCTGAAGCAGTACCAACCCCAGCATCAACTAAAATTGGTACATGAGCATTTTCGATGATATTAATTATGTTAAATGGATTACGGATTCCTAAACCAGAACCAATTGGAGCAGCTAATGGCATAACTGCTACACAGCCTAATTCTTCTAAACGTTTGGCTATAATTGGATCGTCATTAGTATAAACCATAACTTGAAATCCATCTCTAACTAATATTTCGGTAGCTTCCAGTGTTGCTGTTATATCTGGAAATAAGGTTTTTTCATCACCTAAAACTTCTAATTTAACTAATGTATGACCATCTAGCAATTCTCGTGCTAATTTGCAAGTTCGCACTGCATCAGCCGTTGTATAACAACCAGCAGTATTAGGTAAGATAGTATATTTATCGGGAGAAACTACATCTAATAGGTTAGGTTTTTCTGGGTCTTGTCCGATATTAGTTCTACGAATTGCCACTGTTACTATTTCAGCTCCACTTGCTTCAATGGCCAGTTTGGTTTCTTCCAAATCTCTATATTTACCGGTACCAACAAGTAAGCGTGAATTATAATTTTTACCAGCAATTGTTAAAGGTTTGTCGGTAAAATGATGCTCTGACATGTATCTCCTATTTAATATGGAATTAATGGTTAATAGTATAATACTATTTGATTATTTGCAATGTTTAAGTAACTAACCTAGTAACTGTATTAAGGTTTTTTTTATAATCAACTTTTCGCTATATTACCATTAAGTTAAGATAATAAGGTTTTTGGCTTTAAAGACCTGCCAGGTTTTTAAAACCTGGCAGGTCTGAATAACATAGGCTGGTGTTATAACTTAACAATTCAACTCTGTCTTATATGACCATCTCCAAACACAACAAATTTCTGTGAAGTTAAACCTTCTAAACCAACCGGGCCTCTGGCATGAAATTTATCAGTACTGATACCAATTTCTGCTCCTAAACCATATTCAAAACCATCTGCAAAGCGACTTGAAGCATTGATCATCACCGAACTGGAATCAACTTCAGCCAAAAAACGTATAGCTCGACTCCAATCTTCAGTGATAATAACATCAGTATGTTGAGAACTATATTGATTAATATGTTGAATTGCTGCATCCATATTTTCCACAGTACGAATAGACAAAATTGGAGCTAAATATTCAGTCTGCCAATCTTCCTCAGTAGCTTGTTTAATATTAGGCAAGATAGCTTGAGTAGCAGCACAACCACGCAATTCAACTCCAACTTCAGTATATTTTTCAGCCAACGGTGGCAAAATTGTAGCTGCTATATCTTTAGCTACCAACAAAGTTTCCATTGTATTACAAGTACCATAACGCTGGGTTTTGGCATTGAATGCAACCGCAACAGCCTTGTCAAAATCAGCTTTATCATCAATAAAAGTATGGCAAATACCATCCAAATGCTTAATAACTGGAACTCTGGCTTCATTACTGATGCGTTCGATTAATCCCTTACCGCCGCGTGGAATGATGACATCGACATATTCTGCCATACGGATAAGTTCACCTACTGCGGCTCGGTCCGTTGTTCCAATAACTTGCACGGCATTACTAGGTAATTTCACTTGATTTAAACCATTTGCGATACATTTGGCAATGGCTTGGTTGGAATTAATAGCTTCTGAACCACCTCGTAAAATAGTTGCATTACCAGATTTGAGACATAAAGCGGCTGCATCGGCGGTTACATTGGGCCTTGATTCATAAATAATTCCCACCACTCCTAATGGTACTCGCATTTTACCAACTCTGATTCCACTTGGCTGATATTTTAAGTCTGTCATTTCCCCAATTGGGTCTGGCAAACTTGCTATTTGCTGTAGACCTTCAATCATTCCAGTAATGCGATCATCATTTAAAGCTAAACGGTCTAATAAAGCAGAATCTAAACCTTTGTTTTTCCCAGATTCTAAATCTTTATTGTTGGCATTAAGCAATTGATCATGCTGTTGTTCTAATTGGTGAGCTATCTCTTCCAAGGCATTATTTTTTTGATTAGTTGTGGCACTTGCTAATATCCGTGAAGATTCACGAGCTTGTTTACCTATTTGCAACATTTCTGCTTGTAAAGTCATAAAATTCCTATGTTAGTTGTGAGATTATTTAATGGTAAGTTATTCAATTATTCTTAAAGGAAAGGAGCAATTAACTATACCATTAATTTGTAGCAATTCTTAATAATAATAGTTAATTTTTAATGTTTGATATTGTAGAGACGCAATGCTTGCGTCTAAAAACTTTATAGTCAAGTATTAATAAGTCTTTTTGTATGTTTCATTTTTTAGTACTGGAAAGAAAACATGTTAATGAAAATTTTTTATTTAGGATATAGTTTTTCAGATAAATAATTTCACTTATAAACCTTAAGAGGTTTTCAAAACCTTGCAAGTTTCACACGAATATCTATAAATCTGTTTTATGTAAATCATGAAATTTCTGTGAAATTCCTCTCTATCTCCAAGTGCAAATTTGTGATTTTTTGGCAAACAGTTTAAAATGGGAATATACCATTTGATTTTAGGTTCCAGCGATTTTATCGGTGGCTATTCACATTACTATGTTTGTCAATGCGTAAGTCCTAATAACTTAAAGAATTACATGAAAATTAAAAAAATCCTGAACACCATATGAGTGTAGGATGTGCTGAGATAACAAAGCACATTAACTTTTAATTGATACTGTTTTTGAATTTAATAAGCATTATAGAATGAAAATTATTATAAACAATGCGTCTCAGTAAACTCAGATTAGCTGGTTTTAAATCCTTTGTTGATTACACAACATTAACCTTTCCTAGCGACCGAGTTGGGGTAATTGGCCCTAATGGTTGCGGTAAATCCAACGTTATTGATGCGGTGCGTTGGGTAATGGGAGAAAGCTCGGCCAAGCAATTGCGTGGTTCGGCGATGAGTGATGTTATTTTTAATGGCTCTCGGAATCGGAAAGCCATCGACCAAGCTTTCATTGAATTAGTATTTGAAAAGGTTAATGTTCCTCAATACCCGAATCAATCTGAAATTGCGGTTAAAAGGCAAATTTCTCGCAAAGGCCAATCAACTTATTTTATCAATAGCATCAAATGTCGGCGGAAAGACATAACCGATTTATTTTTAGGCACTGGATTAGGGCCTCGTAGCTATGCCATCATTGAGCAAGGTACAATTTCTCGCTTAATTGAAGCTCGACCAGAAGAATTGCGAGTATTTTTTGAGGAAGCAGCAGGAATTTCCAAATATAAAGAACGGCGGCGAGAAACTGAACTTCGTATGAAACATACAAGGGAAAATTTAAACCGTCTGGAAGATTTACAAAATGAATTAGAAAAGCAGTTGGCTAAATTAAAACGTCAAGCTAAACAAGCAGCTAAATTTCAAGAATTACAAAAATCTCACCATCTACTGAAAGCTCAATTGCAAGCAATCCGTTGGCACGCTTTGGATATTGCAGTGCAAGATCAGCAAAATTATATTGATGAGCAAGCGGAACTGTTAGAAAAGGACTTGTTATCATTGCAAAATTTTGATTCAACTCATAAACAACAGCGTGAAGCCCAAAATATTGCTCAAAGTACTTTAACCGAAGCCCAAAATAATTTCCATGCTATAGATACCGAACTAACTAAATTAGAACAAAAAATTCAACATGCCAATGAACGTAGTGAGCAATTAAAATTTGATTTAGAGCAGTTGGAAAAAACTCGCAATGAAGCCAAGCAAACTTTAGATTCTGACGAACAACAAATAATTGAATTGGAAACTAATTTAACTGAATCTGAAACCTTGTTAACGGCTAAATTGGAATCTGAGGAAATGGCTGGGCAAGCTTTACAAGAAGTTCAAGGTCAGTTGGAAGAATGGCAGTATAATTGGGATGCTTTCAATCAACGTTCGGCAGAACCCACTCAGAGAGCTCAAATTGAACGGGCTAGGGTGGAAAATTTGGAGCAACGTTTAGAGCAGAGTAAACAGCGTTTAGTACGATTACAGCAAGAAAATAGTAGTTTGGATATTGTTGAATTAGAACAAATTGTTACTGATTTAGAAGCTAAAATAACTGCCATTAAAACAACTTTGCAACAAGCTGATACAACTTTAACCAATCATCAGGAAAAAGTGGTGCAATTACGTTCTGTCACCGAACAGCAAGCAACTGAATTGCAAGAACAACAAGCAGTTGTGCATAAACTCAATGGTCGTTTGGCCTCGTTAGAAACCTTGCAGGAATCAGCCTTGGGAGCCGATAATACTGATCTCAATACTTGGTTAGAAACACATGGTTTGCACACAGCTCCCCGTTTGGCTCAGGCAATAGAGGTGGAGACTGGTTGGGAAATGGCGGTGGAAACTGTGTTAGGTAGTCGTTTGCAAGCTCTCTGTGTGGAAGATATGACTGTTTTACAAGAAGCATTGATAGCACCACCGGCTGGCAAGCTGGCTGTTTTTGAGCTTCCCAAGGAGTCCAAGATTAATCTTGGCAGTAGTGCGTTGAACACATCCTACTTATTGGATAAAGTGAAAGCTCCTTGGCCATTATCAAGCCTTTTAACTGGAGTTCAGATTGCAGATAACATTAAATTTGCTTGCCAAATTCGTAAGCAATTACAAGAACATGAATCAGTTATTACACCAACTGGTCTCTGGTTTGGTTCTCAGTGGTTACACAGTCAGCAAGAAGTTGATGAAAATGCTGGTGTATTAGCTCGCAAGCAAGAAATTGATACAATAGCCAATAAGTTAGATAAATTAAATGAATCCGTGCAACAGCTTTCCGTTGAGTTGGAGCAGAATCGTACCGCATTGTATGCCCAAGAAAATCACCGTGAACAGGCTCAACAACAAGCCAACGATATTCGGCAACAGGAAGCAGATTTGCAATCTGAACATAGTGGCAAAAAAGCTCAGTTGGAACATACGAAAGCTCAATTGCAGCGTTTAAGTAAAGAGCAATATGAATTAAATCAACAAATTGGAAGAGACGAATCTGATTTAATAACTACTAGGGATAAATTACATCAGGCATTGGAAGAGATGTCAGTATTAGCGGATGAAAGAGATGATTTGACTCAACAGCGTGATTTATATCAGGAAACTGTAGCTCAAACCAGTCAAACTTGGCAATTTGTTAAAGATGAACGGCATAAAATTGAGGTTAAATTGGAGTCTTTGCGTACTGACCAAGCTCGTTTACAGCAAGGTATTGAACGGTTAAAAAATCAATTAGAACAATTATCTGAGCAACGTTATGAATTGCAACAAAATTTAGATAAGCAGTCTGAACCGTTGGAAGGTATGGAAGATGAATTTAACGAATTTCAGCATAAAAAAACTGAAGCCGAAGAGATGTTGACTCAGGCCAAACAGACTTATGACCATTTGGAAGCTGCATTAAATGATTATGATGGTGAGCGGCATCGTTTGGAAACTCGTTGTGGTGAATTGCGGACTGATATTGAACAGGCTAAGATGGAATGTCAGGCTAATGAGGTGCGGCGACAGGGTTTAGAGGAACAATTGGAGGAAACTGGTTTTGGTACTGTGGCTTTATTGGCGGATTTGCCTGAATATGCCGATGAAGAAAGTTGGCAAGCTCAGATTGAGGCAGCAGAACGGAAGTTAGAGAAAATTGGTTCTGTTAATTTGGCGGCTTTGGATGAATTTGAACAGGAAGCTGAACGTAAAAAAGAGCTTGATGAACAGACTGATGATTTGAATAAAGCCATGCAAGCGTTGGAAAATGCAATAAAAACTATTGATAAGGAGACTAAGGCTCGATTTAAAGAGACTATTGACAAGGTGAATGCGTTTTTGCAAGATATGTTTCCTCGTTTGTTTGGTGGTGGGGAGGCGAGTTTGCAGTTGATTGGTGATGATATTTTGAAAGCTGGAGTGACTATTATGGCTCGGCCACCGGGTAAGCGAAATACTCATATTCATTTGCTGTCTGGTGGAGAGAAAGCTTTGACGGCGATAGCGTTGGTATTTGCAATTTTTAAGTTAAATCCGGCTCCATTTTGTATGTTGGATGAGGTTGATGCTCCGTTGGATGATACTAATGTGGGGCGGTTTTGTGCGTTAGTGAAAGCTATGTCTGACAGTGTGCAGTTTATTTTTATTTCGCATAATAAGATAACAATGGAAATAGCAGACCAGTTGATAGGTGTTACTATGCAGGAGGCAGGGGTTTCTAGGTTGGTTACGGTGGATATTGATACGGCGGTGGAGATGGTTTGTTGAGGTTAATAAGTTAAGCTGGGCGAACACATAGGTTAGCCCCTACAATATTGAAATATATTGTGTTTCGTAGGGGCAGACCTGCGTGTCTGCCCTTAACACAAATGGCAATGATTCGTAGTTCGTAAGGTGGATAGAAGCGAAGCGTAAATCCACCACAAAAAAACCACAATTCAACAAAAAGCCATGATTTTAAATGATTTAATAATTTTTAATTTAAATATTTGGTTGGTGGGCTTTTGGTGGATTTCCGCTTCGCTTCTATCCACCCTACATTTGTTGTTTGGGACTTAATGTATAACTATGAGCGGTTTGGAGGGCGGGGAAGTCAAGAGACTTTCCCTACCTTTATAGATTAAAGTTAAACAGTTTTAGTGTAACTTTGATGAGGGTATGAAAGATGCTTGAAAGTTAAATATTTTTGGCTTGAACTGCTGCGTTACCAAGATAGCTATCAGGAGTCAATTTAAGTAATCGTTCTTTTTCTGCTTCTGGAATATCCAAATTATTAATAAATTCTTGTAATCGTTCTGCGGAAATGTCTTGACCTCTGGTTAAATCCTTCAGTTTTTCGTAAGCTTGTTCAACTCCATATCGCCGCATAACAGTCTGAATTGGTTCGGCTAATATAACATAATTATGCTTAATATCAGCTTCTATTGTCGAAACATTGATTTCAAGTTTACTAATTCCCTTCAGACAAGATTCATAAGCAATTAAACTATGTGCCATTCCAACTCCCAGATTACGCAATACAGTGGAGTCAGTTAAATCTCGTTGCCATCTTGAAATTGGTAGTTTGCTTCCCAAATGGCTGAATATAGCATTGGCTATTCCTAAATTGCCTTCCGCATTCTCAAAATCAATAGGATTAACTTTATGTGGCATAGTTGAAGAACCTACTTCACCAGCAACAGTTTTCTGTTTAAAATAACCCAATGAAATATAGCTCCAAACATCTCGACATAAATCTATTAAAATAGTGTTGAAACGACCCAATGCGTCAAATAATTCTGCAATATAATCATGCGGTTCAATTTGAGTTGTATAAGGATTTTGTTGTAAACCAAGTTGAGTAATAAATTCTTGTGAAATTGTAACCCAATCCAACTCTGGATAAGCAGCCAAATGAGCATTATAATTGCCGACTGCACCACTAAACTTACCTGTTATGATAACTTGTGCTACTTGTTCTCGTTGGCGTTTTAAGCGATGGACAGTATTTGCAATTTCTTTTCCCATTGTAGTTGGCGAAGCTGGTTGACCATGAGTACGTGATAACATTGGAATTTCAGCATATTCGTGAGCTAATTTTTTTAATTCTTTTATAACATTATCCATTTTTGGTAAGATGACATTATCACGAGCTTCGGACAGCATCAAACCATAGGCCAAGTTACTTATATCTTCTGAAGTGCAAGCAAAATGGATAAACTCACTAACTTTAACTAGCTCTGGATTATCGGTAATTTGCCCTTTAATAAAATATTCCACCGCTTTAACATCATGATTAGTGGTACGTTCTATAGCTTTAACCTGCTGTGCTTCTTCAACAGAAAATTTTTCTACTATATCATTGAGTAAAGTTTGAGCTTCATCAGTAAAAGCTGGGACTTCAGGTATAGATTGAGAATTCGACATAAATTGTAACCAGCGAACTTCAACCAACACTCGATAATGAATAAGTCCATATTCACTGAAAATAGGTTTTAAAGCAACAGTTTTATTAGCATAGCGTCCATCAATAGGAGAAATAGCAGTTAGTTCCATTTGTTATCCTTGTAAAATAGAGGGAATTCGGAAAGTTGTTGTTTCAACTTCACCCGGCATAGTTTTAATTTCAGTTATATTAAATTGTTGTAACTTTTGTAATACCTGTTTTATTAAAATTTCTGGGGTAGAAGCACCAGCGGTGATACCAACAAGCGGTTTATCAGTGAACCATTCATTTTGTAAGTCATCGGCATCTTCAATTAAATAAGAAGCTACTCCAGAATGTTTACCAACTTCCTGTAAGCGATTAGAATTAGAGCTGTTATTAGCTCCAACAACTAACAATATATCAATATCTGTGGCTAGTTCTCGCACTGCATTTTGACGACTTTGAGTGGCATAACATATATCGTTTAATGCTGGCCCTTTTATATTTGGAAATCGGTTTATCAAAGTAGCAATAACTTCTTTAGTATCATCAGTACTTAAGGTTGTTTGAGTAACATAAGCTACATAATCTGGATTTTGTACCTGAATTTTTTTTGCAGCTTCAACGGTACATAATACATGTACTGGGGCAGTTATACAACCACGAGTGCCTTCTACTTCTGGGTGCCCAGCGTGACCTATAATAATTAATTCATAGCCCATTTCAACATATCGTTGAGCTTGAGTATGTACTTTAGTCACAAGAGGACAGGTAGCGTCAATTATTTGTAACTGCCTATGTTCAGCATCTTTAACTACGGTTGTTGCTACTCCATGAGCACTAAATACACATACTGCTCCAGTTGGAACTTCTTCTAATGATTCTACAAATATAGCACCTCTTGTTTTTAAGTTGTCAACCACATAACGATTATGTACAATTTCGTGCAAGACATAAATTGGATGTGGGAATTTATCAAGAGTTCGTTCAACAATTTCAATGGCCCTAACAACTCCAGCACAGAAGCCACGAGGTTGAGCTAATGTTATATTCATAATTTTAATATTTAGTTCAGATATTTTAAGGGATTTAAGATTTTTGAAGTTATTTGTTTAGCAAGTATATTATAGTAATTATTAATTATGAATGGTTAATTATTAATTAAATTCTACAAAAATATCAATGGGTACTGAGTTTAAAATAGCATAATGGAAAAACTTAATCAATCAGAAAACTGTCCCTGTTGTTGAAGTTCAGAAATAAAGATAATAAGCCACTACGAAACAGTACACAATAGTAACAGACGAGTGTATAGCATTTCCCGTTTGTATACCTCCCCCATCCCCTCCTAACAAAGGAGGGGAGCGAGGGGTGGTTGTACTTCACCAAATAGGGAAATGCTATATCAATGCCAAGAATATTAGCACAGTTTTTCAGAAATACAGCTTCTGAATGAGAAAATAAATTTGCCTAGCAAACTCTCTTATGATGTATGCGATATGCCATGAGTTCATCAATTTGGTAGTAATCGTAGAGTGATAAGCGGAGTATCATTCACCATTGTTGGAGGAGCATTTATAAATTTTGGTGTATGACGCACCGTTTATATACCTTACGAGTTGATTGGGTTACTTAATCAAGTTATGAAAGATAAGATTGTGTGTACAGAATCTTACTTATAGAAAATATCTTGATTAAAAAGCTTGATAATTTAAATTAAAGTCGATATAATACTTATTAGTCGTACAGACTTTAACTTAAATGTTCTTTAACAAATTGAGTTTTATAGATAGATGTTCACCGTTTAGGTGATTGAAACTGGATGCAACAAGTTATCTGTAAAGTCCTATTTGTCTTTCATGAAGGTTCACCGTTTAGGTGATTGAAACTAAGTCACGCCATCGTAACATAATTCTTTAATATTCTTTCATGAAGGTTCACCGTTTAGGTGATTGAAACAAAAAAAGCCCCTTGTCGTAATGACTTGGGGCTTTTTTTATGCCTGTTTGATTGAGTTACTTAATCAAATATACTATAATTAACAATATGTTATATGATTTTATTTAGTGTTTACTCAAATGAGTAAGTGAGTAGAGTTATAAATTTAACATTGGTAGAATAAAAAAGCCTCAAATCGAATGACAAGAGGCTTTTTTTATGTCTGTTTGAAAATGTGATACAATCATGAGTAAATGAGTAAATGAGTAAAGAGTATGACCTTGACATAATGTAAAAAAGAAATAGTATGTATTTAAACAAATATTCCCAAGAGGCAATAGCAAATGTCAGCAAACATAATATCATCAGAAAATGGTTCAATAACGATACAAGTTACC
>JAUCGL010000055.1 GCA_030378105.1 Candidatus Halobeggiatoa sp. HSG11 | reverse complement strand
TCCATTTTTATAAGTTTCTACTATTTTTTTTCGTAAGTCCATTGAATAAGTTTTTGCCATTTTTTTACCTTTTTTGATTTTCTTTATTATAACACTTTTGTGTTTTACTTATTCGGGAAGTGCTATACTTATTATTTCACAAATAACTTATAGAAAAATACTATATAATTTATAACATGAATGTCTCTGAACCACCACCCGAACAATTAACAGTTAAAATAACTGATATGCCAATGGATGAACGCCCTCGTGAGAAATTATTACAACGAGGTGCGGAGGCATTAACAAATGCAGAATTATTAGCAATTTTTTTGCGTACTGGGACAGTAGGTAAAAGTGCAATAGATTTAGCCAAAGATTTATTAGAAGAATTTGGAGATTTACGCAGTTTATTAGGAGCAGATCAAAAACGGTTTTGTAAAGCCAAAGGTTTAGGCAATGCTAAATATGTACACTTACAAGCTTGTGTTGAAATGAGTCGGCGTTATTTACGAGAATGTCTTGAACGTGGTGATATTCTTACTAGTCCAGAAGCTACTCGAAATTTTTTAATGGCAGAATTAAGTGGTCGCCCTTATGAAGTATTTGCTTGTCTGTTTTTAGACACCAAAAATAGAGTGATAACATTTGATGAAATGTTCCATGGAACTATAGATGGAGCTAGTGTCTATCCACGTGAAATAGCAAAAAGAGCCTTGAGACATAATGCTTCTGCTGTTATTTTATCTCATAATCACCCATCTGGCATAGCTGAACCAAGCCGTGCTGATATAACGATAACTAAACGTTTAAAGGAAATTTTAGAATTGATTGATGTTAGAGTTTTAGACCATTTTATAGTAGGTGATGGTTGTTATATTTCTTTTGTTGAAGAAGGACTTATTTAAAGTGCGAGCTCATAAACGTTTGATCCAGCAATTGCAACAACAGGGTATTAAAAATTCTGCTGTATTAGAAGTGATGCAAAGTATACCTCGTCATATTTTTATTGATGAAGCCTTATCAGACCATGCTTATGCTAACCATCCAATGCCAATAGGATATGGCCAAACTATTTCTCAGCCTTATATTGTAGCAAGGATGACAGAGGAATTGTTAAATCAGGGAATGATTGATAATGTGTTAGAAATTGGTAGTGGTTGTGGTTATCAAACTGCAATTTTGGCTAGTTTGGTAAGGAAGGTGTATTCTGTAGAGCGAATTAAGGAGTTGACTAATAAAGCTCGTAAAAATATTATGGCTCTGAATTTAAATAATGTACAATTTTATCATGATGATGGTCATTGGGGTTGGCCAGAACATGCTCCTTATCCGGGTATTATTGTAACCGCAGCACCAATATCTGTACCAGAGGCTTTGTTAAAACAGTTGGCTATCGGTGGTTGCTTAATAATTCCAACTGGTCCAAAAGGTCAGCAAGTTTTATTAAAAATTGTTCGTACTCGTGATGGTTATGAACGTTCTACTTTAGATGATGTTAGTTTTGTACCTCTGTGTGAAGGGATAAGTTGATATTTTTTAAATATATTGTAGCTTTATCATAGTATGAATAATGCTGATTGGAACCTTAAATATACCTCCACCGCCTCTTTCCAAATTAAGGAGTTAAGAGAATAAGATTTTTGGAGTCCTAAGCGTTAGCTTTGTTAATATTGAACTTAATAAGTCAGTAATATCAAAACTTCGCTTTGGACTCCGAAATTATTAAAGCGTGTCCTTATCAAAAACTTGCATCTATTCCCCTTTGTAAGAGATAATAATATTAAAATAAAGAATATCTTTTTTATATATAGGAAAATTACTTAATAAAATTATGACAGTATCAAAAATGCCTGATGAAAATGGTTATTTTGGTGAATATGGTGGACAGATTGTTCCTCCTGATCTCAAAGTAATTATGGATGAAATCAATGTTGCTTATGAAAAAATTCGTAATACAGATGAATTCTTAAATGAGTTACATGAACTGTACTCCCAATATGTTGGTAGACCAAGCCCTTTATTTTATGCTAAAAGATTGAGTAATAAAATTGGTGGAGCTCGTATCTATTTAAAACGTGAAGATTTAAATCATACTGGAGCCCATAAAATTAACCACTGTCTTGGTGAAGCACTGTTAGCAAAATATATGGGGAAAACTAAAGTATTGGCAGAAACTGGAGCCGGTCAACATGGAGTTGCATTGGCAACAGCTTGTGCGTTAGTTGGAATTGATTGCGAAATCCATATGGGAGAAGTAGACATAAAGAAAGAACATCCCAATGTAACGAAAATGAAAATATTGGGTTGTAAATTGGTTCCAGTTAGTCGTGGTACTAAAACCTTGAAAGATGCGGTTGACAGTGCATTTGAAGAATATTTGAAAGACCCACAAAATTTTCTCTATGCTATAGGTTCTGTAGTTGGGCCACATCCATTTCCTAAAATGGTGCGTGATTTTCAAAGTGTCGTTGGTAAAGAAGCTAGAGAGCAATTTTTAACTCAGCATAAGCAATTACCTGATATAGTCACGGCTTGTGTTGGAGGTGGTTCTAATGCAATTGGAATTTTTACTGCTTTTTTAGGAGATAAAACAGTAGATTTGATTGGAATTGAACCAGCAGGAAAAGGATTAGATACTCCAGATCATGCTGCAACACTCACTTTGGGCTCTAAAGGAAGTTTGCATGGTTTTGAATGTTATAATTTGCAAGATAAACAGGGAAATCCATTGCCAGTTTATTCAATTGCTTCTGGTTTAGATTATCCGGGAGTTGGTCCTCAACATTGTTATTTAAAAGATATTGGCCGAGTGAGTTATGATGTGATAAATGACAAGGAATGTTTGGATGCTTTTATGACTCTATCAAGAGTTGAAGGAATTATTCCTGCGTTAGAAAGTGCTCATGCGGTTGCATATGCTATGAAAATAGCTAAAGATATGCCTAAGGATAAAATGATTTTGATTAATTTGTCTGGTCGAGGTGATAAAGATGCAGATTTTGTGGCTGAAGTTTTAGATTTATAATCACTGAAACGTGCATTAAATAACCTCGACAACCAGACATGAATTGTAGGTGGATGACACTTCGTTTATCCACCCTACCTTTATAATTTTGTTAAAAACTGTCCGAACTATTGTTAAAACTAAAACTATAATTAACAGGAATAACAACATGGATTCTGAAAAAACCCATTTTGGCTTTACCCAAGTACCCAATCAAGAAAAAGTAAAAAAAGTTGCTGAAGTATTTGATTCAGTGGCAACTCGTTATGATTTGATGAATGATCTGATGTCTTGTGGTATTCATCGTTTATGGAAGCGTTTCACAATTGCATTAGCAGGAATTAAATCAGGTCAACGAGTACTTGACTTGGCTGGTGGAACTGGTGATTTAGCAATAAAATTTGCTGATAAAGTTGGACCAGAAGGTGAAGTGATTTTGGCCGATATAAATGCTTCTATGTTACAAGTTGGTCGAGAACGCTTATTAAATAAAGGAGTTTTAATAAATTATGCTCAAGTTAATGCCGAAGCTTTGCCATTTGCCAAAAATAGTTTTGACCTAATAACAATAGCTTTTGGATTACGTAATGTTACTGATAAAGATGCTGCTTTAGCTTCTATGTATAGAGTTTTAAAACCGGGTGGTAAAGTTTTAATTCTTGAGTTTTCGGAGTTAAAAATTCGTCCATTAAAGCCATTTTATGATATGTATTCTTTTAAAGTCTTGCCATTAATAGGTAAAATAATCACAAAAGATGCTGAAAGTTATCGCTATTTGGCTGAATCTATTCGTATGCACCCAAATCAAGAAGCATTATTAAAACGGATGGAAGCTGTTGGTTTTGAAAGATGTGATTATCATAACTTAACTGGTGGTGTTGTTGCGATACATAGAGGTTACAAATTATGATTACTTTTTTAACGGAATATGCTGGTTTTGGGCGGCGTACATTAGCATTAGCACTGGATTTAACATGGTTATATCCACTATTAATATTTTTATTATATCTAAGTTATCTTGGTGATCCAGTTGTTCTGGCCGAGATAAAAGAACTTAATTATACTCCCGAATCTGAATGGAGGACTGCGTTAATTTTTTATGCTCTACCAGCTCTGATAACTATATGGTTTTGGATAAAACTTGCTGCAACTCCCGGTAAATTATTGTTAGATTGTGAAATTGTGGATGCCAAAACTGGTAAACCAATCAACCTTAAACAATCTATATTACGCTACATTGGTTATATTATTTCCACATTACCATTTTTTCTAGGTTTTTTTTGGATGTTGATAGATAAACGTAATCAAACTTGGCATGATAAGATAGCCGGTACAATTGTTATTATACATGATGAATCTCAAGTACCTTTATATAAATTAATTGAGGGTTATTAGTTATCTATGGCTTTTAAAATAAATATCCTAATCTCCGGAATTTTTTAATTATAAAAATATTTTTTATCTGCAATAAATTATTATATCTATAATAGTATAAAGAATTGGACTTGATTATGTATAATAGATACCTACTGAAAAACATATACTAAATTAAATGTATTCACGGAAATAAAATATGCTATCAATGACAAATGTTTTAATAGCTGGGCTGTTTATGGCTAGTTTGGGAGTTTTATTGGCCGTTGTATTAGTCATAGCGAATAAAAAACTTTTTGTTTATGAAGACCCACGTATAGATATAGTTGATGAAATGTTGCCACATGCTCAATGTGGAGCTTGCGGTACTCCTGGTTGTCGGCCATTTGCAGAAGCTGTTGTGGGTAAAAAAATGGACCCTGGCTTATGTACGGTTAATTCCAATGAAATGACTCAGGCTATAGCAAATTATTTGGGAGTTAAAGTTGGCACTCATGTTAAACGAGTTGCTAGGTTAGCATGTGCCGGAGGTTCACATGTGGCTTATATGCGGGCTAGATATAAGGGTTTAGAAACTTGTTGGGCTGCATCATTGGTTTCTGGGGGTGGTAAGGGGTGTGCTTGGGGTTGTTTGGGATTTGGAGATTGCAAAGATGTCTGTAGTTTTGAAGCTATTCATATGGATAAGTTTGGTCTGCCAGTAGTTACAGACAATAAATGTACAGCTTGTAATGACTGTGTGGAAGTATGTCCTAAAGAACTGTTTTCTTTACAGCCAGTGACTAATCAGTTATGGGTAGCATGTAAAAGCTTAGATATTAAGGATAAAGCGGCAGAGGATTGTGAGGTTGGCTGTACTGGTTGTGGGCGTTGTGTTATAGATGCCCCAGAAGGTCTTATAACCATACAAGATAATTTGGCTATAGTGGATTATTCTAAGAATGATTTGGCTTCTAAAATAGCTATTGAGCGTTGTCCAACTGGTGCTATAGTTTGGTTAGATAAAAAAAGAGCCGTTAAAGGTTTGGACGCTAAAAAAGTTATTCGCATGGAACCTTTGCCAAGAGGGTAGACCTGTCGAAAAATGACTTTCAAATATGTGATTTCCTGTTTTTTGATTTTTGAAGCCATATTTAGAGATTTGAAATATCTCAAAAGTCAAGTAGAAAATAACAAGTTAAGAAATTTTTCACTGATTTTCTGCTTGACTATAACTTAACATAGTAACAAACTACGAGATATATTACAGAACCATCCTAAAATTAAATGATGAGTTTTGCAGAGATTTCATGATGTCCCCCGGAACGTCCATATTCCATGAACTAATCAATTTTTCAGCGAAACCAGTTATTATTTGCCCCAACACGTCCGGTCTCATCGGGCGACTCCGCACTGAAGCAGCATAGACAAAATCAACAGTAATGAAAAATTCATACATTTTTAGTCGTATTCTAAAAAAATATAAATCAATGATATTATGGTGTTTTTTATTTATATTTGCAATTAATGTTAATGCAACTGAATCAACCATTATTTATAAATATTATGATACCAATGGAGTATTACATTTAACTAATAAAGCTCCTAAAAAGAAGAATAAATTGCTGTATGCTCGCAGTTATTTAATTCCACCTTCTCAAGTTAATTTTAAAATAAATAATAAATATAGTGAGTTAATAACTAAGGCAGCTAACAAAGCTCAATTATCGCCGGCTTTGTTACATGCAATAGTCCAAGTTGAATCAGCTTATAATTCTAAAGCGATTTCTCCCAAAGGAGCAGTTGGACTTATGCAGCTTATGCCAGCAACTGCCAAGCGTTATGGAGTGAAAGATCGTACCAATCCAACCGAAAATCTTGCCGGTGGAACTCGTTATTTTCGTGATTTACTAACTATGTTTAATGGTAATTTATCTTTAGCATTAGCAGCTTACAATGCAGGAGAAAATGCTGTTAAACGCTATAAAAATACTATTCCACCGTATAAAGAAACACAAAATTATGTAAAAAAAATTAATAAATTATATACTAAGTTTAGCCAATTTTAAATAATTGGTGAGATATTTGCAGCTTCTTCCGTTAAAAATAAATTTATATATATCAGTCAATTACCCCTTGAAAACTTCCCCCAAAGACTCACACAAAACTGAACGTGAAACTCCAGCTTCATCCAGCTCTTCATGAATGGTTCACTTGCGTTCATTTCCACAATACACACTTGACAATTTTTATAATGCCTTTTCTGTAATCGCTCATGATCAATGTTCTTAACAGAAGCCACATAATGGTGGTTTGATTCTAACGTCTGGTCGTCGAAACCGAGAGACTAACTCTCATCTTTAATACAACATAAAAAGTTTACATTTTTCTTAATCTTTTTCTCTAATTTTTAATCATGGGTTTATTATTATATAGCATTTTTCGATTAAATAGATTACAGTAATACAAAATAAATAATTGATATTTTTGTAGAATTTAATTAATAATTAACCATTCATAATTAATAATTGCTATACAAGGGTGGATAGAAGCGAAAACCCAACAACTACAACCATTTTTAATTATATTATAAATTAAGGATTTTCCCTATATACAAATATTATTCTGTCAGCTATATTTTGAGTATGGTTAATAATTTTCCAGTTTTAGAATATTATAAATTATAGATATAAAGTGTGTTATTTAAAATTTAAATCTTAAACAGGTATAAGACAATGAACAAAACATTACTCGCAGTTGCAATAAGTGCAGCTTTAATGACTTCTACAGTCATAGTTAATACAGCTTATGCTGAAGAAGTTGTCGATCCAAACAATCCAGTTGTTGTTGAAGAGCCAGCCAATACTGATACAGATACCGATGCTGGTACAGATACCGATGCTGGTACAAATACCGATGCTGATACTGATACAGATGCTGGTACAGACACCGATGCTGGTACAAATACCGATGCTGATACTGATACAGATGCTGGTACAGACACCGATGCTGGTACAGATACCGATGTTGGTACAAATACCGATGCTGACGCTGATGTAGAAGTTACTATAGAAACTACTGAGGTCGTAGAAATTACTGAAGTTGTAGAAACTGAAGTTATTGTTGTGGAAACTATAGATGTCATTTTAGAAGTAGAAATTGATGATGACGATGACAGTAAGTCTGGTAAAAAGGATGACGATGACAGCAAATCTGGCAAGAATGATGACGATGACAGCAAGTCTGGCAAGAAAGGTAAAAAGGATGACGATGACAGTAAGTCTGGTAAGAAGGGTAAAAAGGATGATGATGACAGCAAGTCTGGCAAGAAAGGCAAAAAAGAGAAAATCGGCATCTGCCATAAAGGAAAAGACAAGAGAATATCATCCAAAGCTCTTAATGGTCATCTAAGACATGGTGATACAGAAGGTGAATGTTCTACTCCTGAAGATGGCATGGTTATTAATATCGTCATTATAACATCAGAAGACATTGCTTCAATGAGTGATGTTGATATGTTGAACTTGTCAGGTTCTGATGTTGGCTCAATTGAACCTGATACAATGGGTGGAATGGAAGCAGAGCAATTAGGTAATTTATTATCTAACACTACTATTGAGGCAATTAGTGGTTTGTATGCTGAACAACTAGGCTCAATTCAAGTAGGTGCAATGATAGCTTGGACTCCTGAAACCATTGTTGCTATTAATCCTTCTGAAATAGAAGGTTTCACTGATGATCAATTATTTGCTCTTGAAACAGAAGTTCTTACAGCTTTAACTGTTGAACAACAAGATGCACTTGGTATAACATTTGATGCAGTACAACTAGCTCCTGTTGAATTAGTTGAATTAAATGACGCTGAAGTTGATCCAGATGCTGAAGTTGATCCAGACGCTGAAGTTGATCCAGACGCTGAAGTTGATCCAGACGCTGAAGTTGACCCAGATGCTGAAGTTGACCCAGACGCTGAAGTTGAACCAGATGCTGAAGTTGATCCAGATGCTGAAGTTGAACCAGACGCTGAAGTTGATCCAGATGCTGAAGTTGAACCAGATGCTGAAGTAGACCCAGATGCTGAAGTTGAACCAGACGCTGAAGTTGACCCAGATGCTGAAGTTGATCCAGATGCTGAAGTTGACCCAGATGCTGAAGTTGACCCAGACGCTGAAGTTGACCCAGATGCTGAAGTTGATCCAGATGCTGAAGTTGACCCAGACGCTGAAGTTGATCCAGATGCTGAAGTTGATCCAGACGCTGAAGTTGATCCAGATGCTGAAGTTGATCCAGACGCTGAAGTTGATCCAGATGCTGAAGTTGATCCAGACGCTGAAGTTGACCCAGACGCTGAAGTTGACCCAGATGCTGAAGTTGATCCAGACGCTGAAGTTGACCCAAAACCAGATGTTGAAGTTGAACTAGAAGTAATTGTTGGTACTGATGAGCCAGAAATTGATGTTGAAGAACCTACTTTCACAACAGAAGTATCTGAAGAAGAAGCAACTCAAATTCAAGAAGAACTTTCTGAAGTTGATGATGTTGAAGGTGAAGTAGAAGTTATGGGTGAAATTCAACTTCCTGAAGCAACAGCAGAAGTTAATGGTGAAAGCAAGGAATTAGCTGCTACAATGAATGTTGCATCTGATGAAAAAGGTGATATATATGCTTCGGTAGATAGTGCTGCTATTGGTGAAACTGAAGAAGCCGCTCCTGAAGAAGAAGCTACTCCTGAAAAAACTGCTAGACCTTCTGTAACTTTGGATGGTTCAACCTTAACTATAAAAGGTATTAATGTTGACGGTGTTCTTTACGATGTTGTATTAGAAATGGTCAATGATGCAGGGACTATCTTTAAAGTAGTTGGTATTGAACTTTCTAATGTAGAAGAAGTCGCTGCTGAAGAAGCTGCTGAAACTGAAGAAGCCACTGAAACTGAAGAAGCCGCTGAAACTGAAGAAGCCGCTGAAACTGAAGAAGCTGCTGAAACTGAAGAAGCCGCTGAAACTGAAGAAGCCGCTGAAACTGAAGAAGCTGCTGAAACTGAAGAAGCCGCTGAAACTGAAGAAGCTGCTGAAACTGAAGAAGCTGCTGAAACTGAAGAAGCTGCTGAAACTGAAGAAGCCGCTGAAACTGAAGAAGTTGCTGAAACTGAAGAAGCTGCTGAAACTGTTTAAATTTGATTATTGAAACGTAACCTGACAATATATTATTATATCGGGTTCGTTTCATTCGATAATTTAATTTGACATAATAATCGGTGGTGGGTAAAAATCTTTATATCAAAGATGCTTGCCCACCACATTTTGCATTAATCGTATGTTAAATTCCCATTTAATCCTCGCAAAGAAACAACTCCCATCAATTTAAAACAAATCCTGAGGATCAATATCTAATGACCAACGTACTTTTTGATTGTCAGAGGCTGGTAAACAAGGCAACCATTGAGCTATAAAATCATGTAAATGCTTACGTTGCAAGGCTTGCAGTAACAATTGAGCCCGATACCAATCAGCTCGTTTTTCCATTGGCGAATTAACCGGTCCCCATAATTGTACATTTTCACTCTGTTGAGCTAATTGTTTGGCTCTTTCTAAAAACTCTATTGGTGGTTTGCTTGTTGATTCAGCACGTAATAATGCTAAATAAGTATAAGGTGGAAACGCTGCTTTATGACGTTCTTTAAGAGCTGCTTGTGCGAATGCTGGATAGCCTTGATGTACTAATCTTGTCAATAAAGGATGGTCTGGATGGTAAGTTTGAATTATGACCTCTCCCGGTTCATTCGCTCGACCAGCTCGGCCAGCAACTTGTACCAATAACTGTGCCATCCGTTCACTAGAACGAAAATCAGAACCATATAATCCACTGTCTACATTGATAATTCCAACTAAAGTTACTTTGGGAAAATGATGTCCTTTGGCCAACATTTGCGTACCTATTAAAATATCAATTTCTCCGGCATGGATTTTATCCAAAATCTCTTCCATAGCATTTTTACGGCTTGTGCTGTCACTATCAATACGCAATATTCTAGCATTAGGAAATTTAGTACGTAAATCTTCTTCAATTCTTTCTGTGCCTTGACCAAGTAAATATAATTTCGTATGTTTACATTCCGGACACTGGGCATATAATGATTGCATAGTTCCACAATGATGACATTGAAGATTTTTACTGGTTTCATGGTAAGTTAGACGAGCATCACAATGTTGGCAGAAAGCAACCCAACCGCATTTGTAACAAGTCAAAGTGGAAGCATAACCACGCCGATTGATAAATAATAAAATTTGTTGCTTAGTAGCCAAACGTTGCCTTATAGCTGTTACCAATAGTCGAGATAAATTCTCCTTACGTGGCTGATGACGCATATCAACAATATGGTAAGTTGGATGGATAGCAGTTCCAGCTCGTTCTGGCAGACTTAAATGTTGATAACGTTGATAACTAGCATTATACAAGCTGTCCAATGAAGGAGTTGCACTACCAAGTAACACCGGTACTTGAGCTTGCTTTGCCCTCACCACAGCTATATCACGAGCTGAATAACGAAAAGTATCTTGCTGTTTGTAAGAAGAATCATGCTCCTCATCAACTATGAAAATGCCCGGTTGAGCCAAAGGTATCCATATTGCGGAACGAGTGCCAATTATTATAGGAGCTATCCCATCCTTGGCTAATAACCAAGTGTGTAAACGTTCAGTTTTAGTTAATTTAGAATGCCAAGTTGCGATTGGTATAGAAAAGCGTTGTTCAAAACGCCTAACAGTTTGAGGAGTTAGGCTTATTTCTGGAACTAAAACAATTGCTTGCTTACCTTGATTAAGTACTTCCTGAATAATTTGCAAATAAACTTCAGTTTTGCCACTACCAGTCACTCCATCTAACAGACCCGGATAAAATTGATGTAAACTAGTACAAACTTGGTTTAACACTTCAGTTTGAGCAGGATTTAATTGTAGATGAGAAGGTTTGGCAACTAGTTTTCTTAGAGTCGGGAAAATTAATTCCTTTGTTATCCAATCCTTTTTATGTAAAGTTTTTAAACTGGAAGTTGGATTGGGTATACTACTTGTAATAACTGTTTGGGTTAAACCTTGCGGATGCTGTTGTAATAATTCTAAAATTTCTTTTTGTTTACTGGCATTTTTAGGTAAGCTATCCAATTTAAGGTCAGTTTTTGCCAATTTCCAGCCTATTAACGGTTTGATATTAGCTGGTAAACCTTGATTTAAAGCAGTGGGTAAGGCAGTTTTTATCACTTCTCCGATGGGATAATGATAATAACTAGCTGCCCATTTTAATAGTTTTAAATCATTTGTTGATAAAATAGGCTCTAAATCAATAATTTTTATAGCAGGTCTGAGTCTATTAACCGGAAAATCACTAGTTTTTTTGACATCAATTAAAATACCAATATAACGATTTTTGCCGAATGGAACTTGTAATCGCATTCCCGGAACTAATTGATTAACATCTATTCCAACTGGTGGTAAATAATCAAAGTAATTGTGTAATGGCTTCGGGATTGCGACTTGTAAAATAGACATGTATTAAATTTATAGTAATTCTTTAATTCTAAATAAAATTTGTTGCTTAGACAATTTTCATCCAAACTTGAGGTGACAAGGAACGTGCATAAAATAATATCATAGGTGTTCGGGATAATTTATAACTAATTTATATGTATATTTAATTGTTAATGAAAGTAAAAATCATTAATAATTAACCATTTTTCATTCATCAATTCACAATTAAATAGTACATTTCTGGTAAATCCCGAACACATAATGATAATATACATTTTCTTGAAAATCGGAGTACAAGGTTCCCTTGTTTCGACTTACAAAGAGACCTTGAAACTCCAAAATTTGACAAACTGTTAAATTCTGTTCATCCTTTAATTCTTAATTCAGACAATTTAAATTAGTTAAATAAACTGGAATTTTCATTTTTAATTTCAATAGATTGCAAATTATCTATGCCATCAAATTCTTGCAACCACATATGAGTTGCACCGGCAACTGCTGCTGGCATAACCAAAAAATTTATTATTGGGATAAACATTGCAACTATGACACTTATTCCAAATCCTAAAGTCAATGTGCGTTTTTTTGCCAATAATTTACGTTGTTCTGGAACATTGTAACCATGATTAGCCAGTACAGGATCAGCGTATTCCAATGCCGCAACCCAAGCAGAAAATAAGAACCAGAGGATTGGGGAAACAACATTAATTATTGGAATGAAAGAGATTATTGATAATAATACAATCCATTTAAAGTAATACCATAATTTTTCTAACTTTTCTAAAATAAATCCAACAATTATTTTAAATATTGATTCTGAAGGAGATATTACTTTATGACCAGTTATATATCTTTCAACTGCTCTGGACAAGGCTCCATTAAACGGTTCACTTATTAAATTAGCCACAAAAGTAAATGTGAAGAAAAATAACATCATGGCGAATACAATGAACAACGGCAATATTATCCAAAGAATTATCTCAAACATCCAAGCCCAACTGGGTATAGGTAATTGTAGATATCCTATAACTATGTCTAACATAATAGGAAAATACAGTAAACTATAATAGATTAACATACTGAATAATAATATATTTATCAGTAGTGGAATAACTACCCAAATACGAATACCCGGCTTGGTAATTAAAATTAAACCTCTTAAAAAATAATATGTTCCATTAAGCATTATTTGTTTATTGCAAAAAATCTTGCATCCTATTTTGTTATTATAGTTTTTCAGATAAATATTTCGGCCAAAAGACCTGACAGGTTTTGGAAACCTGTCAGGTCTGAAGACTTCTATTTTTCTGAAAGTCTATATAAATATTAAAAGTTTGGTATTATGAAAGCAATTATATAGCATTTCCAGATTAAATAAACTACAGTGATATTGAGCAAAATCTTGATATTTTTATAGATTTCGATTAAGAATTACTATAAAATTTCATATTAAATCAAGCATAATATTTTAAACTTGACATCTCATATCTTTTTGTTACAATTAGCAATCTTTTTTTAATAATTAAGTATTATGGTTATTATCTTATGAGTAATTCTTTACGTGATCAGATGTTAAAAGCTGGATTAGTTTCTAAAAAACAAGCTAAAAAGTTAGAACAACAGAACAAGCAAAAAGTTCGTCAACAACGAAAACAAAAAAAAGATATAACAGATGAAAATTCAGTATCTTACATAGCTTCTCAAAAACAAAAAGAAGAAATTGCTCGTACTAAAGAACTTAATCGTCTTAAAGAAGAAAAACGTTTACAGAAAGAACAACAATCTCAAATACGTGATATTATTAAACGCCATACGGTTAATGAACCTGATGCAGATATAGTTTATAATTTTGTTGTTGAATCTGATAAATTAGTTAAACAAATTTTTGTTACACTTAAACAGCAGCAACAGTTGATTAATGGCTATTTAGCGATTGCATTTGTTGATGACAACTATCATCTTATCCCTGCTCCTGTAGCAGATAAATTACTGGAACGGGTTCCTGAAATAATAGTTTGTTATAATAATGATACTGATTCAGCTTCTGATGGAGATGATCCTTATGCTGATTACCAAATTCCAGATGATTTGATGTGGTAAATTCATTTAAGTTAAGGATTTGGAGTCCAAAGCTCTAGCTTTGAATTATTTACTGATTAACGCAAAAGTAATGAACAGTTATTTCGGGAATGAAGTGAAACGTATTTCCCGAAACCCATATTTAGCAATCGTTTCGGGAAATCCACTTTGTTCCATTCCCGAAATAACTGTCAACTGCTTTTGAAGGATGCCAATTAAACTTATAATTTCAGATAATTCATATTAAATATTTTCAAAGCTTAAGCTTTGAACTCAACAGATTTGTCTCCCCAAAAAATCTAGTTATTTAGCTTGACACTTAACATATTATCCACTTATAATAAGAAAGCAACTATCAGAACTGAACTAACTAATGTGTGTAGCATGATAGTATTTTTAATGGCTGGTACAAGAGCAGTTGGTTTATCATAATGATTATACAATGATTTTATTGCAAAAAATCCTAATGGTAAAGCTAACAAACAGGTTAAACTAAATAAGGGCAAGCTTTCAAATATCACTCCTACAGCTACAACGATAAAACTTAATCCTATCAAAATAGCATAGAGCGGTCGAGCAGATGTTAGTCCAAAACGTACTACCAAATTATTTTTGCCAGCCTGTTTATCCGCATTATGATCAGGAAACTCATTGATATATAGGATCGCTGTCACCAAAGCAGCTAAGGGTAATGAGGCTATAACTGCAATTGGACTTAAAGTTTGAGTTTGTACATAGTATGCTCCCAAAACTGCTAATATTCCAAAGTTTAAACCAATTAATAATTCGCCGATACCTTTGTCAACAAGTGAAAATGGTGGTGCTGAATAAAAATAGCCTGATAATACTCCAAAAAGCCCTATCCATAATAATGGCAACCCTCTTACTGAAACTAAAAAGGAACCAATAATAATAGCTATTGAAACTAATATCAAACCAAACCAATAAGTTTCATTTACAGTTAAAATGTTGTTTTGAATCATACGGCTACCACCTGCAAAAGGAGTAAGTGGAGAATGGTTAAATTCATCAGTTTGATTAAGATGATCAAAATAGTCATTGAGAACATTAGTGCCTGCCTGAATAAAAATACCAGCAAGTAAAGATAAAGCGAAATAAATTGGCACAAATACCCCTTGTAAACGCCATGCGATGGCTGTACCTAATAGAATTGGCAAAATAATAACCGTAAAGAATTGTGGACGGGTTGCTTTAACCCAAGTTGTTAAAGTTTTCTCAGTCATTGTTAATTTTTTTAAAATTTTTGAATATCACCTAATAATACACTATTTATATATAGGAAAACAAATGGCCCGTATAACCGTAGAAGATTGTTTAAAAAATGTTAATAACCGCTTTGATTTAGTTCTTCTTGCAAGTAAGCGGGCTAGACAGCTCGCTATGGGTGCAACTCCACTAGTTGAAGCAGCAGATGATAAACCAACAGTAGTGGCATTACGAGAAATTGCAACCGGTAAAATCACTACCGAAAATTTTGATAAATTACTTGATGAACAATTGCTTAAGCCTATGAATTAATACTTAACTGAAGCTTTTATATTCCACCGATTTCATTGGTGGCTATTCACATTCAACCCTTTCAGGGTTTATGAATCAATTGTTAACCCCCGAAGGGGTGAAACATAAATAGTCATAGGTAAAACCTATGGTACTTTAAAAACCAAAAATCTGAAATTTTAAGACAGGATAAAAGCTGTTTTCCGACAGGCTAGGGCAGATATCTGCCTCTGAGGTAACTATAGACATTCATTAAAATACATTCACTTAAAACCTGCGAGGTTTTGGAAACCTCGTAGGTTTTAAGTGAAATTATTTATCTGAAAAAGTATAGCCAATTTTCTAGTTTGCCACTATAAGAGTTAACTGCATTAACAGCTTATACTCATAAATTACAAAATGAGTTTAAATAAATTATAATGTAGGTCGAGTTAGCTTAATTGAGCATAACCCGACAAACAAATATTGAACTCAACATTTAAGAATGTGACAATTTTTTATCCAACTTCATTAACAACGGAGGTAAAAATAAGAAATCCGCTAATAAAGCTAATGAAATTGTTATCGCAGTCATGGTTCCCATATCCGAATTAACTGCAAAATGTGACATGGATAAGATAACAAACCCTGCAACCAATGCCAACGTAGTTATCCATAAAGCCAAACCAACACTACGGAAAGCATACAAAACTGCTGCTGGAGAATCCATCTGCTTTTCTCGTCTAGCTCGTAAATATTTGCTTAAATAGTGAATAGTATCATCGACCACAATTCCAATCGTTAAACCAGCTACCACCGATAAACCCAAACCAACATGGCCAACAAATATTCCCCAAACACCAAATGCTACTGCGGTTGGTATGAGGTTAGGTATCAAACTTATCAGCCCAAATTTTAATGAACGTAAAGCAACTATCAAAATAATAGAAATCAATACCAATGCAATAACTGCCCCAAGTAACATACTTTTTATATTACGAGAACCAATTCTGGCAAACATGATTGAAGTACTTGCTCCCGGTACTTGTAATTCTGGAGCATTATCTTTAAACCATTGTTGAGTTCTATCTTCTAATGCAATCAACTCGTTAGAAGATAAAGTTCTCAAAGTAATAGCAATTTTAGTAGCAGATTTATCAACATTAATTTGGTTATTTAAATCCAAACCATATGGCAATGACATCTCATACAACAATAAATATTGAGCTGCTAAATCTCGTCGTTCAGGCAACTTATAATAAGCTGGATCATCACCGTGCATATTCTTATTCAAACGTTTAAAAGTATCAGTAATTGTATTGACATGAGTTACCTCTGGTTGAACTCTGTACCATTCAACAAACTTATCAACTTGCTGTAGAAATTCAGGTTTACTTATACCTTCTGGTTCACCGGCACTTAGAGAATAATTCATATCATAAGTCCCGGTTAGATTATCGGTAGTAAAATCAGTGGCAATTCGAAAATCAAAAGACTCATCAAAATATTCAACAAATACATCATTCAATTCATTACGAGGTATGAAAGCAATCAATATCAATATAATCGCTGCCATGCTCCACATTAATCCTCGTCTTTTTGCCACCACAAAATTACCCAAATGTTCCATCGCATGGACTTTTTCTGATACTGGACGTGCTTTCATTGGCAAGATGCTCATCAACGCTGGTAAAAATGACACGGAAACTAAGAAGGCTATAGTTACCCCCATCGCAACTATGTTACCTAAATCCCGAAATGGCGGTACGTCACCAAAGTTCATGCTCAAAAAGCCGATGGCAGTGGTTAAACTAGTGAGAAATATTGGCTGAAAATTAACTCGTAAGCTTTCCATAATTGCAGCATTTTTATCTAATCTATTAACATTTAATTCATGTCGCATAGTTACTAGAAAGTGAACGCTGTCGGCAACTGCTAACGTTAAGATCATAGTTGGGGCAGTGGAAGATGGGCCAGTTAAAGCAATGCCAAATAGTCCAGCTAATCCCATAGCTGCAACAGTAGAAAATGTTATTACTAAAAAAGTTGCAACGATTCCAGAAAAACCTCTGATTAATAACCATAACATACCAAGAATAACTAAATACATTAAAGGTACTAAACTTTGCAAATCACCTTTACTTGCTTCTGGGAAGGAGTTATTCATCATCACAACACCAGCGATATAAATATCAAGATGCGGATATTTGGCCCTAGCTTTATCTGCTAATTCTCGCACAAATGCAGCTATTTCAGGAACTTCTGTATCTGGATGAATGCCCGGCAATTGGACAGTTGTGCTTATTCCGGTCACATGAGTTTGTGGAGAAATCAATTTGTTGATAAGTTGTGGTTCAACCAGTGCAACTGCTTTAGCTCGCTCCATTTCTTTAGCAGATAATTTCATTGCATCAACAATCAAATCTTCTACAATTAAATCATCTTCTTCTGCCCGAGTATGTTGAAAGTTGCTAATAGAATCAACTCGATTAGAATAAGGAATTTGCCATGATTCGTTAGTCAACCACTCCACAGCAGCAAGAGTTTCATTAGTAAATACTTTTCCGTCTTTAGGAGCCAACACAAATATAACATTATCATTTTTTGTGTAAGTATTTTGTAAGTCTTCAAAAGCAATTAACTGGGGATTTTCTTCACTAAAAAATACTCGATAATCAGTATCAAAGCGTAATGGAAAACCTAAAGTGGTCAGCATGACTAATGCTAATGTGGCTAAAACAATAAAATAACGCCAGCGAATAACTAACTGGCTATAACGTTCAATCATAATTTAAAGGTACTCCTTGGTTAAAATGGTTGTCATTTTGACAATATGATATATAATATCGGATTATTGTGTAATAATTCAATTATTATTAGTTTTTATATATGAATTACATAACTAAATAGACTGGTAACTTTTTCTTGTTCTTAAATTAAGGAAAACCTATTATTGGAGTCCAAAGCGAAGCTTTGATTTATTAACTTATAAATTAATATATTTCCAAAGCTGAAGCTTTGGACTCCAGTTTGGAAACAAGAAAAAACTTTGGATTCTTAATGCTTTTAAATTTTGAAAATCCACCATCCTTGCTTTTGTATTGTGCATAACAATATTGAAGCTGTTTAATCCGTAAGGAGTTTTAATGAAGTATTACGAAATTGTGTTTATTGTTCACCCAGATCAAAGTGAGCAAGTTCCGGCAATGGTTGAACGTTATCAAGCAATTATTGGTGAAGATAATGTTAATCGTTTTGAAGATTGGGGCCGACGACAATTAGCTTATCCAATCAATAAAATTCACAAGGGCCATTATGTTTTAATGAACATTCAATGTGATAGCGAAACAATGGACGAGTTAACCGAAGCTTTCCGATTCAATGATGCTATTATTCGTCATTTGATTATTAGGAAGAAAAAAGCTATAACTGAACCATCTCCATTTGTAAGAGAAGCTACTGCTGCTGAAAAAGAACTTATTGAAGACATTGCCGACTAATTGAGGTTTTATGAAAAATCATCGCCGTAAAAATAATAACAATTCCAATTCATCACGTTATTTTCGCCGTAAAAAATACTGTCGATTTACCGCAGAAGGTATAACAGAAATCGACTATAAAGACTTAAATATCCTCAAGAGTTTTGTTACTGAAACTGGCAAGATTGTACCAAGTCGTATAACTGGTACTAAGTCTAAATATCAACGTCAACTATCCACAGCGATAAAACACGCTAGATTTTTGGCATTGTTACCTTTTTCTGATGGTCACCAAGAATAAGATTCTCACAGAGGTTATTGTATGGAAGTAATCCTTCTCGAAAAAATAAAACATTTGGGTAATTTAGGCGACAAAGTTGTTGTCAAAAATGGTTATGCTCGTAACTATTTAGTTCCGCAAAATAAAGCTGTACTAGCCACTGCAAGTAATTTGGTGGATTTTGAAACTCGTCGTTCTGAATTTGAGAAAGCTCAACAGACTGTATTGCAATCGGCTCAAGAACGTGCTGAACAGTTGAAAGAAATTATTGTTGAAATTGCTGGCAAAGTTGGTGTTGAAGGCAAATTATTTGGTTCAGTTGGTGCATCTGATATTGCTCAGGCAATTACTGAAGGCGGAATTCCTATCGCTAAACAGGAAATTCGTTTATCAAGTGGTCCAATTCGGCAAGTTGGTGAGTACGATATAAAAGTTCATTTACATCAAGATGTTGATTCTTTTGTTACTGTACAAGTTATCGCTGAAAATTAATGGCTGATGTTACGCAGAACGATATTCAAATTTGGTAGTTCTATAAGAAAGTAGTGATAGCTTAAAACCTACATAGGTTTCAAAAACCTAGTAGGTTTAACATTACATATTAGACATCTTTCCTAAATAAGTATATATACTTAATTAACTGAGCTTGCCGCAGAAAGTTTTTATATTCCACCGATTTCATCGGTGGCTATTCACATTCAATCCTTTCAGGATAGTTAAAACAACCCCAACGGGGTTCACACTTGAATAACCATAGGTGAAACCTAGCTCTGGTCCCAATACTTCTCACCTATAGCTGCAAGTTTTTTAAATTATTCTATTTCACCAGTCGCTACTTGAATATCCAAAGCTGTCACAGTAATACCACAACATAAAATTTATCAACTATCATGGACTTATAGTTACGTGATTGGCATTTTCTGCATGGAAAAGAAAGCTAAAAAAATGATTTAAGCAATTTTAAACTTATATCAGGTGGATGTTAACTTAATTAGGAATTAATATTGCACATACGAAATTATTAAAGTACATTAATAGGAATAACTATTTTGAACCAAAATTCAATAATTGATTTAAAAAAACTACTATTAAAATAAGCGGAGTACAACTATTAAAATCCATCAACTTTTAGAAAAATTAGCAATTCCAATATTTTGGATGGGAGTGTTTTTTGTTATAACAACATTCCTTTCTTACCTAACATATGAAGATGAGTTTCAAAGAATTTTTGATGTAAATATCCATAGAGTTTTAGTATTATTAGATTTACGTAAAGAAAATACTGTAGGAACTTGGTTTTCCAGCATATTATTTTTAATAACAGGACTGTCTTTTGTATTATTAGGTTGGAGTTCAAATTTTAAAATTGCTAATTGGCAACGTTTAATATTTAAATTAACAGCAATTGGAGCAGTTTTGTTATCTGCCGACGAAGTTGCAAGTATTCATGAAACTGTTGGTAAATGGTTAAAACGAGCTGCTGAAGATTTAATTAATTTTTTGCCAATAGACAACAAAGGTTTTATCTGGGTTGTATTATTTGCACCAATAGCAATAGCCGGTTTAATAGCCACAGTTATTGCATTGCATAAGGTAATTGCTACCACATCCGTTTCTAAACAAATGGCAACTTGGGCTTTATGGTTAGCCGTATTATGTTTGCCTATGGTCTTTATATTTGAAATGTTAGAATGGTATTTATACTCTAAACAACAGCATATTGGCTCTTTAAGTTGTTGGGAAGAAATGTTTGAACTTTTAGGAATGTACAGTTTATTTACATGTGCAGTATTAATAGCTGGACGACATAAATTATGAAATATCATCGAATATTTATATTAATAGCAGTGTATAGTGCTGTTCTACTTACGGTTGAATGGCAAACTTCACAAATTTTTATACGTCAATTTTTAACAGATATAGGTCAATATGAAATTGCTGGTTATGCTGTTAACACAACTTTAAGTGTATTTTTACTATGGGCTATCGCACTATTATTTGTGATAAGTTTATCTTGTGTTGATAAAAAAAGCACTGAATATTGGTTTTTTATCTCTCAAATAATAATGTTTACTTATTTAGGTTGTGATGAAAGATTTTTAATCCACGAAAATGTGGGAAGATTGTTAGGACGTAATGATGCTTATTTGTTGTTAGGTTTAGGTTTATTAGAAGTCGGACTGCTTGTTTGGTTGGGCAATCTTAAACAAAAAACTAAATTGGCTCGTCAGTTTCTATACACTGCCGCAATATTATTTGCCACTATGGTGTTGATTGATGCTAAATTTCCGAAAGATATGGTGTTACGTTTATCATTAGAAGAGCTAACTAAATTATGGGCTGATATATGTCTATTCTTATTTGCGTGGGAAATAATGCAACAGCAAATTAGGATTAAAAAATCTGCAATTGAATAGTACTCAATCAACACCTTCTTTTAAATGAAGTTTTATTATCCATAAATAAAAAAGGCTAGGGGAAGTTTGGTCAATGCTATTTAAGTTAAAAGAATAAGGTATTTGGAGTTCAAAGCGTTAGCTTTGTTAAGATTTAATTTAGAAATTAATAATATCAAAGCTTTGCTTTGGACTCCGAGGCTGGATGAGCAACTTACTATTTATCGTCTATCCAAGCTCTGATAGCTCTATATATTAAATCAAGTTTTCGTTCTTCTACAATTGCATCTGGTGGCATATATGGAGTTTCTATCAAAATTTTTCCAGATTCATTCCAATCAAACCCCTGTGGATCATTTTTAGTCAACCAAGCCAACCATTTATCTCCACTCAATCCAGCACAGGCTTCTCTACCATGTGTTTGTACTGCAATTCTACGTAACAAAATGGATAAAAAGGTTAGTTGTTCTCTAGCTGAAGAGTTTAAAGGTCGTAATTGTAACCATTCTTGTCTCGCTATTTGTCGCCAGTTTTGTTCCTTTTGTTTACGTTTAACTAAATAAAAAATTATAATTGTTGATAAAAGAATTAAACCAATCAATAACCACCAACCAGATGCCAAAGGCCACCACGAAACAACATCTAAGCCTCTTATATCACGCAGAGTAGAATCCATTTATAGTTCTCTATTTTTTGGGAATTGTTATTAAGGATTAAGCATATGTAAATTAAGGTCTAACTCACGAATAGCTCTTAAAAAGGAAATTAAATGATAATAATTGGTGGAATAAAAAATTTACAAGTTATAAATAATAAGTTATTTATCTTAATTTTGGTAGTTTTACAAATATACTTGAACTATTTAATGTGAATTAAGAGCTAAAATTATGTATCTTTTAAAAACAATGAGTTAAAAAATTGTTCATTATAAACTTCCGAAATTATAATTCTTAATTACATGATTTTTAAAATAATTTTTTAGCTCTTAATTCACATTTTATAAAAAATAATCAATTTAATATCAAGAATTACTAATATTTTATTTTCTCAAAATAGTTCAAGTTTGGAGTATTTCAAAAATAATTAAAAGCTGTGAATTATCCAACTAAAAGAACCATTAAGGCTCCTATTAGTTGACCGTTATCGTCGGTAAGTGGTGCATAGTTAGCGTCACATTGTTTACCAAATAAGCTAACTTGTCCACTAAAAGAACGCTTTTCAATTAAGGCTTTATAGCCCGGATTATCTCGATCAAGTTTTGTATTAATGGCAGGTTTACCATCTTCTGTCAGTAAGGTTGTGTATGTCCTAATAAAATCTTCGCCTTCATAAGTAAAAATAGTACTTTCTTGCTTAGCCATTTAACACCTCATAAAGTTAAGTAAATATCCGTCATCACAAACTTTTTTGAAAATATTATACAATGACGAATTTTAACGTTCAAATATAATATACATCCTAAAGTTTTTTACAACATTATAATGATACTTAGTTTTCAATAAAAAATCAAATTCTCAGCAATTCAACACATAAACTAATTTAAAATATAATAGGACTTAACGCATTGACAAACGTAATAAAGTATGAATTTTATTAAAATCATATGCTTATTACAATATAAACTAATTAATTGTCATTCCCACGAAAGTGGGAATCTAGCGATCTCAAAGATTCCTAGATTCCCGTTTTCACGAGAATGATAGAGCTATATAAATATAGTTTATATATAAATCATATAAATAGTGTATTTTTGTAACTATTTGTATTTTAACAAATTCATAAAATGATTATTTTGTCAATGCGTAAGTCCTAAATTATATAGTTATAACTTATTATTGTTCCCAAACTCCTGTTTGGGAACACAATACCGTTAAAGCTCTGCTTTGAATTGAGGTAAGATATATCATTGTTAACGCACGAAGCGGAGCTTCTTAAGCAGTGCGTGTTCCCAAACAAGAGTTTGGGAACGATATTTGATAGTCCTACAGAAAGTAGTGATGATTCCAAAAAAACTGATAGGTTTCAAAAACCTATAGCAGGTTTAACACTACATATTGCAGGACCACCAAAATAATTACTTCTTACGTTTTTTAGGTTTTTTACCAAGTTTTTTCAACACTTTATCAGTTATGTCAACTTGTTTACTAGCCCAAACAACACCTTCGCTCAAAATAAAATCATAAGATTCTGTCTTAGCAATATCTTGAATAACTTGAATAATTATCTTTTGAACTTTATCTAGTTCTTCAGAACGGCGGATATTAAAATCTTCTCCGATTTCTTCCTGTTGCCGTTTTAAATCACGTTTTTTATCACGAATCTTACGACTTTCACGCTTAATTTTCGCTTCAGTCATAATCGAACTATCTTTCTGAAACTTTTCTTCCAGTTTTCTGAGTTCATTTTTGGCACTTACGATTTGTCTCTTACGCCGAGCAAATTCTGTATCCAATGCCTTACTTGCTTTCTGCAACTGTGGAGCTTCATCCATCACTCTGATTGCATTAACAAAGCCAATTTTTAACTCTGCCGAAGCCTGAAACGGTAAAACAATACAAATTAAACCAATAATTAAATATTTCAATGTAAAACTCCTTACCAATTAAAAGTTGTACCTAAAGTAAATTGAAAGGTTTCAATCTGATCACCTTCCTTATCATTGAGAGGTTTAGCTAAACTAAAACTCAATACACCAACTGGTGATAACCAAATTGCAGATAACCCAGTTGAATAACGAATTTCTGAGCGATCAAAGTCTTCACTAGCAGCATAAACATTACCCGCATCAATAAATGCAGATAATCTAAATGAACGAACATTTTCTGTAAATGGCACTGGCAAAATTATTTCCATATTACCAACTACCTTAAAATTACCACCTAACGGACGATGATTAGAATCTAACGGTCCCAAGGTATTACCTCTAAATCCACGTACTGTATGAGGTCCTCCAGCAGTATAATTTTCAAAAAATGGCAAAGCATCACTATCTCCATAACCATCTCCATATCCAATATTACCTTTAAGCAATAAAATATAGTCTTCAGCTAAGGAATATAACCAATGATGTTTGTAATTAATTTTATAATAGTTAAGATCACTGACTGGCAAAGCGGCTTCAACACTGACAGATTGCAAAACTCCACTATCTGGGAATAAAACCCGGTTACGAGTATCATGCCGCCAACTGGAAGTTAATCTATATGATTGATAGTTATCACCATTTTTCTCAATAAAATCATGAATTTCATCAGCAGTATATCTTGTAGTTTTCAAAGTTGTATCATCAAACTCGCCACCTATATTGAAGAAATTATATTCACTGATAGGTAAACCAAAATTTATGCCAGTACCATAAGCATCAGTACTATAACGAGTTAAATTAGCCCGTTCTGAGTCAGTTGTACGATAAAAAACATTAAAACCACGACTGATGCCATTAATTGTTGTATATGGGTTAAGATAAGAAAAACGATATAAAGTATAAACTTGACTGTTATTAAATGTCAAACCAATCCGTTTTCCTGAGCCTAAAAAGTTTTCCTGTGCAATGCTTATATCAAATAAAGCTCCTTGAGTTTGTGAATAACCGACACCAGCCATTAAATTGCCAGATGGTCTTTCCACAACTTTATAATCAACATCAACTTGATCTATTGTGTTAGGAACTCGTTTAACATCAACACTTGCTTCCTCAAAAAATCTCAATCTTTTTAAGCGAGTTAAAGAACGTTTAACATCTTTACTGGAAATCCAACCAGCTTCCATCTGTCGCATTTCTCGCCGCAAAACTTCATCTCTGGTTTTAGTATTGCCAGAAAAATTAATACGCCGTACATAAATTCGTTTACCCGGATCGATAAAAAAATTAACAACTACAGTTTTATTATCTTCATCAATATCTGGTACTGCATTTATACTAGCAAAATAATAACCTTCATCTCCAATTAATTCACTGATAGCTTCTTTACTTTTACTGATTTTTTTACTGGAATAAAATTCATCAGTTTTAAGCACCATATTTTCCACTAACTTCTCTTTTGGCACAATTAAATTACCGATTAAATTAACTTCCGATACTTTATATTTGTCACCTTCAGTTATGTTAATGGTTATGTACACATGTTTTTTATCTGGTGTGATAGAAACTTGAGTGGAATCAACTGTGAAATTAAGATAGCCTCGATCTAAATAATATGAATTGATAGCTTCTAAATCAGCAGCTAATTGAATTGAAGAATATTGATCATCTTTAGTTAAAAATGAAAACCAGCCACCAGTACTCAATTCCATTTCTGCCAGCAATTTTTTATCGCTAATAGTTTTATTGCCAACTAAGTTTATTTGATGGATTTTGGCAGCGATGCCTTCTTCAATATTGATTTGAATCTTAACTCGATTACGTGGCAATGGGGTGACGATGGATTTAATTAATACCGCATATTTACTTAAACTAAAATATTGTCGTTGTAGTTCTAATTCAACTTTTTCTAATATAGAACGGTTAAACACTCTGCCTCTGGCAAATCCAATTGCTTTCAGAGCTTGAGTTAAGTTTTCGGTTTCAACTTCTTCATTACCAACAAAGTTTATTTCATAGATAGCCGGGCGTTCTTCCATTCTGACTATTAAAACATTGCCATCTCGTTCAACTCGTACATCTTCAAATAGACCAGTTTTATATATTTCAGAAATAGCATTGTTAGCATCTTGGCTGGAAAAAATGTCTCCAACTTTAACTGGTAAATAATTAAATACAGTTCCAGCAGAAATTCGTCTTAATCCTTCCAAACGAATATCTTCAATTGTAAATGTTTCAAACGCAAAAGCTATTGAGTGTAATAATAAAATGCTTAAAAAAATATAACGGTTTTTTAAAAAAAACATAATTTAATGTTAATAGGTTGTCGTATAAGCATAGATTATGCACTGTAACAGATTTTATGTCAATATATACTTAAATTGGTAGTTTTGTACAAAGTAGTGTTATATAAAATTAACAAAACATGAATTAATTGATACGCCATAATGAGTATAGCTAAAAATTGATTATGTATATAACATTGTGATATTTTAAATTAATTAATAATTTCGGCATCCTTCATATTAACACAAAAGTAGTGAACAGTTGTTTCGAAAATGGAGTGAAACGAATTTTCCGAAATCCATATCTAGCAATCATTTCGGGAAATCCACTTTGTTCCATTCCCGAAACAACTGTCAACAACTGTCAACTGATTTTGAAGGATGCCATAATTTCTGTTATTTTTTTATCTCGTAATGATCGCAAACGCTTTAACGTTTTGTTTCACCGATCCAACCCTGCTTGATCATTGCTCACCAGAATAACCACAAATAGGTTTGGTCGGTTTCATTTTATTGCACTAATTCTATCCGACTATTCAATAAATTAGCTTTTAACTGAAATATTGACTATTATGAATAAAACTATACTTTGGATTTTCGTTCTTATTATCATTCCTATTTCTGTGAATGTTGTATCTGATTTGATTTCTGAGCATTTACTTAATGAAGATTCTAAGATAATTGAAAATATTGACAAGAAAACGTTTGAAATACCGAAAATTGCTAATAAAAACACCATTTCAGTTGATTTTTGGTTAAATGAAAAGGGGGAAATGTATTTTCAGAATAATCAAGCAGTGGTTGTGCGTTATAAAGTTGAAGCGGCAAGTGAACAAACGTTGTTTTTTAGTTTGTTTAGTCGTGCTTCAAGTGATAGTGTTTGGTCGCCTTTGTTAGAAAATCAGTTAGTTAAGGTAGGTGAATTGTATTCTTTTCCAGTGGTTAAATCTTCGCAGTTTGTTACGCAGGGTTTAGAATTGCGTTTACAGGCGGGAACGGAGTACTTTTTGGCGGTTGTGAGTGCTGAAGCAAATGGTAATTCGGAATTGGCTCGTAAAGAGTTGATAGTTGAGGTAGAGGGCTAAGTCTACTATAAGTCTACTAGACCTGACAGGTTTTGGAAACCTGTCAGGTCTGACTCAACATTGTGGAGTTTATTTCATGCGCGTTCATAAGGAGAATTAAAAAATGTCAAAACCTATTATTTACAGTCTATTAACTATTTTAATCGCTATTAGTAGACCTCTTGCAAAAGTAAAACTAAGATGTAAACTGAAGTTCTAAATTATGAATAGCAGCAATAAGATTAAAACGCAAAGAAAAACGTTTACGTCGATTACGGTAACGTTCCTTTAGAATCCGAAA
>JAUCGL010000054.1 GCA_030378105.1 Candidatus Halobeggiatoa sp. HSG11 | reverse complement strand
TGATGATTTTTTCGTCTGAATAAGGTATTGTATTGTTCATAGGTATTCTTCTTCTCAAAATTTATGGTTATTGAAATTAGCTTCATATTATACCAAAATTTCAAGAATTTTTTATGAGAAAGCCGTGTAATGGGTTAATCAGAAAACCGTAGGGTGGATAGGAGCGAAGCGTAAATCCACCACAGCCTTAAAAATATATTTAAGATGGTTAATAATCTGATGGCTATTGGTTTTGTGATGTTGCGGTGGATTTCCGCTTCTATCCACCCTACAATTTACTGTCTGAATCAGAATTCACAGAATTATAGAATTTCCAGAATAACTGCATAAAGTTCATTGCGTTATGGTTTTTAATTCTGAAAATCCTGATTCAGACAATTAATTTTTATGGTGTATGATACTTCTATTTACACCCATAAATTAACAACCCTTATCGTTAGAAAATTTAGTTAAACTTGTTCGTCTATCATTAATTGCTTCAATTGCTTGACCTGCATCATAATATGTATAAACTAAACCTGGTAACCAAAATAGAGCAGAAGCTACATTTGTTCCTGTTACTCCTTTTTTGGAGTCTACATCTTGTTCAGCTTGGTCAAGCCTCACTAATTCTGCTTGTAATTGAGAACAAGATAGTTTATTGTCCCCTGCTTGAACAACATGAACTTTTCTGGAAGTTGCACAACCACCAAGTACAAAAGTTATTGTTATAGCTGAAACTATTGGTAAGATAAATTTTTTCATATTATTTAAATATTCCTATAAATTTACAAAGTTGAAATTAATGAATAACACTGAATTTGTGCTAATCATTTTATATTTAGCATGTTATTTGTTATGCTAAAATCTTTAAGTTGTCAGAATCAGAATTAACAGAATTATAGAATTTCCAGAATAACTGCATAAAGTTCATTGCGTTATGGTTTTTAATTCTGAAAATTCATAAATTCTGAAAATTCTGATTCTGACAAAAAATTGGATTAACAGGATAAAACTAAGAAACTAATCCAGAGAATCCTTGAATCCAGCAAATCATGATTCAGACAATTAATTTTTACGAGTTTAAACCCAATTATCTAAACGTAAACCTTCAACCCGTTCAAATTCACGTACATTATTACTAATTAATATCAAACCTTGACTGCGTGCATGACCTGCAATATGTAGATCATTGACACCTATGATTAAACCTTTACGTTCTAAATCTGCCCGAATATCACCATAATGGGTAGCTGCAACATAGTCATAATTAAGCACCTCTAAACGAGATAAAAAATCTTCTACTTGGCGTAAATTATTTTTTACTTGGCTACTTTTTTCTATACCATGAAATAATTCTGCTAAAGTAATTGAACTAATACATAGTTGTCCAGCATGACGATTAAAAGTATCCAAAATTTCAATGGGACGACGTTTGATAATATAGATAACAATGTTTGTATCTAGCATGTACTTCAACATCAAAAATCTTCCCGTTTTGATTGCTGTTGTGATGCACGTTGTTCCATAAAGTCATCACTCACTTGTTCAGTGCTGTGAAAAAAATTATCCCAAGTATTGTCTATTGGTGAAAGAATACGTTCATTACCAACAACACGCACTATAACTTTTTTTACCTGTTCTGGAAAATTGGTACTAATGGGTAAACGAATTACTTGGGTAGTATTATCAATAGAACTAGAATTTAGTTTCATTTTTTTCTCCTAAAACTGTCAGAATCAAAATTAACAGAATTATAGAATTTCCAGAATAACTACATAAAGTTCATTGCGTTATGGTTTTTAATTCTGAAAATCCTGATTCAGACAATTAATTTTTATGGTGTATGATGTTTCGTTTATACACCTTAATGGGTTAATCAGAAAACCGTAGGGTGGATAGGAGCGAAGCGTAAATCCACCACAGCCTTAAAACTATATTTAAGATGGTTAATAATTTGATGGCTATTGGTTTTGTGATGTTTCGGTGGATTTCCGCTTCGCTTCTATTCACCCTACATGCTAATGCACCGCAATTATTTCAATCGGAGTATAGTTTATAACTTCAAATAACATTTCTGTTGAACGTAAGTTAGAAGATATGAGTTCCATTTTAACTTCATAAAGTTGAGGATTTCCAAATTCTCCGGGAACATTTACCGCAGGAATTTCTACAATTCCTTGAGCAGCATCATAGTTGGATATTTGTTGTTCAATCTTAAACGATAATTCTTCTACATTATCAACCTTAAATACAAATGCGTCTGGTTTTTCTGAATATGAAATCAAGCTAAGGTTTACTTGATACGATATGTCAACATCAGGAATGTTTACGTCAAGTGATAAATTATTAATATTTCCATCAAATAATGCAGATTTTGCACTATCTGTTGTCAGACCTTTATCAGCACCAGAAGCCTGATTAACGGTAATATTAACCTTAGTAATCTCTTCGTCTGGATCATTAGAATTAATTAATAAATTCACGTTATTTTCACCGGCTGAAATAGCAGAGTAATTAACTGTTACTACAACATCAACTGAATCATTTGCGACAATATTTGCTGAATTTGGACTAATTGAACTAATCCATTCAACATTATTTTCGGGAACAATTGAAGATATGTTCAAATCAGCTTCACCTTTATTAAAAATCGTAAAGGAATTTGTATTATCCGCAATTTTATTCTTTCTGAAATTAGATACAGTAGGAAACATGTTGTTTAAAGTAAGTGCGTTGTTTTCTACAGGAGTACCTGTATTAACACCATTATAGCTAATGTCTGGATTAGAAAAATAGTTTATTCTTTCACATCCATAACCATCATCTTCACATTTACTCTGATAAGCCATAACTGTTCTCCAGCTATTAGTAAAACTACCTGCTGCATGAACATAACCATGACTATAGTTATATATACCCTCACCTTTATTACTTACATATGAATCATGTGTCGCTCCCATATTATGGCCAAGTTCATGTGCAAAGCTGTGATTTGATAAACAGTTTCGTGCTGTTACATTAAAACCGAGACTCTCATAAATTGGGTCTAGTCTAACTATATAACCAATACCACAACTACTGCCAGCAGTACGCCATAAACTAACTAAATCAGCACCATATTCATTTCTTAATATATGAATTTCATCCATCACACCATCATTAGTGTCAGAAAGATTAAATAAATCAGTTCTAAAATCTGATTCAGTGTAATTAACTTGAGCAGTGTGTACAAGTCTTAATTGTTGCTTAATTTTACTATTCACGTAAGCTTCATTTGCTTTTTCAATTGCTTGCTCAATATCATTGAGAATATTACCATCTAAATTTGAGGCTGGTGTATATACGACCATAACATCAACTATATTATTGGTACTATTAAACAGTAGCGATGAATTATCTATTTGTATATCAGGATTTTTTTCAAGTGGTTCAGGTATATCTATAGTGTCAGATGTTTTTGCAGTAGCACCATCATTATCTGTAACTGTTAAATTAACCACATATTTTCCAGAATTAGGGAAAGTTACCTCGCTTAAAACTGAATCAACAGGAGATATAATTGGAGTATCATTTGAACTAAAAGGATTGTCATTTATTTCCCATAAATATTCAACAATTTCACCATCTTCGTCATAAGATGCACTTGCGTCTAATTTAACTGTCAATGGTAATATGCCACTTTTCGGAGAGGCGGTAAATAATGCTATTGGTGGAGAAACATCTTTTGGATTTACAATTACAGTTTTTGATGTTTCTGAAATTGCACCTTCATTATCTGTAACTGTTAAAGTAATAGTGTGTATTCCAATTTTAGATAAAATAATTTCACTGAAAGCTGAATTAGAATCACTGTCTTCAGCCATATCCATAGAATTGTAGTCAATAGTCCAAGCATAATTAACAATCTCACCATCTTCATCATAAGAGTCGCTGGCATCTAATTTAACAGCCAATGGTGTTATGCCGCTTTCCGGCAATACGGTAAATGATGCAACTGGTGGTATGTTTTCTATTTCAGACTTTACAGTTATGGTTTTAGAGGCTTGCGAAGTTGCACCATCATCATCTGTAACAGTTAGGGTTATCGTATGTTCTCCAACTTCAGATAAAATAATTTCATTATCAGTTATTATTACAGCATTACCATCAACAGCCCAAGCATATTTAACGATTTCACCATCTTCATCATAAGATTCACTTGCATCTAGTTTAACTGTTAATGGTGCTGATCCTTCTGATGGAGAGGCGATTAATAATGCTACTGGTGGATGATAAACATCTTTTGGTCCTACAACTACAGTTTTTGATGTTTCTGAAGTTGCACCTTCATTATCTGTAACTGTTAAAGTAATAGTGTGTGTTCCAACTTGACGTAAAATAAATTTACTTACAACAGATGGATCAGAATTACTGTCTTCAGCTATATCCATAGAATTGTAGATAACGCTCCAGTCATATCTAACGATTTCACCATCTTTATCATACGAGTTACTTGCATCTACACTAACAGTCAATGGTGTTGGACCACTTTCTGGTGATACTATAAATGATGCAACTGGTGGTATATTTTCTGTTACGGTTATCGTTTTAGAAACTTGCGAGGTTGCACCATCATTATCTGTAACTATCAAGGTTAGCGTATGTGTACCAGCTTCAGATAAAATAATTTCATTATCAGTTATTATTACAGCATTACCATCAACAGTCCAAGCATATTTAACAATTTCGCCATCTTCATCATGAGATTTACTTGCACTTACATTAACAGTTAATGGTGCTGGGCCACTTTCTGGTGATGCAGTGAATGATGCAACTGGTGGTGTATTTTCTGTTACGGTTATCGTTTTAGAAACTTGTGAAGTTGCACCTTTATCATCTGTAACTGTTAAAGTTATTGTGTGCGTTCCAACTTCAGATAAAATAATTTCGTTATTGGTCAGTGTTACAGAATTACCATCAACAGTCCAAGCGTATTTAACAATTTCGCCATCTTCATCATAAGAGTTATCAGCATTTAATTTAACAGTCAAAGGCGTTGGGCCATTTTCTGGTGATGCGGTGAATGATGCAACTGGTGGTGTATTTGGTCCAACAACTACAGTTTTTGATATTTTTGAAGTCGCACCTTCATTATCTGTAACCGTTAAAGTAATGGTGTGTGTTCCAACTTTACGTAAAGTAAATTTACTTACAACAGATGGATTAGAATTACTATCTTCAGCTATATCCATAGAATTGTAGATAACGCTCCAGTCATATCTAACGATTTCACCATCTTCATCATAAGAATTACTTGCATCTACACTAACAGTCAATGGTGTTGGACCGCTTTCTGGTGATACAGTAAATAATGGTACTGGTGGTATATTTTTTGAGCCAGTTATCGTTTTAGAAGCTTGCGAAGTTGCACCTTTATCATCTGTAACTGTTAAGGTTATCGTATGTGTTCCAACTTCAGATAAAATAATTTCATTATTAGTTGGTGTAACAGGATTACCATTAACAGCCCAAGCATATTTAACAATTTCACCATCTTCATCGTAAGAGTTGCTTGCATTTAATTTAACAGTCAATGGTAAATGGCCACTTTCTGGTGATGCGGTAAATGATGCAACTGGTGGTTTGTTTTCTGTTACGGTTATTGTTTTGGAAACTTGCGAAGAAGTCAACTCGTCATTATCTGTAACTGTTAAGGTTATCGTATGTGTTCCAACTTCAGATAAAACAATTTCATTATTAGTTGGTGTAACAGGATTACTATTAACAGACCAAGCATATTTAACAATTTCACCATCTTCATCGTAAGAGCTACTTGCATCTAATTTAACGGTTAATGGTGTTGTGCCATTTTCTGGTGATGCGGTGAATGATGCAACTGGTGGTATGGTTGGAGTTGGTTTTTCTACAGTTATTGTTTTGGATATTTGTGAGGTTAGGCCATCGTTATCTGTTACAGTTAAGATAATTGTATATTCTCCAATCATTGTTAGATTAAATGTTGCGTTATCCAAACCACTTAATGAGTCTGTTATATTTCCATTGGGATTTTGTATTTCCCATTTATAGTTTTCTATAGTTCCGTCTTCATCTGAAGAATCAGAGGCATCAACAGTAACTTGTAATGGAGAACTTCCAGAAGTTGTTGAAGCTGTAAATAATGCTACAGGTGGAGTATTTTGGTTTTCTTCACATACTGTATTGGTTTGACCTTCTCGCCAGTTGCTGCTCTTACTATCTAAAAATTCAATAAGCTCTTGATTGGTAGTACAAAGGTGGTTATTTTTTAAATAAATAGATTGCAAATTATTCAAATTACCTAACTCTGCTGGAATAGTTCCTGTTAATTCGTTATCACCCAAAAGAAGCCTAATTAAATTCAAATTACTTAACTCTACTGGGATAGTTCCTGTTAATTTGTTACCATTCAAAGCAAGCATCCATAAATGAGTCAAATTACCTAATTCTGCTGGAATATTTCCTGTTAATTGATTTTCTTCCAAATAAATCCTTCCTAAATGAGTCAAATTGCCCAATTCTGATGGAATATTTCCTGTTAATTGATTTTCACCTAATGAAAGGGCTGTTAAATTAACTAAATTAGCTAATTCCGTTGGAATAGTTCCAGTTAATTGATTGCGATCTAAAAAAAGATATACAATATTTCCGCTGCCACAATTAGTAACACCATACCAACTACAAGGTGTATTCGTTACCTTCCAACCATCATTTCTTGTCCAATTATCCCCACCTGTACTATCATAAAGAGCAACCAAAGCCTCACACTGAACTTTAGGAATCTCCGTCACCTCATCACAAGAAAACGCCCAAGCACCACGCCCCATCGCCATCAAACCCACGACAAGAACAACAAACAAAACACCACGCCAAACAGAAAAATTTCTGCTATAAATATTAAATAACATTATAATTACTCCAAAAGAGAAAAATTTATGTTGCATCTAATAGCCAAACATGCAACATTATTGTTTATTGTTAAAATATTACAATATGATATTGTTACGTTATCATAATTATTTGTTAAAATCAATAGAAGATATTTTATATTGCCAAAATCAAAAGAAATACCACAGAATAGTGGTAATAGTGTTTCCCGATTGGATAGACCACAGTTATATTAAGCAAGAATATGATATTTTATAGATTTTAATTAAGAATTGCTAAGTATTATAGTAGACATTCCAAACAAGAACGTTAAGGAACAAGATAGAATCAATTAAAACCAATGTTACTCCCATCACAACCACTCAAACAAACCGGCTCAATATCATACAACCTAACCACCTTACCCATTTTAGTCTTAAGGATACCATTAAACAACTGCTCCAAAGTGATTTTATGATGAAACCGAATAATACTATAATTTTGTTTTAAAAGCTGTTCTCGCTCTCTTTCCTCTTCCTGATTATAATAGCGATGATTATCATAACCATTACATTCCAAAATTAACTTCAAATCTTTAATAAAAAAATCCACCCGATAACTACCAAAACAATAATTATGACAAAACCCAAACCCATCAAACACTTGAAATAAAACCTGTTGCCACTCAATCTCACCACTTGTATCTGTCCTCACCAACGTACCAGCATTACCAAAAATCTGCTTCTTCAACTCAATACCAACCACCGAATCCATACCCAACACAATCTTACTGACAGCTTCCAAATTATAACCATTCATTCGGCTTGCCTTACCGCCATTAGCTTTAATAGTCTCATAATCAATCTTCTCATGAGGAATATCATGCTTTTTTAAATAACTATTTAAAGTACTTGCTGGTTTATCAAGGAAACTGAGAATATCTTTTTTGGTATATATCTCTTCAGGAAAAGAAGCCTTTAAACCAAACTGTTTCATCAATTTAATACATTGTTCTTGCACAGTTTGTTGGATATTGGGAGTTATTCCACAGGCTTGTTGAATGGTAGTATAGATAGTGGTATCAATTAAACTAGTTAATAATATTACACATCTTTCTCCTATGTGGGTTTGATTTGGTCTTAACTTATGATGTGCTAATGCCATAGCATAACCACGAATTAGAGAACCAATGAATTTACTATCGTAAACTACTATATTGCGTCCTTGATAAGGACTATTTTTGGCAATAACTTTTATTAATTTAGGTGCCATGCTCTGAGCCTTACCAATAAACGGTTCAAATGCTTTTGGAGGCCATTTAGGTGCCATGCGTTGAAGAGGAGCATGTTTCATTCCCAACAAATCGGCAGTACCACGTTCACTTAAACATGCTGTGCCATCAGACAGAATATACCCATCACATTTAATCCCGGGAATTAATTCAACTTCCCCATATTTAACAGCTTGTTGTTCTTTCATAACTTATCTCATTATTATAGTTAAAATTTAATTATATTCCTGACAAATAATTAATGTCAAGTTTGGTTCAGCCTCATCCCGTAAAAATCTCATAATTATTCCTTTAAATTAATAGTTTGATAACTTTAACAATATTAAAAACGGTAAGCATCTTTTCGATGTCTAACTGCAATAATATCCACTAATTTTTCTTCTTCATTAACTGAATAAATAACTCTATAATCACCAACACGAATACGCCATAAATCACTTTGCCCTTGAATCTTCAAACACATTTGTGGGCATGGATTTTCTGCCAATAATTCTATTTTTTGAAATATACGTTTAAGTATTATCGTATCCAATTTTTTTAATTCTTTTCTTGCTGAACGACAAAGTGTAACGTAATATTCGCCCATGTTATAATTTATCTTGTTGCAACAACTCAGCTTTAAAATTGCTCAAAGATTCCCGCGATTCATCTTGACGTTGTATAGCCAAAATATTATCATAAAAATCCTCCCACAATTGGCCATATTTATCCAAATCAATTACCACAGCAACTTGTTTTTGTTCCCCATCTACAATAAAATTAATACCTTCTTGCATTATTATTACCCCCTATATTTCATTTCGCTAAATAATTCAAAAAATCATCATGTTCTTCTGCTGATAACCAATCTTCTTCCTTCTTAATCTTTTTACAATCAAGATAAAACCCATCCAACTCCTCTAATTCTTCAGTATGTAACCCAAAAAAACTATTAAATATTTGTGTACGTGTATCTTTTGGTAAAGACTCTAAAACATCAACAAACCCTTTTACCAATTTTAAATTCTGTTTATTTACCTCCATATCGAACCCCACACTCAAACAAAGGAATCTCCATCACCTCATCACAAGAAAACCCCAACACCATAGCCGGGAAAAATACCAACAAACTCAACACATACCGTAAAAATCTCATAATAACTCCTTTAAATTAATAGTTTATTATTTAATTATTGCATAAATGGTAAAACGTCATACGATAAAACATCTAAATCCTTTAATTTCAAAATTTGTTTATCTGCTGTTATTAGAGTACATTGACTATACATACTGCAACCAATAATAATAGCATCTGGTAATTTAAGTTTCTTTCTATTGCGTATATTCATAATATATTGATGCAACTCATCATTATCTGATATTAAATCCATTATTTCAATTTTTCTGGCAAAAACCTCAAATAATTTAACATCATTTTGTGACAAATTTGGAAATGACAGATATTCAAGTTTTGAAATAACAGAACAAGCAATAAATTTAGCCCCTTGCAATATTTCAACAAGATTTTGATTACCTTTTAATAATTGAATAATAGCATTAGTATCCAAAAAATACCTACCATTCATCACGAATTGTTCTTTGTTCCTTGACAGCATCACCTTGCCATTCCAACTTTCCTACCACATCAGAAAAATCATATTCATTTTCAGCAATCAATATAATTACTTTCATATGCTTTGAATATAACTGACTATATTTAGATGGAATTTCAATAATATTCTTTTTCGCATCAATTTCAAATTCAAAAGTTTTCATAATTAAACCAAAGCCTCACACTCAACTGTAAGGAATCTCCGTCACCTCATCACAAGAAAACCCCAACGCCATAGCCGGGAAAAATACCAATAAACTCAACACATACCTTAAGACACTCATAATTACTCCTTTAAATTAATAGTTTATTATTTAATTATTGCATAAATGGTAAAACATCATACGATAAAACATCTAAATCTTTTAATTTCAAAATTTGTTTATCTGCTGTTAGCAAAGTACATTGACTATACACACTGCAACCAATAATGACATCTTTAAACAAAATTAAATATAACCTGCTACATATTTATGAAGTATACTACCAATTAAAGTTTGATAAGGTATTCCCTCCCTAGCAGCACGTAATTTAATAGCCTCCAAATCATTTTCAGAAATTCTAATATTAATATTCTTATTCTTTTTCATAGTTTCTTTAGCAGCAAGAACCATAGAATCTGAAAGAGGAGAACCATTTAATTTTCCATCTTCATATGCTTCAAGAATTTCTAATTCTTCACTATCAAGCCCATTGTTAGACATTTTTTTTGACCTCTTTATTTGCTTTCCTACTTGGGATTATTGTTTTAAGAAAATAATGTTCACCATCACGAACATACGGCACTAAATATGCATAACCATTTAACATAACAGTTATAATTCTTTGATTTGAATATTTTTTCTTGTTCCAGTGCGGAACATCAGATACACCATAACCATCAGCAATAGCTTGAACAACTTCATCAAAAGTAACTCCCCGAGTTTCAAAGAGTATTTTATTTTTATCCAAATTCCATTTAAACATTAATTTAAAATATCACAATGTATATACACTGTCAATTAGAACTAATATAACTCCCACCACAACCACTCGAATAAACCGGCTCAATATCATACAACCTAATCACCTTACCCATTTTAGTTTTTAAAATACCGTTAAACAACTGCTCCAAAGTTATTTTATGATGAAACCGAATAATACTATAATTCTGTTTTAAAAGCTGTTCTCGCTCTCTTTCCTCCTCCTGATTATAATAGCGATGATTATCATAACCATTACATTCCAAAATTAACTTCAAATCTTTAATAAAAAAATCCACCCGATAACTACCAAAACAATAATTATGACAAAACCCAAATCCATCAAATACCTGAGCTAAAACTTGTTGCCACTCAATCTCACCCTTTGTATCTGTCCTCACCAACGTACCAGCATTACCAAAAATCTGCTTCTTCAACTCAATACCAACCACCGAATCCATACCCAACACAATTTTACTGACAGCTTCCAAATTATAACCATTCATCCTGCTTGCCTTACCACCATTGGCCTTAATAGTCTCATAATCAATCTTCTCATGAGGAATATCATGCTTTTTAAGATAACTGTTCAAAGTGCTTGCTGGTTTATCAAGGAAACTGAGAATATCTTTTTTAGTATATGTTTCATCAGGAAAAGAAGCCTTCAAACCAAACTGTTTCATCAATTTAATACATTGTTCTTGCACAGTTTTTTGGATGTTGGGAGTTATGCCGCAGGCTTCTTTCATAACCGCATATAATGCAGTATCTGTGAGAGCAGTCTGTAACATAACACATCTTTCCCCAATGTGCATTTGGTTTGGTCTTAATTTATGGTACGCCAATGCCAAGGAATAAGCACGTATAAAACCACCAATAACAGAACTATCATAAACAGTAATTTCTTTACCTTTATGAGTACTATTTTCAGCAGCTACAAAAACTGTTTTAGTGGCACAGTTAAAATTCTTATTAATTAAGGATTTAAGTGCTTTTGGAATACCTTTAGTAGCATAGTTTTGTAAAGCACTATGACGCATGGCTAAAAGTTTTGCTGTACTGAGTATACTCATGACAGGTGTATCATCATTTAATACATAAACATCACATACAATATCTGGAATTAATTCAAGTTGACCATATTTAACAGCTTGTAATTCTTGCATAACTTAATCTCATTATTTATAGTTAAAATTTAATTATATTCCTAATAAATAGTTAGTGTCAAGTTTGATTTAAGCCCAATACTTAAGGAATCACCATCACCTCATCACAAGAAAATGCTCAAGCACCATGCACGCCAAACAGAAAGAATTATGTTGCGTCTAATAGTCAAATATGCAACATTACTACCTTATTCCATGCATCCATTTTTTTATTTTAAAAGATAAAGCAAACAGAAGTACTGCCGAAGCCATAATAATAACAACAAACATCAAAAAGAAATCTGCCATTGATTGCTCCTTAACAAAATCATCCAACATGCCAAATAACAATCCACCAATGTAATTACCTAATGCCATTGATAAAAACCACATTCCAAACATAATTCCCATAAAATGTTTCGGTGACAACTTATTCACAAATGACAAACCAACCGGTGATAAACATAACTCTCCTGTTGTATGTAACAAAATGGCTATACTCAACCACCACATACTTATTGAAGCCGATTCCGCTCCTTTTGGAATACTTGTTGCACCAACAAATAAGATTAAAAATCCTAGCCCCAATAAAAATAAACCCAAGGCAAATTTTAACGGCCCATTCGGATTTTTATCCCCTAGTCTTATCCACAACGTAGAAAAAAATGGAGCTAAAATAAAGATAAACAAAGGATTCAAAGTTTGGAACCAAGAGGCCGGCATTTCAAAACCAAATAACCACCTGTCAGTATATTGCATGGCAAATATATTCATAGATGAACCAGCCTGTTCAAACGACAGCCAAAATACCATTGAAAATATAGCAAGTATCAAGATGGCATATAAACGCTCTATTTCAGTTTTGGTCAATGGTTCATTTTCTACTTTTTCCATTTTAACTGGCTTTAACCCAACTTCTCCCAACAAATTTTGCAAAGAATAGAATAAAACTAGCCCAAAAGTCATGCCGATACAAGCAGCACCAAAACCATAATGCCAGCCTACCTTTTCACCCAAATAACCACAGATTAAAATCCCCAAAAATGCTCCAACATTAATTCCCATATAAAAGATAGTGTAACCAGAATCTTTCAAAGGACTGTTATCTGGATAAAGCTGTCCTACCATTGACGAAATATTAGGTTTAAAAAAACCATTGCCTAGCACCAATAGAAACAAACCAAAGTAAAAACTGTACAAAGATTCAATTGCTAAAGCCCCATGCCCCAACGCCATCAATGCTGCACCGATAATCACTGCGTAACGGAAACCTAACAATCTATCTGCTAAATAACCACCAATTAACGGTGTCATATAAACCAAACCAGTGTATAATCCATACAATTGCCCAGCTTGAGCTGATGTCCAACCTAATCCACCGACAGATGTTTCCGAAACTAAAAATAATACCAATAAAGCTCGCATTCCATAATAACTAAAACGTTCCCACATTTCGGTAAAAAATAGTAAATACAAAGCTTTGGGATGATTATAAGTTACCATTAGTCTCTTGGCCCTACGATACGCAATATTTGCAACATTAACAGAGCAATCATAGCTATTCCCAAAGGCCACTGATACAAAGGAGTGCGTTGAATATAAGTTCGACTTTCTGCTTCTGTTTTAGTTAAAGTTTTATCTATATGTCCATAGACATTAGCTAGTGCATAGAGGTCAGTAGCTGGAAAATAAGAACCATCTGTTATTTTAGCAATTTGCTTTAATGGTTTTTCATTTAATCTTCGCCCAAACATACCACCTCCTCTGCTACCAACTCCAATAGTATAAATACGAATATCATATTGTTTGGCTAGTTGAGCAGCTTTTAATGGGTCTAAAGTACCAGCATTATTATCACCATCGGTAAGTAAAATTAAAATCCGTGAACCTTCAGGTCGTTGACGTAATTTTTTTACTGCTAAACCAATAGCATCACCAATGGCAGTCTCACGGCCAGCCATACCCAATATTGATTTTTGTAATAAGCTATTCACAGCAGCATTATCCAATGTTAAAGGTGCTTGTAAATAGGCTTGATCAGCGAATAGAATTAACCCAATGCGATCTCCAAATCGACTTTCAATAAATGGTTCCAATACTAATTTAACTGCATCAATACGCTGAATTTGTTGTCTATTTGAGGTGAAAAAATCGGCAGCTTTCATTGAACCAGATAAGTCAACTGCCAACATTAAATCATAACCAGTTTGAGAAATTTCAATATGTTTATCCAACCATTGCGGATACATAAGAGCTATAATTAATCCTAGCCAACATAAAGCTAAAAATCGCCATCGCCAGCGTTGACTTAGTTTAGGGGTATCAAGTTGAGAAAAAGCTTGCTGCACATATTTTGTGGTTGGTAAGCGTAATTGTGGTAAATCATTAGATTGCAGTTTTTTATGTGGCCAAAATCGCCATACTAATAAAGGTAGTGGCAATAATACAGCCAGCCAAGGCCATTGAAAAGTAAACATATTTGTAATTTTTTAATCAGGAATGTGATTTAGTTTTTGATGTTGTTGTTAAAAGTTAGAATATTTCATATAACGTACAAGTTATTGAAAATACAAGTAGTTTAATATTAATACCAGAGAATTACTGTGAAAATATGAAGCACATTAATTAATTGCCCACATTGTTGATGTACTTCATTACTTCAGCACATATTACATGTAACGGATTCTGTTAGTAACAATAAACTCAATAAATAACAAATATTTGTAGGGTCGGTCGTAGTGAAACCGACCATTTCGATGAAGTTAATTAATACAAATGGTCGGTTACGGCAATACTACACCGACCCTACGATATTGTTTTTATATATCAATTTTATTTATCAACAGAATTCGTTATAATCAGCATATTTTAATTAGTTTGTTATCTGTCTGAGATTAATTAAAGAAGTAGAAATCAAAGGCTAACCATTATTATTTCATGTTCTTTCTTTAATACTGTGGATAAGATAATTAACAGAAACATCATTGCTTAATGAATATTGCTTGCTTATTGGATTATAATTCATACCGGTAATATCTTTTACTTCACCATCAGATGCTTCTATCCAATTTGTCAATTCTGCTGGGCGAATAAATTTGGAATGATCGTGAGTTCCTTTAGGCAATAAACGCAGGACATATTCAGCTCCAATAATAGCAAACAGATAGGATTTTGGATTACGATTTATAGTAGAGAAAAATATTTTTCCTTCTGGTTTGAGCAATTTATAGCAAGATGTAACAACTGATGCTGGGTCAGGTACATGTTCTAACATTTCCATACAAGTTATTACGTCAAAGCTATTTGGAGATTCAGTTGCTAACTCTTCCACCGTTATCTGCCGATAATTAACTTCTAATCCAGTTTCGTGTAAATGCAGTTTTGCTATATTTAATGGAGTTTCACTCATATCAATTCCGGTTACTTTGGCTCCACGTTGAGCCAAACTTTCAGATAAAATACCACCTCCACATCCAACATCTAATATTTTTTTATCCGCTAAATTTTTCTCATATTTTTCAATATAGCCTAGACGCAATGGATTAATATCATGCAAAGGTTTAAATTCACTTTCAGGGTCCCACCAACGGGAAGCTAAAGCACTAAATTTATCTAATTCTTGCTGGTCAATATTTGCGTTCACTGGGTATCCTTATTCTTATTTTTAAGGACTGGTATTATAACCGATAACGAATGGATTGCAAAAAACTGGATTTTAATTGTGATTTGGATTATCAAGCTGGAACTTTGCAATTAACTGGACAACATGAAGAAGTTTTGTTAGTTCGTAAAGGAGGAAAAAGTGATAACTAATGTTAAAAGTTATATTGGTGAGTAGAAAATATTGGATGATATAACATTGTTGGTTTTAAAACAGAAATAATGAATAATGCTGACTATAATGGATTATGTTGATAAATAAAATTTATACTTACACTTCATGGTGGAGGCGGTGAGACAGAGTTACTTCAGTGTGGAATCGCCCGATGCGACCGGACTGTCGGAGCAGTTATAACTGTTTCGTTGAAAAATTGATAGTATATAAATCTATTTGAATTTGCTATAGAACATACAATCAATACAGTTATTTAACTTATTTTCTACCCTTAAGTAAATACGTATTCATCTTACCTTTACCTTTTATATCAATCAATCCACGTTTTTCTAAGACAAATTTATCTTTAATACGTTGATATGTGGTTTCTGAAACTTGTATTTCATCTGGGATACCCTGCGATTCCATCCGACTGGATATATTAACAGTATCACCCCATAAATCATAATTAAACTTATGCTTGCCAATAACTCCAGCCACTACCGGGCCAGTATGAACTCCAATACGAATTTTGAAATCCTCCTGATTCTGTTCATTTAACCAATCAATTTCATCTAACATTTCTATAGCCATATCAGCAACTGCTTCAACATGATCATCACGTTGAGTTGGCAAACCACCAACTAACATATAAGCATCCCCAATAGTCTTGATTTTTTCCAGACCATGCTTTTCGCTCAATCGGTCAAAAGCAATAAAAATTTGATTTAACTTTTCTACCAAATCTGAAGCCGAAACTCCAGCCGATAATTCCGTAAATCCAACCAAATCGGAAAATAATACTGTAACATCTTCAAACTTATCAGCAATAGTGTGAACTCCAACTTTTAAACGGTCAGCAATTGCCTTTGGTAAAATGTTCAACAATAGTTTTTCCGATTTTTCTTGTTCTATTTGTAACTTTTTGAGGAAAGCTAACTCTCTATCCCGTAACCTTTTTCGCTCTAAAGTAGCAGAAATTTTCGCATTAAGAATAACCTGATTAAATGGTTTTTGTAAATAATCCTCAGCTCCCATTTCTATACAATGAACAACACTATCTATTTCATCCAAAGCCGAAATCATAATTACCGGAATTTGAGCCAATTCCTTATCAGTTTTAATGCTCTCTAAAACCTGATAACCATTCATTTCTGGCATAATAATATCAAGTAATACCAGATCAAAGTTTTTACTACGGATTTTATCTAAAGCTTGTAAACCATTTTCAGCCTCATCAACTTCAAACCCTTCTTTTTTCAGGCGACGCGTTAATAGATCACGGTTATTTTCTCCATCATCAACAACCAATAATGATGCAACTTGAGACGAGTCATCTATATTATCCTCAACTTTAGTACCGGGAATATCAATATCTAATGAAGATGGAGTAACTTTATTAATTTTAAAAGCCGGTTTGATTTTTTCTATCTTTGGCTTTTCTATTGACTGTTGTTCTATATCCGGCGGTTCAGACTCAGTTTTTTTAGACCGATAAGACAAATCGCCAATTAAAGTCAACAAACGACGTGCGGAATTAAGAATTTTTTGTAAATCAAGTATAGCATCTTTATGTTCTTCGGCATCCATGTCCTCCATATCTTCAAGCAACATTTCGCCATAGCCAATAATTGCATTTATTGGAGTACGCAAATTGTGACGAATAGCAGAAGTTATGTTATTAAGATCAATTTCGCCTTGTGAAACATTTTTCTTAGAAAATAATTGGGTAATTAAATTCGATAACTGTTCACCAGCAGATAGAACCTTTTTAAGGTCTGCAATAAAACCTTGTTCAGCAATATGAACGTTTGCATATTCCAATAGCATCTCAGTATAAGCGATAATTGTACTTGTAGGGGTAAGTAAATCATGACCCATATCTATAAGTTCATTATCTTGACTTGAGTTATTTGGTTCTGAATCGCCAATTCCCGCAACGCTCATAATAACACTTAGCGTCCTATCATCGTGCAAGTAAAGTTTCAATTTTACCAAGTAAACGTGGCAACTCTATTGGTTTGGTGTCATAATCATCACACCCAGCCGCAAGTGCCTGCTCCCGATCTCCAGACATAGCATGAGCGGTTAAAGCAATTATTGGAATGTTTTGGGTATCATCCGCAGCTTTAATTTCTTTAGTAGCCGTCCAACCATCTTTAACTGGTAAACTCATATCCATTAAAATCAGGTCTGGTTTACTACTGTGTGCCATGTCAACACCTTGCCCTCCATCCACAGCGATCTCTACATCAAATCCCTTACGTTTTAAACGTCTGGACAACATATCACGATTCATTTCATTGTCTTCTACTACCAAGAGTTTTGGCATTCACAATCTCCTTAAAATAAGACATAATTCTATGGTAATATTATAGACTAAATCTAAGTCTTCAATATATTAACTTACCTATTAGAATTTTAAAAATAGTTAAAAATATTAGTTGATATAATATTATTAAGTCTGATTAGCGATCAGAGCATTAAAGAAAATCTGCATAAATAAGGCCATTTATTTCTATAAATTAAAAATAAATATTTTAAATTATAGTTTAATATTTAAAAGCCAAGTTTAATATCAATAATTCTTGGTTACAACATTTAATATTGATAATACCAGAATATATTAGGTAATGTCTATCTGAAATATTATCATATTAAGGAACGGACATGAAATAACTTGATCAACTTTTGGAGTTGCAAGGTTTTCTTGCAAGTTTTAAACAAGGGTATCTTGTACTCCGAAATTCTTAAAAAGCGTATATTATTTCATGCACGTTCCTAAGAAACTTTAAACTTAAATAAATGGCATTTTATTTGCTGTTTCAGTTTTTATATATCTTATTTAACATATAAACAAACATTATGACAACAATTTTAAAAAGTAGTAATACTGTGTGGCATCACGCTACAGTTACACGACAACGTCGTGCTGATTTAAATAATCACAAAAGTACCCTATTATGGTTTACTGGTTTATCCGGAGCTGGTAAATCAACCGTAGCTCATGCCTTAGAAGAGAGTCTCTATCAAATGGGTTATCACACCTTTGTATTAGATGGAGATAATGTACGTCATGGGTTGTGTGGAGATTTAGGCTTTTCTAATGATAATCGAGTAGAGAATATTCGTCGAGTAAGTGAAATCAGTAAACTGTTTATTGAGGCAGGAGTTATAGTTTTAACTGCATTTATATCCCCATTTCAGGCTGATCGTGACAAAGCTAGAAAATTAGTTGGAGACGATGACTTTATTGAAATTTATTGTAATTGTTCCTTAGAAATATGTGAAAAACGTGATGTCAAAGGTCTATATAATCGTGCTAGAAAAGGTGAAATTAAAGAGTTTACTGGCATTTCATCACCTTACGAAAAACCAGAAAATCCAGAATTAGTCATTGATACCGGTGAAGCAAGTCTTGACGATTGTGTTAAACAAATTCTGGAACTTCTGATTAAACGTGGAATTTATGAACGTAAATAATTATGGTAAAGCATCCAAATTTAATGGGTACACACTATCAATATCATTGACATTACGTTCATCTAATATAGTCCATAAATCGGTATTTTCATTTATTTCCCGATAAAATTGTAATTTTGCTTCAATTTCACGTTCTAAATTTGCTCTTTTTTCTGCTGACAAAACTGCGAATGATTCATTATTCATTTCTAACAGTTTGCTTTTATACGGCAAGCTGTTAATCCAACTTGGCATTAACCCTGATTCTGCTAATTTTTGTGCGGTTACTAGGGTTATTTTGTCTCCTTTTATAGTTTGTGTAACAACACCTTGTAATGCATCAAAAAACTGTACACTACTTAGTCTGGATTGCCGCATTGCCTCTAAAACAGCTTCTAATGTCACAATTAAGTCATTTAAGTCACGTTTGGTTAATAAAACTCGTACTTGTAATGATTTTATTCTTGGATTAAGTAAGTCACGATCAAGTACCCAAGCTGTTATATCTCTTGGTGGAGTGGCAATATTGCCAAGGTAGTTGACCAATGCAGTTGCAGTAGTTGTTTGAGCAATTTTACTGGTTTTATTCATAACATTTGCAGCATGAATATTAGGAGCAATATTAACAATATCAATATTACCTTTCCGAATTTGGCTTATAATGAGCGATAAGGTTTCAGTTAATTTTCCTATTACCATCTCAAATTCTTGATGATTATCTGCTGATATTGGTATATAGGCGGGTAAACTACTGCCGGGATTGGTTGCTAACTGACTGAATTGAGTTTTAGCTAACATGTGGTCAGTAGCAAATTGTGATGGCTTGAGATGAATTGCAATAATATTTATCTTATTACTATCTGCTAATTTGCGCAACTGTTGAGAATCTAAATTAGTGGTGTTTTGTGGATGTCCTATCTTATGTGAACTGGCATCACCAATTAATACAATTAATTTAAGGCTATTTTTATTCCAAGTTGAAGTAATGGCTTCTTTAACTCCAGCAAAAACTTCTTCTGGATGATCATCATTGGTAGTAATAGCCGTTGTTGCTTTGGTGATAACTTTGTTAAACTCATCAGCATTAACTAAGTTAGAAGTAAAATTTTTAGTAACAAACCTTAGTTCAGGAACTGTATTAATATCATCACGATAGCCAATTAAACCATAACGTATTTTAGTGTCAATATTAGCAGTCAAGGTGGTAACTTCGGCAATAGCTTTTTTGGTATGAATAATATAAGGCCCCATACTATCTGTCATGTCCATCACAAATTTAATATCTAATCCCAATGATTCTTCACTTATTCCTTTAGTTGTTTCAGTTTGACTGGCTTGTTCAGCAAATTTACGATTTTTTAAAGTATCTGGATGTGCGGCATTAGCACGACTTAATGGAGTAGCCGCAACTATTTTCAAATAATTAGCTTTATCATCAAACATTGTTATTGGTTCAAAATCAATTACCGGTAACAAATAAAATTTTTCATCAATATTAACAAATCGAGCTGGTTCACGACTTATAATACCAGTGGAAACTTTAGTTGATTTGGATTCTAAATCTTTATATATGGACTTAACTTGTTGGCTTCGATCTTCAGCTTCTACTATTTTTTGTAAGGAAGCTTTGCTATCAAACATCAATACTGAATTACGTCTTTCTTCACCAATTCCCGGATGGGTATAAGACACAATAAGCGACTGTTTCCACTCTATTATATCTTTAGCTAACATCCAACCAATAGGTTTTTTCATATTTAAACCCACCTGATACCAGCCTTTAGGATAAGTCGGTTCAGAAAAATCTAAGTCACGGCGTTGAAAGACATAAACTGGCCAAAAAGCTTTAACATTAGAATTGATAATTTCAGAATTAACATTGGGTTTACTATATAACGCAGATAAAGCTCTAGGCAAAGCTCGTAGTGGTAAATTGGTATTTATTTGACGGCATACGTCATGATCTTTACAACGAATATCATCTTTAGGTTTATTAACATCTAATGCCTTAGGTAGAATTGATGGTGCTATTTCCACAGCCAATGGGTCTTCAACTCCCATAAGAGCAAGATGTGTATTTTCGATTGCTAGGATATTAGTTGTCCATATCATCAGTCCAACTAAAATAGCTAATCTATAATTATTCATTAATGTTTTCCTTAATTAAGTTCTGCTAATCATTTCCAAATATTTAGGTTTGGGAATGGTGTTCCAAAAACTTTTGCTTTAAATTAGAGTATATTGAAATATATACATATTATAACATTGTAGCAAAGCCAAAGTGTATATAGAATTTTAAGTTGTGATTAATTAGTTTAACATAAATAGTGATATAAAAATATATAGCTGCATGTCATGTCAGATGCTCCAGCTAAAAAGTACAACAAAAATATAATAAAACAGTTATGTATTATATAGACATTCATAAAAATACATTCGTGTGAAACCTGCGAGGTTTTGGAAACCTCATATGGTTTGGTATAGGTTTTAAGTGAAATTATTTATCTGAAAAAGTATAGTAAAAAAAGGCTTATCAATGGAACAATGTTTTTGCTTTCGGATAGCTTTGGCTTGAACCCATTTATGTTCAATTGGATTGAGTTCTGAATATAAGGGCAACCATAAAGGATTGCCCCCTACAAATCATCATATCTACATTTTCTGCCGATAAGAATACAAAACTCCCACCACTAACATAAATAAAGTCAATAATCCAGCTATCCAAGCAATTGAAGAAGTTGGATGTTTTGCTAAAGTTGCTATTTGATAAAAAATAGTAGCAAGCATGTAAGCCATTCCAGTAGTCCAAGCAGCAGCAAATATAGCCCAACCCATACTTGTTTCTCGATAAATGGCAGCAGTTGCAGCAGCACAAGGGAAATATAGTAAAATGAATAATAAATAAGCAAAAGCCCCAGCTTGGCCATCAAATCTTGCCACCATTGCTCCAAAAGTACCGACAGCTACCTCTTGCTCTTCAGCCGCCGTTTCCGTTGTACTTACATCACCAATATTTATTCCTAATGGGTCCAAAAGACTATCACCTATTTCAGATAAATTAGCCGGGACAGTTGCAAAAGCTTTAACAACTCCATCCCAAAATATAAATTCTTCTTCTTCAACAACTTCACCTGCATCAAGAACTGCTAACTGAGAATAAATTGCATCCAAAGTTCCAACCACAGCTTCTTTAGCCAAAATTCCAGTAAATACCCCAACTGTTGCTGGCCAATTGTCTTCTTGAATGCCCATTGGTTCAAAAGCTGGAGTCAGAGTTCGGCCAATTTCACTCAATACTGATTTGTTGCTGTTTTCATTGCCAAAAGAACCATCTGTTCCCCATGAGTTAAGAAAAGTAAGCACTATTACCATTGGTACAATAACTTGACCAGCTCGAAAAATAAAATCTCGTAATCTGTCCCAAGTTCGCAGTAAAATAGTTTGAATAGTCGGCATATGATAAGGTGGCAACTCCATGATAAAATGGGAGGCTTTGCCAACTAACAGAGTATTTTTAAGAATTAAGCCGGTTAAAATTGCTACCAATATTCCAATAATATATAAACCAAATATCACATTTTGCCCACTGATAGGAAAGAATGCGGCTGCAAACAAAGCATATACTGGTAAACGAGCTCCACAAGACATAAATGGATTCATCAAAATAGTTAAAATTCGATCTCGCCGGTTTTCTAAAGTACGAGTTGCCATGATAGCTGGTACATTGCAGCCAAAGCCAACAATCATAGGCACAAATGACTTACCCGGCAGGCCAACAAATCGCATGAATCGATCCATCACAAATGCGGCTCTAGCCATATAACCGGAATCTTCTAAAAATGATAAAAATAGGTATAAAAATCCGATAATTGGGATAAAAGTTGCGACTACTTGAATCCCGCCACCCATTCCATCAGCCAACAAAATTCTGATTGCTGGCGAAATTCCCATAGCAGTCAATAACTCACCGAAACCATCAACAAAAATAGTTTCAAATAACATGTCAAACACATCAATAAAAGCACCGCCTATATTGATGGTAAACATGAACATAAAATACATTATGGCTAAAAAAATCGGGATTCCAAATATTCTACTTAACACTATATGATCAATTTTTTCCGATGTGGTTTTGGTCAATTGATCAGTTTTTTGTACTGCATAAGCAACTATTTTCGTTATAAAATTATATCTACTATCGGCTACTATTATATCTAATTCTTCATTTAAATCTGCTTCGATATGCTTATGATGTTGAGCTATAGTTTCTATTATCTCTGCATTGACCCATTTCTTAGTTAAATCATCATTTTCTAATAATTTTAATATAACCCAATGAGCATGAGACTTGATATTATTTGGTAAACAATCAATGACAGATGGCAATAAATCGGTAAGTGCTGCTTCAATTTTTTGGGGATAGGCTACCCGTAAAGTTGGAATATGCTTATTTTTAGCGGCAGTGTCTATAGTTTGCTTAAGTTCTTCAATGCCTTTTTGTTTAGTGGCAACCAGAGGGATAACTGGTACTCCCAATTGTTGAGATAATTTTGCTACATCAATTTTAATCTTATTTTGCTCGGCAATATCCATCATATTGAGGGCTATGACCAATGGTACTTCCATTTCTAACAATTGAGTAGTCAGATATAAATTGCGTTCTAAATTAGAGGCATCAACAATATTAACAATTAAATCTGCTTCACCTGCTAAAATATAATCTTGAGCAATTTGTTCATCTATTGAAGTGACTCCGGGAGCTGAATCAAGCGAATAAGTTCCCGGCAAATCAATTAATTTAATATTTTTGCCATCATGTTCATAAGAACCTTCTTTGCGTTCAACTGTTACTCCCGGCCAGTTACCGACTTGTTGCTTAGTCCCAGTTAATATGTTGAATAATACCGTTTTGCCACAGTTAGGATTGCCAACAACTCCAACTTGACTCATTTTTCAACCCTTTTGACTAATAAACTTTCGGCTTCATTTTTACGTAAAGTCAAAGAAAAACCACGAGTTTTAATTTCCACTGGGTCGCCTAAAGGGGCATAACGAATAACATTAAATTCGGTTCCCGGCGTTAATCCCATAGCCAATAGTTTTTTACGATAGCCGGTATTACCTTTTTGAAAACCGGCAACTATGCCCCAATCGCCTATTTCTAGGTTCTTTAAATTGTTTGTCATTTAATTCTCCATATATTTAGGATTAATTTATTTAATATACCTTAATGTAGATGATAATCATTATCATTTAGAGAGTCAAGTTTTTTTGGATTTTTTTTGAAATTGTGGGTATCCTTCATATCTCAAATGAATAAATAAATACTTCATTCAAGAGAGATATTTCGATTCAGGATGAATTAAGAGTATGCTTTTGGTAGTCCCGAAATAAAGTAGTGATAATTCCCAAAAAAACCTGCTATAGACATTCATAAAAATACATTCGTGTGAAACCTGCGAAGTTTTGGAAACCTCGTAGGTTTTAAGTGAAAATATTTATCTGAAAAAGTATAGATTTCAAAAATATATCAGGTTTAATACTACATATAGTCGAGTATCATTGATTCAAAGTCCGCCCACCATCAACAGAAATTATCTGCCCAGTTATATAATTTGCATCTCGTACTAAAAACAACACAGTTTTAGCAATATCTTGAGCATCTCCATGACGTTGAAGGGCAGTGTTTGCAATAATTTGTTGTTTGGTAGTATCATCCATATCATTATCTGGCCACAAAATTGCTCCAGGAGCTATAGCATTAACTCTGATTTGTGGTCCCAATTCATTAGCAAGTGTTTTAGTAAGCATTATCAGACCAGCTTTTGCTATACTATAAACGGAATGCTCTTTTAATGGACGCAAACCATGTATATCTGCTAAATTAACAATACAACCATTGGTTTTTTTTAAATATGGAGCTGCTGCCTGACAAAGGAAAAATGGTGCTTTTAAATTAGTACCTAGCAGTTCTTCCCAGTTTGAATCTTTAACTTGACCCACAGGAGTCGGATAAAAACTAGATGCATTGTTGATTAAGACATCTAAATGCTCATAATTTTCTATCACTTGTTGTACTATTTTATTTAACTGAGTTAGATCACATATATTGCCTGATACCAACATAACTGAATCAGCTCGTTGTTCATTTAATTCAGTTTGTAAAGCTTCAGCCGCAACTTTGGAATGATGATAATGTAACACTATTTTCATACCGTGAGCGTGTAATTGACGTACAATAGAAGCTCCTATACGTTTACTACTACCAGTTATTAATACAACTTTATTATTTAGTTTTTTTTCAAATAAACTATGCATAATTTACCTCCACCTCATCCAGATGCTATTCTTCATAGCCAGCGTTTGACTGCAACAATTATAACAGCTATTGAACAAGCCGGCGGTATTATTCCATTTAATGAATTTATGCGATTAGCATTATATGCCCCCGGCCTTGGTTATTATAGTGCAGGAATGCGAAAGTTTGGAACCGATGGCGATTTTGTCACCGCTCCAGAAATTTCTCCTTTATTTGCTCAATGTATTGCTAGACAATGTCAACAAGTATTAACTAATTTTGATGCCGGAGTTATTTTAGAATTAGGTGCCGGCTCAGGAATTATGGCAGTTGATATTTTAAAAACCTTACAAGAATTGAATAGCTTACCTAAACGATATTTTATTTTAGAAGTGAGTGCTGATTTACAACAGCAACAACGTGAAATGTTGCAAACTAAAGCTCCACAATTTTTACCGCTAGTTGAATGGTTACATGAATTACCAACTGAACCTTTGCAAGGAATTATATTAGCGAATGAAGTATTAGATGCTATGCCAGTGCAAAAATTCCATATAAAACAGGATGATATTACTGAATTTAATATAACTCATGATTCTGATTCTTTCGTCTGGCATGAACAAACAACTACAGATACAGCATTACAGGAAGCAGTGACAGCATTAGATTTACCTGATGATTATATTTCTGAAATAAATTTAGCGTTACCCGCTTGGTTACAATCAATAGCGGATATTTTAGCGGAAGGTATGATATTGTTAATAGATTATGGCTTTCCAAGCAATGAGTTTTATCATCCGCAACGTAATCAAGGAACTTTAATGTGTCACTATCGACATCATTCCCACATTGATCCTTTAATTTTGGTTGGATTACAAGATATAACTGCCCATGTTGATTTTACTACAGTAGCTGAAGCAGCTAGTTTGGCTGAATTACAGGTTGCTGGTTATACTAATCAGGCTAATTTTTTATTGGGCTGTGGTTTAGCTGATATTTTGTTCTCCTTGAACCCAGATGATAAACAAAATTATTTACCTCATGCGCAACAAGCTAAAACTCTTATTTTACCAAGTGAAATGGGAGAATTATTTAAGGTTATGGCTTTAACTAAAAATTTTGATATGCCACTTTTAGGATTTTCTCAAGATGAGCGAGTTAGGCTTTAAGATATAATATTTAGCTATTATTTTTTTTAATTTCTTGATTCAACTGGTATTAAGGAATGATAAACTTTAAATAATTTAACTCAACTTCCTCGCGTTGATTGCGGAGAGGTCGGATATTATGGAAAGGCTATAGCATTTCCCGATTGGATAGACCACAGTTATATTAAGTAAGAATCTGATATTTTTATAGATTTTAATTAAAAATTAAGCATTCATAATTAAGAATTGCTATATTTAAAGTTTCATTCCTTAATAAACTGATTTTTCACAAGAGTTCCTTCTAAAAAAAGACACAAGGAATTTTTCAATTACCATTCTCTTTAAGGAAAAATTGCTATGAAAGCAATAAATAGATGTATGAAAATGGAGAGGGTTATTCCAGCCCTTACTCTTATTTTGGTGACAATGCCACTGCTGGCAGAGGAAGAATATGACCCAATGGCTGATATTTCGCTGGGAGAATTGATGAACTTGGAAGTAAGTATTGCTACTGGCGTTAAACAATCTGTTGCTAAAGCTCCGGCAGTTACAACGGTTATTACCGCAAAGGATATTGAATCAATAGGTGCGACATATTTAGATGAAGTGCTGGAAACAGTGCAGGGTTTACATGTGTCAAGAGACACTATTCTTAACAATCCCATTTACACTATCCGAGGCATATATTCTTCTACTAATCCCGAAGTACTTATGTTAATCAATGGTATTTCCATTAAGAAACTATTCTTTGGAAATCGAGGTAGAGTTTGGGGTGGTATGCCGGTGAATGCCATCTCTCGAATTGAAATTATTCGTGGGCCGGGTTCAGCAGTATTTGGTGCAGATGCTTTTAGTGGTGTGATTAATATTATTACCAAAGGTGTGGAGGATATTAACGGCACTGAAACAGGTATGCGGGTTGGTGCTTTTAATACTCAAGATGCTTGGTTATTGCATGGTAGTCAACAAAGCGGTTTTGATATAGTAACAATGTTAGAATATCATAACACCGATGGACATCAAGAAATAGTTGATATGGACGCTCAGAGCCAATTTGATAAAAAACATGGTACAAATGTATCTTATACACCTGGAGCTATCAGCCTATCACGACGTAACCTTGATGCTCGTTTTGATATTTCACGAGGAAATTGGCAATTACGCACCGGTTATCAAGGGAGACGTAACGTTACTGCCATTAAGTTAAGGATAAGTTATTGTGTGATATAATGAATATTATAGCATAAAAAAACTTTTGATGAAGGTATAATGATGTTCAAAAAAAACAAGCAGTTGAGACAAGTCAAGAATTAATTGA
>JAUCGL010000053.1 GCA_030378105.1 Candidatus Halobeggiatoa sp. HSG11 | reverse complement strand
AAATAACAGATATAATCTGTGTTTTCATTATATCCTATATTTTTGGCTAAAATATAATAAGGAAAAATCAATAACATAAAGAAAATAATGTGATACTTGATTATCAGTTTTTTAGACGCAAGCATTGCATAACTGCCATTTGCGTTAAGGGCAACTATAAAGGATTGCCCCTACGTTAAATGATGATTTGTAGGGGTAATCTCTTGTGGTTACCCCAATCAATTTCCTTAATTTAATGGCAGTGAAGCATTGCGTCTCTACAATATCAAACAATATGCTCGGTACATAAGTGTACGGGATTCTGCAAAAAAATACTTTTTAATTGTGAATTGGTGAATGAAGAATGGTTTTGGTTTTCATTAACAATTAATAATTCACAGTTAACCATTCACAATTAATTACATATCAATTAGTTATAAATTATCCCTAACACCTATGTCGCCAATGCTCTCTAATCATTATACATCCATCAAAAGTTTTTTATGTTATAATATTCATTATATCACACAATAACTTATCCTTAACAGCAAATGGCAGTGACATGTCACATGGGAACGAGAAAACTCTGTTGGGGTTAAGGTTTCTTTTTTTGGAATTTTCTTTTAATAAATCAATTCAAACTATGTTTTCTATAACTCCAAAACACATCCGAACCTATTATAAAGAACTTAAGGAATTTAAGGATTTAGGACAAACTCATGAAGGCACGGTGAAAATTGCTTTTCAGCATCTGTTGGAAAGTATTGCTAAACAACATAAATGGACTCTCACTCAGGAAAATACCTTAAAAAGAGGTAAGAAGAATATCCGCTTGGATGGTGTGTTGTTTGATAGTGGAAAATTATTACGTGGTTATTGGGAGGCTAAGGATTCTAAAGATGATTTAGTTAAAGAAGTCCAGAAAAAGCTGTACAAAGATAATTATCCAGATAGTAACATTATATTTCAAGAACCTAACCGTGCTATCGTTTATCAAAATGGGTGTAAGGTTATAGATTTGTTTTTGACTGAACCGGATAATCTGGTTAAGGTTTTGGATAAGTTTTTCAATTTTCAGCGTCCTGAATATGAGCGGTGGGATTTGGCGGCGGTTGAGTTTAAGAGCCGAGTGCCAGAGTTGGCGGAAAATGTGTTGGTTCTTATTCAGTCCGCTCGGGTTAGCGATAAGAAATTTTCTAAGGCTTTTAATGGGTTTGCTGATCAGTGTCGGCAGGCGATTAATCCTAATTTGGCGGATGCTGCGATTGAGGAGATGTTGATTCAGCATTTGCTCACTGAACGGATTTTTAGGCGTATTTTTAATCATCCTGATTTTGCTAAACGTAATATTATTGCGTGTGAGATTGAGAATGTTATTGATAAATTGACGGCTAAGTCGTTTAATCGTGATGCTTTTTTTGATGAGCTAAAGTATTTTTACAAGGCTTTAGAGGATGTTGCGGCGACGATTGATGAGTATGGTTATAAGCAGCATTTTTTGAATACGGTTTATGAGCGGTTTTTTCAGGGTTTTTCGGTGAAAGTGGCTGATACGCATGGGATTGTTTATACACCGCAGCCGATAGTGGATTTTATGGTTAAGTCGGTTAATGAGATTTTGGAGAAGGAGTTTGGTAAATCTTTAACGAGTAAGGGTGTGCATTTTCTTGATCCGTTTGTGGGGACGGGGAATTTTATGGTGCGGCTTATGCGAGAAATTGCTAGTAAGGGGCGTATGGCTTTGCGTTATAAGTATAAAAATGAATTGCATTGTAATGAGGTGATGTTGTTGCCGTATTATATTGCTTCTATGAATATTGAGCATGAGTTTTTGGATTTGATGGATAAGTATCAGCCTTTTGAGGGAATTTGTTTAACGGATACTTTTGAGTTGGCTGAGGGTAATCAGGTTGAGATGTTTGCACCGGAGAATACTGAGCGGGTGAAGAAGCAGCAGGGTACTGATTTTTTTGTTATTATTGGGAATCCGCCTTATAACGCTGGGCAGGTGAATGAGAATGATAATAATAAGAATCATAAGTATCCGGTGCTTGATAAGCGAGTTAAGGAGAGTTATAGCAAAGATTCTAAGGCCAGTTTAGTCAGAAAATTATCTGATCCTTATGTAAAAGCAATTCGGTGGGCTTCAGATCGGATTGGAGAAGAGGGGATTGTTGCTTTTGTAACTAATAATAGCTTTTTGGATGATTTATCATTTGATGGGATGAGAAAGCATTTGGTGAAGGATTTTTCTAAAATATATATCCTTGATTTAAAAGGTAATGTCAGAAAAGATTCTATGCGTGATGGTATCCCTATTGGTGAAAAGCATACTGTTTTTGGATTGTCGGCAATGGTTGGTATTTCGGTCACTTTTTTTGTGAAAAATAAAAAAACAGAAAGCTGTGAGATTTTTTATAGTGCTGTTGATTGGAAAGCAACCCGTCAAGAAAAATTTGGATTGATAGAAAATGTTGTGACTTATTCAAAACTGGATTATCAATCCATACAAGCTGATAAAAAACACACTTGGTTAACTGGAGATTTACATTCTGAGTTTGATGAATTTTTACCATTAGGGAATAAAGAAGCTAAAAAAGCTAAAATTAAAGCTGTGGAAGTTGTTTTTAAGAGCTATGGGCTTGGTGTAGCAACTAACCGTGATGCTTGGGTATACAATTTCAATCAAGAGGTACTTGTTGAAAACATGCAGCGTAGTATTGATACCTATAATGAGCAGGTTGAGAAATGGATAGATAGAGATGATAAAGATGCTAATATTGATGATTTTGTGCTGTATGATGACAGTCGGATTAGTTGGAGTTCAACATTAAAAAACCATTTTAAAAGTGGTAAAATGACTAAATTCAGTAAAGATTTTTTTAGACAAAGTTTATATCGCCCTTTTTCTAAAAATTTTCTTTATTTTGAAACGGTATTTGTAGATCGTCAAGGACAATTCCATAAAATTTTTCCAACACCCGCCAATAAAAATCAGGTGATTTGTGTTAGTGATAAAGGTTCAGAAAAACCATTCATGGTGGTGATGAGTAGCTATGTCGTTGATCTACATTTAGTTGGAGCTGGTTCATCAACACAATGCTTCCCCTTCTACACCTACAACGAAGACGGAACCAATCGCCAAGAAAATATCCCCGATTGGACACTTAACCACTTTCAACAACACTACCAAGACAAAACCATCACCAAATGGGCAATATTTAACTTTGTCTATGGCTTATTACACCACCCAGAATATCGGGAAAAATACGCTGCCAACCTTAAGCGAGAACTTCCTCGCCTACCTATGATTCCAGACTTTTGGTCATTCTCAACAACCGGAGAAAAACTCGCCGAATTGCACCTTAACTACGAAGATGCCAAACCCTATCCACTCAAAGTAATTGAAAACCCAAAAGTTCCATTCAGTCTCAAAGTCGAAAAAATGAGGCTATCCAAAGACAAAAAACAACTTAAATATAACGATTTCCTTACTTTAGATGGAATACCTCAGCAAACATTTGAATATAAATTAGGCAACCGCTCCGCTTTAGATTGGGTTATTGACCAATACCGCATCAAAGTTGATAAACGCAGCGGAATAATCAACGACCCAAACCGACCCGATGATGAAGAATATATTTTAGAACTGGTGAAAAAAATCATCACCGTCAGCCAAGAAACCATGAGGCTGGTTGAAACATTGCAGGGAATTAATGGTGAATGATTTTCTTGTTTTCATGTACCAGCGTCACTGTCATTTGCGTTAAGGGCAGACACGCAGGTCTGCCCCTACGTACCTCACATATGCAAAAAGGTTGTAGGGGCGAACCTATGTGTTCGCCCTACCTTTTTGGAGTTCCTTGTTAAAAAGGGGATGCAAGGAACTTTTTAATTATTATTCCCCTTCACTTAAAGGAAAAATTGCTATGAAAGCAATAAGTAGAAGTATGAAAACGAGAAGGGTTATTCTAGCCCTTTCTCCAATTTTGGCAGCAATGCCATTGTTAGCGGCGGAGGAAGCATATGATCCGCTTGCTGATATATCGTTGGCTGAGTTATTTGACATATCTATCCATTCAGCCACCAAAACTGATGAAAAACTCAGTGATGTGCCATCGGTTGTCAGCTTGATAACTGCTGATGAAATTGCCACTTATGGTTACCGCAGTATAGCCGAAGCCTTGTCTCATACGGTAAGTTTTATTGATAATGGCGACATGGTTTTTCATAATTTTGGAGTAAGAGGGATTAATGCTGGGGTTCGTTCCGGCAGTCGTACCATTAAAGTGATGATTGATGGACACCCGGTGAGTTTTCGTTCTACTTCACAAAATTTCCTCGGTTCCGAACTCATCCCAATGGAACTTGTCGAACGCATTGAAGTAATTCGTGGACCAGTCTCCGCACTTTATGGTGCTAACGCTTTTCAGGGTGTGGTGAATATCGTCACTAAACAGAATAGTCCTGATAATGAAGACGGTACTTATCGCTATAAAATTGCTGCTGGAAAAACCGAAAATGCTGGTGAAATTTATCAAGCTGAATTCGTTGGTTACAATTCAATCGGTAATTGGAATATGAATTATGGGTTAGGTGCTGGTATGTCTGACCGAAGCGGTATTGAGATACCGCCTTTTTCACCATCATATTTCGCACATCAAGATGGCGTTGATGGACGCACTCTTTCGGCAAACTCTGATAAATCACGTCCGTTGAGTTTCTATACGCAGATAAATTACAACAGTAAGAAAAAGCAACGTGCTAATATAACTGCCAATTTCCAAAGGTTAGATGTAGATCAGGCTTTTCCTGATTTAAATATTTTACGTGAAACTGGCATTAACCGAGTTCAGTTAGACAATGGTTTTATCAACGCTGGTTATGAATATGATGTTAGTGATCGTATAACAACTAGCTATAACCTATCTTATAGTCGTGGCAAACCCGGTTCTAATGATCGGGTTGAAGTTGGGGCTAACAACTATTACCTAACTCGCAATTTAGGTTACGATGCTTGGGATGTAAGTGCTGAACTGCAATGGACTCTGCGTGATTCTGATACTCTTTTGCTAGGGGTTGATGCTACGATAGAAAACCATGATTTGGAAACTTTTAATCGAGTGGAAAAAGATTCAGATAGCAGTATGCCAATTACTCCAAAAGCAGAAGAAACGTTGAAAAATCATGGCGTTTATGCCCAATGGTTGTATCAATTAACTGATGATTGGCGGCTTATTACTGGAGTAAGATTGGACAGCCATACTGAATATTCAAACCAAACTTCCTATCGACTTGGTGCAGTTGGACAATTGTCAAAAGATTGGACAGTTAAATTGTTAGCTGGCCGTTCTTTTCAAGCACCTTCTCCCGAACTATTGTACCGTCGTCCTATTCAGTTAGGAGATGTTGCTGGCAATCCAAATTTAAAACCGCAAATAGCTGATACTATTGAACTTAATATCGGTGGAAATCCATTTGGAAACAATAATTTGCAACTTTCAGTCACCAGCTTCCTAACTGAAATAGAAGATTTGGTGAGTTATGAGGAAGGGAAAACTCATAATTTGGTTGCTCTTAACAATACTGGTAGTCAATCTTACGGTTTAGAACTTGAGCTTCGATATAAATACCAACATACCAGCACGTACTTCAACTCAATGTGGCAGCAGACCGAAATTGATGATAATCCGATATTTTTGGATAAATTACATCAACCGGGTGACAGCAGTCCTTTATTTCCAGAGTTTGCTTACAATTTGGGGGTATCGCATTATTGGCCTACCATCAAATTTCACAGTGCATTGGATATAAGTTATATAAGGAGACGTACTGCATCTATCAGCAATATTTTAGAAAGACAAAGCAATTACCAAACTCCAGATTATTTTGCAGTGAATTTGATCACAAGTATTCAACTTTTTGGTACTGAAAATGATAAAGGCGGCAAACTCCGTTTTAAAATCAGCAATATTTTTGATCGAGCAAATACCAACCCCGGTTTTAATGGGATTGATTATCCTACTTTAGGTCGGCAATTCACTTTGTCATTTATTCACACATTTTAAAGAGGCAGTAATCATGTTTAAACAAATTTGTTTTTTTAGCTTGATAGTGATTGGCTTGTATGGTTGTCAAGGCGAAAACGATGTACCAGAACCTCGTCCAGTCCAAGAGCAGTTTGTAGAAGGTGCTTATAATATTGGAATGGCTGGTAGAGGTATTGACTATGATATATTGCCATTCGCTGCAAAGCAGATTAATAATGTCGGCGGAATACTCAACCGGCAACTCAATGTAGTTAGAGTAGAACATTCTCATGGCTACGATAGAATGCAAATAACGCAAGAAATGTTAGATATCGGCATTCAGATGTTTGTTGGGGGCAGTTCAGCAACCGGACATCAAATGTTGCCTTTAGTTTCAACTAACAAAACTCCCTTGATACTTGGAGCATCCACCAGTCCCTCCGTTACAACATTAGCGGATAACGATTATGTATTTCGCATTCCACCTTCAGATGTTTTTGTTGGACAGGCACTTGCACAATCTGCTATTGATGCTGGTGCTCAAACCTGCACTATGATTTATCATGCTGGTGATAGTTGGGGGAAGGGGTTAACAACTGAGTTTCAAAAAAGTTTTGAAGTACTGGGTGGAAAGATATTGATTAATGTAGCTATACCAGAGGAAAAAACTACTGGTTTTGCTACCGAAATTGATCTTCTCTATTCGCAATATCCCGACTGTGTATTTTATGCTATGTATAATGTGGTAAACATAATTAACGAAGCTGCCGGAACTCCTTTTAATGGTATTCATCTTTATTCTGAGGGAGTACTTGACTACACTTTTATCCCTAATCTAACCAACTACACTTTTGTAGAAAACAGTATTGCGATAAGCCCGGGATATGGACGTAGTGATAGTGTTGAATTAATATATTTTACTGATACTTATCGTAATCACTATGGTTTTGAACCCGGAAATTATGAAGTTATGGGTTATGATGCAATTATGGTGGCAGCTTTGGCTATTGAACATGCTGGTTTAGTTAATAATACTGATAATCCAACTGGTGAAATGATTCGTGATAGTCTGCGTCATGTTATGAATCCACCTGGTGAAATTGTTGGGCCTTCTAGTATTGGAACTGGGTTGCAATATATTCGAAATGGTATTGATGTTGATTTTACTGGTGCTTATTCTGCTACTGATTGGGATAGTAACGGTGATGTGGTTGGTGAATTAGTTTATACGGTATTTAGATTTTCTACTGAAGAAGGTGGTTTTGTTCAAGAGCGACAGACGATAGTGAATGTTCCATTAACTGATAAATAATGACTACTCCAGCGTCCATTGATAAATTGTGACGTTGGAGTATGATAATGAAAAGAGTGTTCTTTGTTAAAAAGGGGAATGCAAGGAACTCTTAAGTTATTATTCCCCCTTAATTCAGGAGCAATTGCCATGAAATAAATTACTTTAAGCCTTCCTTAACATCTTGGTTCATTAAATTTGAGTTCAAAGCTGAACCTTTGGACTCCAAGTCTTAACTTAAAATCTCAATTGAAAGATTGGGAACTACTATAATAGTAACAATAGTCACTTAACTTAATTAAGGTATTATCTATGAAAATATTACAAAGTTTCATCATATTTGAAGTACTAATGATTTTAGCATTTGTATGTGTATCAGCAATTGCTGAAGAAAAATACGATCCAATGGCTGAAATATCGTTGGGTGAAATGATAGGTGAATTCGAGAGAATGGTATCTATTGCTACTGGAATTAAGCAATCTACAGCTAAAGCCCCTTCAGTTACAACAGTTATTACAGCTCAAGATATTGAAGCAACTGGAGCCGGCGATTTACATGAAGTATTGGCAACTGTGCCGGGTTTATATGTATCGTATGGTTTTGTTGGTAATCCGATTTACACTATAAGAGGTATGTCTGCACTGGGTGGACCAGAAATATTAATGTTAGTAAACGGGGTTCGTATGAATAATTCACAGGAAGGTATTATAAGCACATTTACTATGCCAGCATTACCTACGATTGCTCGCATCGAAATTATTCGAGGCCCGGGTTCTGCCGTATATGGAGCAGATGCTTTTTCCGGTGTCATAAGTATAACTACCAAAACAGCACACGATATTCACGGAACTGAAGCTGGTATACGAACTGGTAGTTTTGACACTCATAATGCTTGGCTTGCACATGGTGGTAATTGGTTGGGTTTTGATGTCATGGCAGCATTGACATATAACACCACAGATGGGCATGGAGGAATCATTGATTCTGATGCTCAAACAGTATTTGATGGTGTGTTTGGTACCAAAGCATCTTTAGCTCCAGGACCTTACAATGTCCAAGAAGATCATGGTTATGATGCTCAATTAGATATCCAGCGTGGTAATTGGCAAATTAATAGTGGTTATCATGGTGTGCGTGATCGAGGCAATGGTGCTGGTGCTACAGAATCACTGGACCCAGGCACTGGTCAACATGATCGTTTCAACACTGCTCTCACTTATCACAATTCTGCATTCAGCAAATATTGGGATTTAACCGCTCAAGTTAGCTATTTACGTACTCGTTGGGTTACTAGATATATTGTATTTCCACCTGGTGCATTTAGTGATGCTTATCCAGAAGGTATGATTGGCAAACCCGGAGTTTCTGAGCAACATGGTCGTTTGGATGTTTCCGGCTTCTATTCAAGATTCGATAAACATTTGCTCCGAGTTGGAAGTGGTTATGTTTATGATGATCAATATAAAGTTCAAGAAAGTGTTAACTTTAGGAATGGAGTAGGTGGCCCAATGGAAGATCGTACTGGTGCTAGTGATGTTTTTTTGCCAGAAGTTGCTCGTGACAGTTGGTATGCTTTTTTACAAGATAGCTGGACGATTAACTCAGAATGGGAAGTAACCACCGGCATACGTTATGATAACTATTCTAATTTTGGTTCCACAACTAATCCACGGACTGCTATTGTATGGCAACCTCGATCTGATTTTACTATTAAATTTTTGTACGGACATGCTTTTCGAGCTCCGTCATTTAACGAATTATTTATCACTAACAATCCTTCATCAAAAGGTAATCCTAATTTAAAACCAGAAACTATTGAAACTCGAGAAGTTGCTTTAGATTATCAACCAGTTAAAAATTTGCATTTAGCATTAAATTTATTTAAGTATGATGTAGAGGATAAAATTATCTATGCTGCTGATGAGTCTGACGTAATAACCACCACCGGCAATACAGCTCAAAATGCAGCAGCTTGGAAAGGCCAAGGTTTAGAATTTGAAACTCGCTGGAAAGTAAATGCTAAGACCAATTTATTGTTTAACTATGCTTATCAAGATTCGAGAGATACATCAACTGATAAACAGCTTGGCACTGTACCTCAACATCAAGCTTATTTACAAACTGATTGGTTACTATTTACTCACTGGTTTTTGAATACTCAGCTTAATTGGGCATCTGATTGGACTCGTCCAGCCGGCGATCCAAGATCGAAGATTGATGATTATACAACTGTCAATTTAACTCTACGTTATAAAGATATTCATAATAAAAGTTGGAGTTTTGCAATTGGAACACGTAATCTGTTTGATGAAGATATACGCAGTCCTTCTTTTGGACCAAATGCTTCCGGAGTTATTAATATTCCTAATGATTATCCAATGGCCGGACGGAGTTTTTGGGGGGAAGTGCGGTATAAATTTTAATAATTCATCAAAAGTTCTTTGTTAAAAAGAGGAATACAAGGAACTCTTCAATTATCATTCCCCTTAATTTAAAGGAGTAATTACAATGAAATAAATTACTTTAAGCCTTCCTTAACATCTTGGTTCATTAAATTTGAGTTCAAAGTTGAAGCTTTGGACTCCAAGTCTTAACTTAAAATAAATTCTCAATCGAAAGATTGGGAACTACTATAACAACAGTCACTTAACTTAATTAAGGTCTTATTCTATGAAAAAATTACAAAGTTTCATCATATTTGAAGTAATAATGATTTTATCATTTGTATGTGTACCAGCAATTGCTGAAGAAAAATACGATCCAATGTCTGAAATATCATTGGGAGAATTGCTGAATATGGAAATCATTACCGCCGGCAAGAAAGCAGAAAAAGTTAGTGAGATTCCTGCCAGTGTGGTAATTGTTACACGGAAAGATATTGAACGGTACGGATACATTAGCTTGGTAGAAATCCTCGAAAATGTACCGGGTTTGTATGTCAGTGACGATCTTGCTTACCATACCAATGTTTTTGGTGTCAGAGGTTTCTGGACCTATGAATCCAAAAATATCATTATTTTAGTCAACGGTGTTAAACAGACAGCTCCCCAAATGAATAATTATGTTATGTCTGACGTAAGAGTTCCAGTTGAAGCTATTGACAGGATTGAAGTTGTTCGAGGCCCTATGTCAGTTATGTACGGCGGCGGAGCATTTTTCGGAGTTATCAATATCATCACCAATAATGTTTCAAATCTTGAGCATGGAAGCATTGCTTCTGTTTCATATGGTTCGGAAAACACGAAAAAATTCTTTGCAAGGCTTGCAGGTGTGGAAGATAAGTTCACTTATGTTATGAATGTGGGATTGTATGATACCGATGGACCCGATGAACAGCTAAGTAAAATGACTTCCCTTGATAGCTCTCAATCACCTCTGGCAGGTGTACCGCAAAATACTGGTGGTAGATTGGAAGAAAACAATAAATATCTTAATTTTTCAGGAAAATACAAAGATTTTTATACCAATTTTTCTTATAATGAAAACGAATCAGAAGAATATTTTTTCTTTCCATCTGCAACAGACGGTTATCTTGCACGAAGGCAGTTGATGACATTTTCATCTGGGTATCAAAAAGAAATTTCAGATACCATCAAAATTGACGGAAAACTCACTTATGCTACTCATAATAGTCATAGATTTGCTGATTATTTCCATGAAAATTACAATGGAACAGAAATTATTGAGGGGCAATCCTATGAAGCAGAACTTAATCTATTTGCCGATCCATTGCCTGAATTGAACATTATGTTCGGGCTTAATTATCGCTCGGATCATATAGATCATATGTTACACCATCCTGAATTGGGGCTTAACTCTTTTTCATGGAAACTTATCAATGATGACAACGTTAATACAACGGCAATATTTACTCAAGTAAATTATGATTTGCTGGATAACTTAAAAATTGTTGCAGGTCTCAGGGGTGAACAGGTGGAAAAATATGAGGTGGGATGGAGCCAAGGTCCTTCGGAAAATTTGGAATATACGGAAATAAAAGGCAAATATGAGCAAGGCGATATTGAAATTATTCCTCGATTTGCAGCAATTTATTCCCTGAATGAGAACAATATTTTCAAATTGTTATATGGAAAAGCCATCAATATTCCTTCCTTTTTTCAAAACAGCCAGCAAGTACAAAGTGGGAACGAGAATCTTGAACCCGAATATATTGAAACTTTTGAACTGAATTATATAGTTTCTTTTCCTCCCAAAATTACCACAAATTTGAGTATTTTCAGAAATACACTGGATAAATTGATTACCCGGGTTCACTATTTTGATGATCAAGGTACTTACCATTCATTTTCATCAAATGCGGGTGAGATGGTGACAAATGGGATAGAAATATCTACTCTATTTTCCATGTTTCAACACTTCCGGCTGGAACTGAGCGGAACCTATCAAAAAACAGAGAATCAAATGGAAGGTTTCAAGGATATTGATGTTGCTTATTCTCCCAACCTACTTGCTTATGCAAAAGCCTCATATGCCGTTAACATGGGAAAGATTGGCAACGGAATATTTTCCATGACCGTCAATTATGTTGATGAAATGGAACCTTATTGGGACAATAGTCCTCAAGATACTGATGATCCAAATTCACCTGTTAAAGGTCGGGTTGGTGAAAAAGTTGACAGCTATTTTCTGTTAGGTTGCAATATGCGGCTGGACAATTTGTTTGGAAAGCGAGGATTGTATCTGAATATCAGAGGATCGAATCTATTTGATAAAGATGTCATGTATCCTGCTGGTACAAATAACGCATGGGCTGACAAAGGAACTATAGGACCGGGCAGACGTTTTTTAGCAAATATTGGCTGGAAGTTCTAATATTTTAAAGAGGAAAATTTATTGGAGTTCAAAGCTTAAGCTTTGGACTCCAAATCTTAACTTAAATTCTCAATTGAAAGATTGGGAACTACTATAATAACAGTCACTTAACTGAATTAAGGTATTATTCTATGAAAATATTACAAAATCTCATCATATTTGAAGTAATAATGATTTTATCGTTTGTATGTGTACCAGCAATCGCTGAGGAAAAATACGATCCAATGGCTGAAATATCGTTGGGTGGATTGATAGGTGAATTTGAGCAAATGGTATCAGTTGCCACCAAAACCAAAATGACAACTCAAGAAGCTCCTGCTATTGTGTCAGTCATTACTGGTGAGGAAATATTACAATATGAAAATTAAAATACTGATTTTATGGATTAGCTTATTATTTATTAGCAGCTCGTCGTTTGGAAGCTCTCTATCTCAAACAGAAATTCAACAACTGTTGAAAACCAAAATTAGTGATATTTATTTGCTGGCCCAGCTTTCTTTATTAGTAAATGCGGTACGTATGCAAAATGATAAAAACATGTCATTAGAAGCGATAAAACAGCTTAATAAAGAATGGACGAGTACGGATGAATTGACTCCTTTTAAAAAGTCCTTGCAAGAAGGGCAAGCTGGTAAGTTTTTAAAAAGAATAATTCACCGAAAAAAGGAAGTTTACAACGAAGTATTCTTAACCGATAACCAAGGTGCTAATGTATTGGCTTATCCGGTGACCAGCGATTATTGGCAAGGAGATGAGGCTAAATGGAAAGAAGCGTTTAATGCTGGAAAAGGCAAAGTATATGTTGGTCCAGTGGAGTTTGATGAAAGTACTGGTATTAATGCGGTGCAAATTTCGGTTCCGGTACTGGACGATGGCAAAACAATCGGTGTCTTAGTTATGGGACTGAAGTTAAGTTATATTGAGTCAGAAAAAATTAAAAAATCCAGATATAGTAAGAAAAGTAAACAGTAAGTCAAAGTTTGGTTGTGTTTACAAACCTACACTTTAATTGAGGAAAAATTACAATGAAATAGATAAACGCATGAAATAGGAAGAGTTATTTTATCTTTCCTAACGTTTTGGTTCATTAAATTTGAGTTCAAAGCTGAAGCTTTGGACTCCAAGTCTTAACTTAAAGAATTACATGGAAATTGAAAAAATCCCGAACATCTATGGGGAACTACTATAGTTTTTCAGATAAATAATTTCACTCATAAACCTACGAGGTTTCTTAAAACCTCGCAGGTTTCACACGAATGTATTTTTATGAATGTCTATATAATAATAACAATATAGCTTTTCAGATAAATATTTTGGCCAAAAGACCTGCTAGGTTTGCGAAACATGGCAGGTCTGAGAACTTTTATTTTTCTGAAAATAAATAGTCACTTAACTTAATTAAGGTATTATTCTATGAAAATATTACAAAGTTTCATCATATTTGAAGTAATAATAGTTTTATCATTTGTATGTGTGCCAGCAATTGCGGAAGAAGAAGCATACGATCCAATGGCTGAAATTTCATTGGGTGAATTGATAGGTGAATTTGAGCAAATGGTATCAGTTGCTACCAAAACTAAAATGACAACTCAAGAAGCTCCTGCTATTGTGTCAGTCATTACTGGCAATGAAATCAAAAACATGGGGGCAAGAAATCTAATAGATGTGTTAGAAACAGTTCCCGGTTTTGATTTTATCAAAGCAACGGCTGTTCCAGCTTACAATGGATATATTCGTGGTTTAGCGGCTGGAGCTAATAAATTCAAAGTATTAGTTAATGGACATAGCGTCAATTTTTATGGACAATCTGTGGGGGTCATGTTAGATAAGTTCCCGGTTGCTAATATCAAAAAAATTGAAATTATTCGTGGCCCCGGTTCAGCACTGTACGGAACTAATGCTTTTTTTGGAGTCATAAGTATTATAACGAAAGATGGAGGAGATGAATCTTCCAGATTATCTATTGAAGCTGGTAGCTATGATAGTTTCAAACCCTATGCAGAACTGTCTTATCAAAAAGATGATGTTAAAGCCTATTTGATAGCTGATTATTATCAAACTGATGGTTATGATGGCGTTATTGAATCTGATATGGCAACCAATTCACCGGTTTTTGCCAGTCATGCTCCAAATAAAATGACCTCTCAAGGCAAACATGTTAATTTGCAAACCAACTTAAGTTATAACAATCTATATTTTTCTGGTTTAATTCATAAAACCATTGATTATGGTGCACCGGTTGGTATTGCCAACGCTTTGTCAGATCGTAATGAATATCAGATGTTTTATGCGTTTGGAGAATTGGGTTACAAGTTGCCAATAAACGATAAAGGCAATTTGCTCGTTAAAGCCTACCATGATTACAGTGAATTTAAACCACTCTATGAAATATTTTCTTATGAAGCTGCTGCTATGGATATGCACACTGGTTTTCCTAAAGGAGAAGGAATTATCGGTAATCCAAGAACTAAACATGCGGTAACTGGTACTGAAATAACTACAGATTATCAAATATCTTCAGCTATTCAATTGGTTGCTGGATTATCTTATGAATACTGGAAATTGTTTGATGTCGAACATTATGCTAATCACAATGTAACTGGGTCTCCGCTTGAAGTTGATGGCGTTACATATCCACCATTTCCCTATCAGTATTTTCCAAGCGGTATAACTGATATTTCAGCAAATGGCAATTGGCTTAAAGAAGCAGATAAAACAGTAATGGCCCTTTATGGACAAAGTACTTTTGATTTGAAAAAAATGTTGGCTTTGGATGTAAATAATTTATCTTTAACAGTTGGAATACGGCATGATGATTACAGTGATTTTGGCTCTACAACTAATCCTCGGCTTGGGCTTGTTTATGCACCTAACCAGAAACTTTGGTTCAAAGCATTATATGGTACTGCGTTTCGATCCCCTTCATTTGTAGAACTTTATTCTCGTAATAATCCAGCTTATGTTGGCAATGAGAATGTTAAGCCAGAAAATGTAACTACCACAGAAGGCATAATTGGTTATAATTTCACTAAAAATATAACAACTAGTTTATCTTATTTTCACATTCAAGTTGAAGATATTATTGAAGGAATGGATGGTAGTTGGAACAATATGGGTAAATTGGAATCTAATGGTATAGAAGCTGAATTAAAAGTGGGTTTTGATAAGTTTAAATATGCTTATGGTAATTTCGGTTATCAAAAAGTTAAGGATACAACTCACGCTCAAATCACTTCTAAAAATGGACAAGTTTATACACAGAGCGAATTTTTTCCGGGTAGTGTGCCTGAAGTATACGGCAGTATTGGCGTAAATAATGATTTCTTGGACAGACAGCTTATTGCAAATATTTCCTTAAATTATATAGGAAAAATAAACCGAAATGAAGAAAGAAAATGGGCTGGTGAAAAGTTGGTAATGGTTGATTCAAGAAATCCAATATCTGCTTATATGCTTCTCAATGGTTCTCTTACTTTCAAAAATTTATTTAAGGATTTGGAAATCCAGTTAAGTGGTTTCAATCTCCTTAATAAAGACTATCGTAATCCTGAACTCAGCGGAGCAATTAAATATGATATGCCTCGTGCGGGCCGAACTTTTATGGGGCGAATTTCGTATTCGTTTTAAGCCAATTAAGTATGTAAGCACAATTTTCCACATAGAGTTCCTCGTTAAAAAGGGGATGCAAGGGACTCTTCAATTATTATTCCCCTTCACTTAAAGGAGTAATTACAATGAAATAAATTACTTTAAGCCTTCCTTAACATCTTGGTTCATTAAATTTGAATTCAAAGCTGAACCTTTGGACTACATGTCTTAACCTAAAATCTCAATTTAAAGATTGGGAACTACTATAACAACAGTCACTTAACTTAATTAAGGTATTATTCTATGAAAATATTACAAAATCTCATCATATTTGAAGTAATAATGATTTTATCATTTGTATGTGTACCAGCAATTGCTGAAGAAAAATACGATCCAATGTCTGAAATATCGTTGGGTGGATTGATAGGTGAGTTCACACAAATGGTTAGTATTGCCACCGGTGTTGAACAATCAACGGCCAAAGCACCTTCAGTTGCTAGTGTTATTACTGCTAAAGATATTGAAGTAACTGGTGCAACTAGTCTGGATGAAATATTGGAAACAGTGCCGGGATTGCATGTGGCAAGAAGTAACTTTTTATATAATCCTATTTATTCCATCCGAGGCATATACGCAAATTGGAATCCACAAGTATTAATGCTCATTAACGGTACGCCAATTAAAGAGTTGTATCTCGGAAATCGCCATACAATATGGGGAGATATGCCGGTTAATAACATTGCTCGTATTGAAGTTATTCGTGGACCGGGTTCTGCCGTTTTTGGTGCTGATGCTTTTTCAGGTGTCATTAATGTCATAACCAAAACTAAGAATGACATTAGAGGTACTGAAGTAGGAAGCCGAGTTGGTAGTTTTGAAACCGGCGAAGCTTGGCTTTTACATGGTAATAGTTGGAATGGGTTCGATATTGCCCTAAGTTTAGAGTATCGTACAACAGACGGACATAAAGAACAAATTGATGCTGATACCCAAACTCAATTTGATAAACGTTTTGGTACGAATGCTTCTTTTGCTCCCGGTCCAGTCAATCTATCACAACGTGGTATTGATGCTCGTATGGATGTTTCCCAAGGAATGTGGCGTATGCGAATGGGTTATCAAGGACGAAGAGATGTAGAAACCGGAGCTGGTCTTGTACGAGCATTAGATCCAAATGGTAGACATACAGCAGATCGTACTAATATAGATTTAATTTATCACAATCCTGATTTCACCCGATACTGGGATGTAACAGCACAAATAAGTTATCTTAATATGGTATTTGATACCACTAGTGTTGACTTGCTATTTCCACCGGGAGCATTTGGTTATGCTTACCCAACCGGTTACAAAAGTGATACAGATGTTTCTGAAAATCATACTCATTTTAATATATCAGGCTTTTATTCTGGTATTGAAAACCATTTAGTTCGTATAGGAGTTGGTTACTATATAGGTGATCTCTATGAACTACGACAATCCAAAAACTATGGTATTAATCCAGTAACTGGTAAACCTTTAGCCCCAAGAAATGAGTTGGTAAATATTTCCGACACTCCTTATGCGATTGTACCAGAAGAAATTCGTAAAAATTGGAGTGCTTTTCTACAAGATACGTGGACCCTAACGTCAAACTGGGAGCTAACAACTGGTTTGCGTTACGATAATTATTCTGATTTTGGTTCTACCATTAATCCACGAGCAGCACTTGTATGGCAACTAAGTGACAGTTTAACCAGTAAATTTCTATATGGTCGTGCTTTTCGAACACCGGCATTTATAGAATTCTATGCGGTTAATAGTGCTGCGGTACAGGGAAATCTTAATTTGGAACCTGAGACCATTGATACTTGGGAACTGGCCTTTGATTACCAAGCAACCAAAACTTTGCATTTTGCTTTAAACTTCTTTAATTATAAATGGCAAGATGCGATTCGATATATGCCTGATCAACAAGGTAATCCTAAGAAAGCTCAAAATGTTGGCAATCAAACCGGACGTGGTTTAGAATTTGAAGCTCGTTGGAAGATGGCTGCCAAATTAAGTTTATTGGCTAATTATGCTTTTTTACAAACCAGTGATGAGCTGGATAATGATACGGCCAATGCACCACAGCATCAAATATATCTTCGTACTGATTGGTTACTTAACCCTAATTGGTTTTTAAACACGCAAGTTAATTGGATTGGTGAACGTAACCGTGTTGTCACTGATTCTCGTCCACCTCTTGATGGCTATACGACGGTTGATTTAACTTTACGTCAGAAAAATCTTAAGGAAGGTCGTTGGAACTTTGCGTTAAGTGTTCGTAATTTGTTTGATGCTGATGCTCGTGAACCAAGTGAAATCAGCATTCCAAATGACTTGCCACTGGCAGGGAGGAATTATTGGTTAGAGCTAAGATATAATTTCTAATTTATCTCGTTCCCAACGTCCTCGTTGGGAATGCCTACGCTCCTGCGGTATTCATTTTGGCGGTGGATTTACGCTTCGCTTCTATCCACCCTACGAGTTAATAAGTGTATTAAATAGGTATAAAAATTACTTAATAAACAACCTTCTAAAAAAATTATCTAAACATAAAACTCTTTATACCAGTTAATAAAATTACCAATACCAACTTTGATAGATGTATTTGGCTTATAATCTAAATCTGCTATTAAATCATCCACATTCGCATAAGTTGCAGAAACATCTCCCGGCTGCATAGGTAGCATATTTTTTTCCGCTTTTTTCCCTAATACCCTTTCAATTTCTTCTATAAAATCCAATAGTTTTATCGGATTGTTGTTACCGATATTATATATTTTGTAAGGAGCTTTTGAGGTTGAGGGATTTGGTGTTTTAGCATCCCAATTTTTATCTGGTGCAGCAGCGTTATCAATAACTCTTATAACACCTTCAACAATATCATCAATGTAGGTAAAATCCCTTACCATATTTCCATAATTAAAAATATTAATTGGCTTGTTTTCCAAAATGGCTTTAGTGAACAGAAACAATGCCATATCAGGTCGTCCCCAAGGTCCATATACAGTGAAAAATCTCAGACCGGTTGTAGGGATGTTAAACAAATGCGAATAAGTATGAGCCATCAATTCATTGGATTTTTTACTGGCAGCATAAAGACTTATGGGGTGATCAACATTATCACGAGTGGAAAAGGGCATACTTTCATTAAGCCCGTAAACACTTGAACTACTTGCATAAGCAAAATGTTTGATAGCATTGTGTCTACATGCTTCCAACAAATTAACAAAACCAACTATATTACTCTCAACATAAGCATAAGGATTTTCCAGTGAATATCTAACACCAGCTTGAGCTGCTAAATTGAACACTTTATCAAATTTTTCATTAGCGAATAATTCGTTTAGGTTTTCCCTATCTTCCAAATTAAGTTGGATAAATTGATAATTAGGGTATTTGGTACTTTGCATCAATTGGTTATAGGAAATCTCATCTTTATTGATGCCAGATACTTCCAGTCTGCCGTACTTAACTTTAACATCATAATAATCGTTGATGCTATCTAAACCGACGACAGTATCTCCTCTTTCAAGTAGTCTTAATGCTAAGTGAAAACCAATAAAGCCTGCTGTTCCGGTTACTAAAATTTTCATTTCAATGGTATTGTTTATGGTTAGAGTGCAAGATTAACTCGCACAAAAATTTATTACAAAAAAACTTTGGGTAGTCCTGCAATATGTAGTATTAAACCTACTAGGTATTTGAGACCTAGCAGGTTTTTTGGAGTCATCACTACTTCATTTAGGACTACCAAACTTTGTATAGCATTTCCCGATTGGGTAGACCACAGTTATATTAATCAAGAATCTGATATTTTTATAGATTTTAATTAATAATTAAGCATTCATAATTAAGAATTGCTATACTCTATAATCGCCCGTCAACTATTTCATTTGGTAAAATTGATTTAACATCATAAATAATTGATTTAGGTTTAGTTAAAGCTTTAATTTCTTCTACATTTAGTTCATAAAACTGTTTATGTGCCACAGCAAATACAATAGCATCATATTTATTTTGCTCTAGTTTTGATATTAAATCAATAGAATACATTTCTTTAGCTGCTTCCTTATTCGCCCAAGGATCGTAAACATAGACATTTGCACTATAATTTTGAAGTTCATCAATAATATCAACTACACGAGTATTACGTAAATCAGGACAATTCTCCTTAAAAGTTAATCCCATAATCAAAATATTGGCATCATCCACATGAATACGTTTTTGAATCAGAAGTTTAATCACAGCATGAGCAATATAACAACCCATATTATCATTAATCCTACGACCAGCTAAGATAATCTCTGGATGATAACCAACATCTTTAGCTTTTTGGGTTAAATAATAAGGGTCTACTCCAATGCAATGTCCTCCAACCAATCCGGGGCGGAAAGGCAGAAAATTCCATTTACTTTCGGCTGCTTCTAACACTTCAAGTGTATCAATTCCTAATCTATTAAAAATCATTGCTAATTCATTTATTAAGGCAATATTAACATCACGTTGAGTATTTTCAATAACTTTAGCGGCTTCTGCAACCCGAATACTACTAGCCAAATGAGTACCAGCTGTTATAACGCTATGATAGACTTGTTCAATAAATTTTGCTGTTTCAGGATTAGAACCGGCGACAACTTTAACAATATTAGTGAGGTTGTGATTTTTATCTCCCGGATTAATGCGTTCTGGACTATAACCTACAAAAAAATCTTTATTATATTTGAGTTGAGATTCATGCTCTAAGATCGGTACACAAATTTCTTCGGTAGCACCCGGATATACAGTAGATTCATAAACAACAATATTATTGGGTTTTAATAAATAACCAACTGTTACACTGGCTTTTTCAAGTAATGTGAGATCGGGATTTTTATGACAATCCAACGGGGTTGGAACAGCAATAATATAAAAATTACATTCCAGTAATTCTTTTGAGTTATGGCTATAGTTAAGATATTGAGCTTGTTTTAAATCTTCTGCTGAAACTTCACAGGTTTTGTCTTGACCTGCTTTAAGTTCTGCAATTCGTTGCTTATTCAGATCAAAACCAACGGTTGAATAATGTTTACCAAATTCTACCGCTAACGGCAAACCAACATAACCCAATCCTATTACACCTATTTTTAAATTTTTAAGGGTAATTTTTGAACACATTATTTTGGCTCTCTGGTAATTTGCGTGGCTTGTAACAACTTTATTACAAAATATAAATTGAAAGTAGTGATAATTCCAAAAAACCTGCTATAGTTTTTCAGAGAAATAATTTCACTTAAAACCTACGAGGTTTCCAAAATCTCGCAGGTTTGACACTATATATTGTAGAACTACTCGGCTTTGTCTCTCCATGTCTTGTAACGATTGAAACTTGCTAAGTTTTACTTCACACAATACTCCATAAGATATTGAACCAACAAAGATACTGAACGACCAGTAGCACCTTTCTTTTTACCACTTATCCAAGCAGTACCAGCAATATCTAAATGAGCCCATTTATATTTTTCGGTGAAACGAGATAAAAAACAGGCTGCTGTTATAGTACCACCTTCACGACCACCGATATTGGCCATGTCTGCAAATGGACTATCAAGTTGTTTCTGATAATCATCCCATAACGGCAATTGCCAAGCACGATCACCGCTTAATTCACCAGCTTCCAATAAATCTTGAATTAAAGAATCATTATTGCCTAACAAACCAATAGCATGACCACCCAATGCAATAACACAAGCACCAGTCAAAGTGGCAATATCTATCACCACATCAGGCTTATAACGTTCAGCATAAGTCAAAGCATCACATAAAATTAATCTGCCTTCCGCATCAGTATTTAAAATTTCAACTGTTTGGCCAGATAGACTAGTGACAATATCACCCGGTTTAGTAGCAGTTCCACTTGGCATATTCTCTACGCTAGGAATGATTCCTATCACATTGATTGGCAATTGTAATTCTGCAACTACTGAAAGAACTCCCAACACCGAAGCAGCACCGCACATATCGTATTTCATCTCATCCATATCTTTGGAAGGTTTGATAGAAATACCACCAGAATCAAATGTAACTCCTTTGCCAACCAATACTACTGGAGCAGCTTTACCGCCATTGTTATATTCCAGAGTTATCAATTTAGGAGGTTCATTACTACCTTGACCAACAGCTAACAAAGTATTCATACCTTCTTTCTTAATAGCAGCTTTATCAAGAACTTTACAGGTTAACTTGATATGTAACTTAGCTAGATTTTTAGCTTGATTTGCTAGATAAGATGGATTACATATATTGCTTGGTAAATTACCCAAATCTTTAGCTAATTTGATGCCATCTGCAATTTTTTGAGCATCCAAACAGGCTCGTTTAGCAATATCACGGTTAGAACTTATACCAAACAGCATTTTATTTAAACTATGGTCATCTGGCTTGGTTTTGAACTGATTGAAAAAATATGCCGTTGCTTGAGTTATTTCAACCACTTGTTTAATTTTCCATGCAATATCACGGTTAGCAATTTCAAGATAAGTAAGGTGACAAATAGCTTCCTTAATTCTAGTCTTTAACAGAGCATTAACTGAACTAGTTATTATTTTTCGATATTGGTTATCATCTATGTCATTACCACAATTAACAAGTAATACACGTTCAGCATTAATACCCGGAACCTTATATAATAATAAAGTTTGCCCAAGTTTGTCTTTTAAATCTCCGCTTTGCAATATTGAGGATAGATAACCTTTACTTATATCGTCAATCTTTTTAGCTGTATCAGACAGCTTATAATTTTCATGCACACCAACAATAATACAAGCAGTGCGTTGTTTTTCTGGTAATCCGCTTTTAACGTTAAATTCCATATTTACTCTCAATGATAATATATAGTGTAAAATTTCTTTCGCTTAACAAGCATAGTCATTAAATATAACAACATCTTAATATAACATCTTTTTTAATACAGTTTGTTATATCTATAGACATTCATAAAAATACATTCGTGTGAAACCTGCGAGGTTTTGGAAACCTCGTAGGTTTTAAGTGAAATTATTTATCTGAAAACTATAAGATATAAATTTACTTTAATACAATCCTCGAAGGATAGGAGGAAGTTATCAAAAAACTCAATGTTGTTCTGAATTAAAATATTTAGCAGAATACTCTCTTGCCTTTTGCATACGGCTTGGTGAAGATGGATGAGTAGATAAAAATTCACCATATCCTTCTTCATCTGAATCATCAGCTTTTTTTGAACGATTTTCTGATTCCGTCATTTTTTCAAACATAGTTGCAAAGTTAATAGGGTCAATACCAAGCTTAACCATTTGTTTAAAAGCATATTCATCCGCTTCACTTTCACTACTGCGAGAATAATGACTTTCCAATAAAAATGTGGGCAACGCAACTATTATTTCTTCCACTGCGGTTGCATCACCAACAAACATTGTTATTGCTATCGTTACAATAGAACCATGAATAACCTGCTGTAAACCATGCCGATGTACAACATGACCAATTTCATGCAACAATACCGAATCAATTTCCTGCTGATTATCTGTCATTTCTATTAATTTATCGGTAATTATTATTTGTCCAGATGGCAAAGCAAAAGCGTTAGGTATATCTTTTAATTGACGGAAATATAACCGATAATTAAACTGTTCTGATTGGACCGATAGCAGAGTTTCTGCAAAATGTTCCTGTATTGATTGTTGGCGTGTTTCAGACAATTCACTTGGTTCTAGTATGTACTTATCCAATAAATCAAAAGTACCTTCTGATATTTGTTCATGCACACCAATTGGCATAGCATAAGCAATTTTTTTGCTTGCCCAAGGTAATCCCCAATAAAAACCGGAAAAACAAATCACAACTGTCAAAACAAATGCAGTTGCTATCCATAACAAATTAGTTTCTAAAATATGTAAAAAATGGAGAGAGTTATCTTTATGTCCAGTTTCCTTAAGGATAAAATCAACTTCATCATTATGTTGAGTTTCAAAGATAGACCAATCTTCTAAAGTAATTTTACGTGGGATATTTCCTAAACGATCACTAACTGAAATATTGCCAATCATGCCTTGCAGATCGTCATTATCTTTTATTGTTAGTGTGTAATGTATACCATCATCAGTGTGTAGCTCTGCATCGTGACGAGCAGAACTATCGGTGGGATACCAGTAACCAGTTATTAGCATTTATATTCCCAAATCTAATTCTGTATCAAAAGCATCTCCCAGTTCTTCACCCAATGCTGATTGATTTTCTTGTTGCTGGTTGACATATTCAGTTATATTGCCCACCGCACTGGTTGACTCAATTTTATATTTCTTAAGTCGGACAACAGTCCAAGGGTAAGCTAGACCTAAGGTAAACATAATAAGTAAAATATTGGTTATATAAATAACAAATAATTTACCAACTTGTATATTAGATTGAAATTGCAAAGTTTCATCTAGTTGAACACTGCTGAAAACGTAATTTTTAACTTTTGCTTCAAGGTATGCTGTTCCCCATGTACCAATTATAATAAAACTTATATACATTAAAAATATTCCTCCCATAATCAGCCCGGGGATTTGTGAATCATCCATTGTTCCTATATTCCCAAACCCTCCAGTAATAATGGAAATGACAGTTACCACAATACTTAGTGTTATTATAAATAAAGATGTTGCGAGAATTAAATATAGATATATAAAATAGTATTTTTTAGCAGATAACTGGGCCGAAAATTTGCCTTGGCCAAACTGTCGGTTGTTGATGTAGTAACTAGTCAGTAGCTTTTGGACATATGGAAACATTAAGTAAAATACAAACATGGTAATACCTAAAATAGTGGCAAGCATACCAATACCTTCCTCTCCCCATATAAAATACACTAAAGATGCGATTACTGCTCCAATAATAACAGGTAAAAAAGGAATTAATAACAATATTTTGTAAGCATCTTTTAATATGCCATAAAAACTAAATCGTACATTTCGGTAACTGACCATACGTGCATTAAATTGTATCGAACGCCATACAGCCCAAGGGATAAATACTGTTAATATAACAGCGAAAGCTATACCTACGATAGGAAAGAATTCTGATAATAATGCGTAAATGATTAAGGCAGTTATAGCAATTAAACGACCTTTTAATATCATCATAGGAGTTGCATGGTATTCAAATGCTGCATTATCTAAAGTGGTATTGCCATAAAAATAACGCTTATTACGGACTTTTGCCCATGCGGAATAAATTCCTAGAGTTAAAATAGTTAGTATCAGATTAACAATCCATATTTTGAAATACTCACTACCATTGCCAGTAAATTTGAATGGGAAGGTTTGTTGCTCAGTTTGCTCAGTTTGCTCAGTCATATTTTAAATCTCCTTTATAATTAATATGTTAATAAAAAATTATCAAAAGATATTTTCCATAATTAATGTTTATCTGAATATCTTTTAAATTATAGTCTATCATTTTTATATTTTTTTCTAAAGGTTATGATAGTGAAAGAGCTTTTCTTAAGGTTATTTATTTAAGTAGCTGAAATGGAAAGATAGGTGTGGTTGTTGTATACAAGGAGTTTCGCAGAAATTTCATGATGTCCACGGAACGTCCATATTCCGTAAACTAATCAATCCTTCAGCGAAATGCAATGAAATCAACCAAAATTCCAACAAGTTATAACCACCTGAAAATGCAAAAAAAAAAAAATAAAAAATGGTAAAAGCTAATTATTGACATTTTGATTGATTATGTTTAAAATGGCCTTTTAATCTACATATAAGGAAAATATTATGTTATCTTGGCTTTTACCTTCAACAAAACTACAGATAAGCACTAATTCACAGTCACTTTTACAAAAGAACACGGTTCGATTTAATGAGCAAGATGCGTCTAAACAACGCACTGGACAATATTGGAAACGGTGGCTTGGGTTGGCTACGATTGCGTGGGGAATGATGTGGGGGGGAGTATCGTACGCAACGGCTGTTCCTGACATTACTCAAGATTCCGGAGCCGGAGACACGAATGTACCCACACAGTTTGGGCTACCGGATGGAACTGGGAATGGACACCTCTTGGGGGATAACGACCTTATTGTGGACCCTACGAGATGGACGAATGAGGCTTATACTTTCCTCTTAGCCTTACCCCCGACGATAATCCAACGGGAACTGCTAAAACATATATGCACGGGGTGACAGCTGGTCCACAACTGGCTCATACTACCACATGCCCAGGAGCCACTATTACCACGGCCTCAAATGTCAACTCTGTCGCACTTGCCAATAGCGGGGATACTTGTCAACTAACTATACGTGGTAATTCAGGAACCGCTGGTGGTGAAGTAGTGTACACCGGGACTCTAACGCGAAATGTAAATGTGTATCAAGCGACTAACGCTTCTGTATGCGGAGCACCTCACACTGCGTGTCCACCCGTAAGCGTGGCAGCACCACTACTAAACTCCTGGGGTACTTTGGGTATCAGTATCGCATCCCTAATAGGGACATTATGGGTTATACGGCGAAGATATCAGCTAAAAACTTTTACCTAGTCATGTAGGGTCGGTGCAATGAAATGAAACCAACCAAATATAAATCCAATCAATCTTACCTGAATTTATATATCGAAAATGGTCACTTACCGCTGTGCTTCACCGACCCTACCAACCATAGACATTCATAAAAATACATTCGTGTGAAACCTGCGAGGATTTGGAAACTGCGTAGGTTTTTTGTAAAATTATTTTTCTGAAAAACTATTGTTTAATCATGGTCAAATACCTTCGCATAAAAATATTTGATTTTAATTGTTAAATTGATAGAAACCAGATGAATTTCATCTTCATAATTATTAAAAATTTCTAATTCCCACTTATTCCCCATACGTCTATATATCCAAACTTCAACTTTATTTTGGCTAACTAACAAATACTCCTTCAATGTCGGTATCTGAAAATAACTTTCTAATTTAACACTTTTATCAAAACTTTCTGTCGAATCAGATAAAACTTCAACAATAAGGATGGCTTTTTCTAAAACTAACTCATTATCTTCCTGCTCACAAGTTATGAAAACATCAGGATAATAACAATCAAGTCCAGCTTTTAATTTCATATCAGTCGCATAAACATCACAATCTGAGTTCAACAAATGATGGATTAAATTATATGAAATATTCCCAGTTATTTTCACATGATTTTTTTTAGCACCAGCCATTGAATAAATCTCACCATGAATTAATTCATTTTTAGTTACCGAATTTTCTTCGAGTAACAAATATTCATCTATAGTAAATAATTTTCTTTGAGGTAAGCCCATATTTATAGCCTTGAGTTGGTGAAATTGATAAATATGATAAACTTCTGGTTCATATGCAGTCTTTATCCAAACTTCCTCCAAATACTGCATCAAGTTGAATTTGCTCTTAACAGTTATGTATATTATAATTGTACCTGAATAAACTAAAAAATATTATCACTGTATTATATGTTAGCAGATAATTAAATATACTGAAATTTCCCTGTAAAAAAACATGACTAAATTCCTCACCATATTTTGTATTTTAGCCCTTATCGGCCTTGCTACCCTTGAATGGGATGCTCTCCTCCCAGCAATCAACCTCTTCTGCTTACTACTAGCCAAAATATCCGGCTTCTTCATCCACCTCTTTGACGACAATATGATTCTCATTGACCGAGTTATGCGACATGGAACACATGGCTTTGCATTAGAAGTAGCTGACGACTGTTCAGGACTTTCAGCCTCATGGTTATTATTCGCTGCCATCATAGCATTTGAAAGCAGTTGGAAACAAAAACTTTGGGGAATTTTAATTGGAATTATAGTTCTTCAAGCCATTAATATCTTTCGCTTAATAACTTTATTTTATATCGGTGACTGGATGCCAGAATACTTTGATTTTGCTCATAAACAAGTTTGGATAGTCCTAATAAATATAAGTATGATACTTATATTTGGCAGTTGGTTATATTATATTATCACTCACCCAGTTAAAACCAATGAAACAGCTTAGGTTGTGTTGACATTTCAGCGAAGCCAGATAAGAGTAGAAGCAAAGAGAATAAAATACATATAATTTATAAGTCCATTTATCGAAGCGTGAAAAGACTCTACGAAATTGTTTAAGTTTGCTAATA
>JAUCGL010000052.1 GCA_030378105.1 Candidatus Halobeggiatoa sp. HSG11 | reverse complement strand
CTGGACATAAAATTATTATTTCTGTATTAATTTTTTCGCACATATATTCCAATACCTTTATTAAGTGTTTATCTTGATATAAAATACTATGATAACATACCTACATCGGTTTGTAGGGACTACCTATCCAATCGGGAAATGCTATATATTTAATTAACTGAGCTAACGCAGAAAGTTTTTATATTCCACCGATTTCATCGGTGGCTATTCACATTCAATCCTTTCAGGATAGTTAAAACAACCCCAACGAGCTTCAACACTTGAATAGCCATAGGTGAAACCTAATGGAATCAAATAATTAAAATGCTCTCTTGCGTCAACCATCAGTTATTTAGGAAAGATGTCTATAGTTTTTCAGATAAATAATTTCACAAAATCATACATAGGAACAAGGAATGCCTTGTCTCTACAGTGGAAACTATTTATCTGAAAGTCTATAGATAGAAAATTGAATGGTTTGTATATAAATTAAGGTGTATAATATTCATTGACTAAGAATTACTATATACTAAATCTGTAATTTTTTCTTTTTATTTGAGGTATTTTATGAAATTTTTGTATAAAACAACACTAGTAACTAGTGCATTATTAACATGTTTACCTGCTGTCCAAGCGGAAGAACCTTTAACAACTAGTGCAAATGTAGCATTAACTTCAGATTATGTGTATCGCGGTAAAACTCAAACTGATGAAGGTATTGCTATTCAGGGTGGTTTTGATATATTTCATGAAAGTGGTATTTATGTAGGTACTTGGGCTTCTAATGTGAACTTTTTAGAAGATAGTTCTATAGCACCAGAAGATAGAGCTAATATGGAAGTTGATGTTTATGTTGGTTTAAGTGGTGTTTTGACTGAAGAGTTAAGTTATGACGTTAAAATCGGTCAATATATGTATCCGGGAGCTAGTAGTGACCTAGAATATGATTTAACAGAATTTAATTTAACTTTAACTTATGCTATGCCACAAGGAACTGAAATTGGTTTAGTATATGATTATTCGCCTGATTTTGGAGGGTTAGATAATGCCCATCACTATTTACTTAGTATGGATCATCCATTGTCAAATGGTTTAGGGATTGGGGGTTATGTAGCACAACAAAATATTGATGAAGGTGATGATTATTTTTACTATGGTATGTCAGTATCTTTTCCAATTGCAAATCTTGACGCTTCTTTAGCTTATAGCAATACTGATTTAGATAATGCTGGAGATTTTGGAGCTGATGATCGAGTATTTTTTACATTAAGCAAAAGTTTTTAAATTGTTATTTAATTGTGAATGGTGAATGGTTAATTGTGAATGAAAATCAAAACTGTTAATAATAATTAACCATTTTTCATTTCACTTATTCACAATTAAATTAAAAAAATTTTCTGAAAAAATATCGAATATTTATGCTTCAAGGAAAACTTCCTTATTGGTTTCCTAATCACTAAAATAAATTGATTAGAATGAATTTTTTATAACCAGTTTCCAATCAACAAAAATGGAGCCCAATAAGCTGGATGCCAATAACGTTCTTGAGCAATTAACTTTTTCTGAGCATTTTGTAAAGCTTTAGCCTTAGAAAGTCCACGATTACTCAACAATTCTTTATAAAAATCAGAAATAGCTACTGATGTCGCTTCATCATCAACAAACCATAAGGTTGCAACAGCACTTCTAGCACCAGCTTTTATGGCAACTCCGGCTAGTCCTAAAGCAGCTCGATCATCACCAACAGCAGTCTTACAAGCACTTAAAGTTAACATTTCTAATGGTTTATCTCGAAAACGCCCCAAACCAATAACATTTTGTAACTTATCCATTGTCATTTTGCTATCATAGGTCAACAGATAGGTATCATCTGGATTAGCATCAAATTCACCATGAGTTGCGAGATGAATAACACTATATTCATTACTTTTCAAATTGTTATTGAAATTATCAAGTGAATATTCTGTGTTTAACATACTCTCATCACCAGCAATATTATTTTTGGTAATATTTTTTATATTTTTCAATTCCTTTGGTACATTAGGCAATGGCGGATAACCTTGTACTGCATCAGATAAACCCACTAGTAATATTTCACTACTATTCCATTCAATAGATTGAGGATTAACCAATTTTAAACCGGGAGTTAGAGCCATAGCATATTTTTCTATCAAAAACTGATTGCCATCATATAAAGTTGATAGAGGAATCATGCGTAATTTGCCATCTGGTACAACAACAATAGTATCAACATTTGCTAAATGTGATTCAATTGGGCGTATTAACCAATCATAAAGCTGTTTGGCTTGATTTAAGAAACGGTTATTAGGTCGAGTTTGTAAACCTAAACGAAAATCCCAAACTACTTCATTAAGTTTTTCTGAAGTCACTGGCACAACTGCTTGATGGAACGTACCATCTATATTAACCAATACAACCAATCGATCAGATAAAGCTAATGGATATAGTATCGCTATATTTGGTAATGCCAAACGATCTAATCTAACATTTTTTGCTTGTAGAGATGATACACATTCATCTTGGAAATATTCTTGTAATTCAGCAACTTTAACTAGTTCAGCTTTTTCAACTGCATCTAATAATAAATTTTGTTTAGTTTCAACATCATCTGTACTCGCTGCTTTTTGTAACAATAGATCAGCTAATCCATAATGAACTGGTTTAACTATTTCATTAAAGTTTCCGGGCAAACGGCGATAACCAATTTCCAATACCTGTTGGATTGGTTTTAGGGTATCTGAAGCTAAACGAAAAGCATCTATTGCTAAATCAAATTCTTGTTGAGCTTTGAAAATACGACCTTGCATCCAATACCAACGATATAGAATATGCGGAAAAAATCCTTGTTTGGCAAAAAATATTGCTTGTCTAGTAAAAGTCAAAGCTTCAGTATAACGATTCTCAACTTCATACAATTCTCCTAACCGACCATAAGCAACTGATGCTGTACGATTATCTTTTATAATTTTAGCAATATCAGCCGCTTTAGAAAAAGCTGTATAAACATAAGATAATGCTGTTTTTTTATCGAAATTGTTTAATTGAGTTGAAGAATCTGCTTGTAATAGTTCAAGAACTATAGTTCCCAAGGAAATAAAATGGGCTGCTTTATCTCTATTATCTGGTAATTTTTGTAATTTTTGCCATGTTTCTTGTAAAACCTGCATGGCTTTATCTAACGGTTCTGTATATAAAGTCGCATTTAAACGGTTAATGTTAATTTTAGTAGCTAAAGCAAAATCACCAGCTTGTTCCGCATATGATATACCGTTTTTATAAGCTTCAACAGCTTCTGGATAATATCCTGCAACTGCTAATGCATTTCCTTGACTATTTGCTGCTCGTGCTAAAATACTTGGTTTTTTGGTTTCTTCAGCATCAGCAAAACTGTCATCCGCTAATGTTAATGCTTCTTCAGTATCACCAATGGACAACCACGCATCACTTAATTGACTTAGGACTATTGCACTACGTGCCATGTCTTTACTTTGCTGAGTTAAAGATACAGCTTCACTCAGTAGACTAAACATTTGGCCGTGTTTACCAACTGCTTGATAAGCTGCTGCCAACCGAGTTAATACATCAATACGCTGGGAAACTTGGTTATCAAGTTTAGAAAGCTCGTTCTCCCAATGTTTGATTGCCTGTTTAAAGTCACCATTCTGGAAAAAAACATCCCCAGTTTGAATATTATTTGCAACCGAAAAAGCTGCATTAGTTATACATACAATAAAGATTAATAATTTAATTTTAGTTTTCATAATAGCTTTTTACCTTTAACAAAAATGGTATACCCACTTGCACTTCTTGTTCCAATTATTATAGCATAGGACAGTAATTCTCGCTAAAAAAATAGTTTTCGTTACACTCGACTATCAAGTTTTTGGTAATCCCTACAAACCAAAGCAATTTCTGTTAAATAAATATCTTATAGATATAGGAACAGTCAGTTAAAATTTCCAATTAATTGGTTAATGAGTTAAACCCATTTTCATAATTGTGTATAAGAAAAACTTTTGTTATATCATTCGATTGTTCTTTGTGCAGACAAAGGTAAATATAAAATAAAAGTTGATCCTTCATTTTCGATACTATTGCTTAATTGAAGTTCACCACCTAATAATTTAGCTAATTTTTTGGATATTGATAATCCTAGTCCAGTACCACCATATTGACGAGATGTACTTCCATCAGCTTGTTGAAACGCTTTAAAAATTTCTATTTTTTTATTTTGTGGAATTCCAATTCCAGTATCAGTCACAGCAATAGCAATAGCATGTTGTGGTTTTAAGCCACAATTAGATAAATTAGCTTTTTTATCAGCCATTTGAAAATTAAGTGTTACGCTACCATCTTTAGTAAATTTAAAAGAATTGGATAATAAATTTTTAATTATTTGAGCTAGTTTTTGATCATCAGTTACAATATTTTTTGGTATATCTTTGGCAAAATTTATATGTAGAGCTAAATTTTTTTGGTCAGCAATTGGTTTAAAATTAACCTTAAGAATATTAGCGAGATATACTAATTGAACTGTTTGAAAAGTAATAATCATCTTACCAGCTTCTATTTTAGATAAATCAAGTATTTCATCAATCAAATTAAGTAAATCATGACCGCTATTATGAATAGTTTTTATAAATTCAATTTGCTCATTTGTAAAATTGCCTTCATTATTTTCAGATAGTAGTTGTGATAGAACTAACATGCTATTTAATGGAGTTCGTAATTCATGAGACATATTGGCCAAAAACTCAGATTTGTAACGACTAGAAACTTCTAATTTAGATGCCTTTGTTTCAATTTCTCGCCTATTTCGCTCAAGCTGTTCATTTGCAATTTGTAAATCATTTTTTTGTTGACGTAATGATATCTCACTTAATTGTAACTCTTCAGATTGTTTTTGAAGTATTATATTTTTTTCTTCTAATTCTATTTGTTTATTTTTGAGTTCATTCTCATTATTTTCTAAAGCTTGTGTATATTCTTCTAACTCTTCGTGAACAGCTTTTAACTCTTCTTGTTGAGCATAAAGTTCTTCGTTAGTAGCCCTTAATTCTTCTTGTTGAGTAGCAAGTTCTTCTGTTTGTCGCTGGCTTTGAGTCAAAAGTTGACTCATCTTAATACGAGATTGAGCCGAAATAATGCTTATCGCAATATTTTCTGTTATCGTTGCCAAAAATTGTTGAATATCAGCAGGGAATGGTTGCAATGAACCGAGTTCAATAACACCTTTAAGAGTATGATTGTAAACAATTGGTACAATGATAATATTATGTGGAATTGCATGGCCAGTACCAGAGATAATATGGGCATAGTTTTCCGGCACATTAACTATTGAAATAATTTCTTGTTCAAGTGCTGCTTGTCCAATCAAACCATCACCAAGTTTAAAGACATTATTTAGGCTTTTGCCATGATTAAAAGCGTAACTGGCTTCAAGTTGTAATATTTGGTTTTTTTCATTGTATAAATATAACGTACCTATTTGTACTTGCAAATATTTTGCTATATGGGTAATGATTTTATTGGTTAAAGTGACAATATCTAAATCACCACGCATAACCTTATTTAGTTCAGTTTGTCCAGTTTTAAACCAGTTTTGGCGTTGATTTTTGGCTAAAATTTTACGAAGTGCCTTATTCTTTTTTTGTAAAATAGTACCAAGCACTCCACCAATAATTAACAATACTATGAAAAATATAATTATCAATTTTACAAATTTATATACTGGTTCAAATGCTTCAGCTTCATCTATTTCTAATAATAAACACCAATTAACATTTTTAATAACATGATGTACTCCAATAACTAATTCACCACGATAATCTTTATAAATATCTTTGTTAAATTCAGGTGTTACAAAACAATTTTTAGCCTCCAATGAATCAACTTTTTGTTTTAAAAAGGTATCTTTCAAAAACCGTGAAGGTGTTATCATATACCTATTTTTATTAATAAGATATACCTCATCTGTTGTTTCACTTCGTTGTAACAGGATTTTATATAATTCTTTTTCAACTTCTATATTAGCAATCATAATACCGCTTAATTTACCTTCGATTAACATTGGTACAGAAATGCTTATAACTTTAGTGCCAGTTATTGTGGAGATATGCATATCACGAATATAAACTTTCTTTTTGCCATAAGTAAATACTTCGGTATTACCTGCATAATCAATGCTAGAATGACTTGATACCACTATGTTTCCTTGTTTATCTAAAATTCTTATTCTAGAAATATCATCATGAATATTAATTAAGGTTTTAATTCTTTGAGTGGCAGGCGTTAAATTTTGAGTTGTGAAAACATCTACAAAAACTTTATCAATAGCAAATGTTTTAACTTTTTCTATTCCATTATTTAATAACATTTCAATATGATTTACTTTTGATGTAGCAGTGCTTTCTAAACGATGATAAATTTCATCTTCAATCATTCGTTTGGAAATGATATAACTGCTGACGATAGCTATAAAGCTTGTAATTATTATGATAATAAAAATAAGACTAGAGAGTTTAATTTGTGTTTTCATGTTATTTGTTTTTTATAAGCAAATTTTTTATTTATTTTGATAGGACTTAACGCATTGGCAAGACAAATATTTAATGAAACTGTTTAAATATCGTTCCCAAACTCTTGTTCTCATCGTTATACACAAGTATTTTGTTTTAAATGGTTTTTCGTAGGGTGGGTAGGAACGAAGTGGAAACCCACCGAACCTTCAAAATGGTGGATTTCATTTCATTCTATCCACCCTACATTTGTTTTAGGACTTGTGTATAACGATGAGAACAAGAGTTTGGGAGCAATAATTAAATTATAACTACATAATTTATAAAAAAATTAATATTATTTAGCTTTTGTAAATGCGTAAGTCCTATTTGAGTTACTTTACAAGTTTAATTTATAACAGAGGAGGTTTCAAGTGCAATTATATGTCTGAATCATGATTAACAAGATGTGCAACATGAGGTTGTTCAAACTAGCTATTGAATTGAGATGCAGTCGTGGTGTAGACTATATGGCAATTCTTAATTATGAATGCTTAATTATTAATTAAAATCTATAAAAATATCAGATTCTTGCTTAATATAACTGTAGTCTATCTAATCGGAAAATGCTATAGACATCTTTCCTAAATAAGTATATATACTTAACTCATAGGTGTTCGGGATTTACCAGAAATGTACTATTTAATTGTGAATTGGTGAATGAAAATCAGGATAGTTAAAACAACCCCAACGGGGTTCACACTTGAATAGCCATAGGTGAAACCTATGGAACAAATTAATTAAAATGCTCTCTGCATCAACCATCAGTTATTTAGGAGAGATGTCTTATCAAGTTTTTAAAGAATTTAGGACTTACACATTGACAAAATATTTATTTTATGAATTTGTTAAGATACAAATAGTTATAAAAAATCATATCATTTGTATAATTTACATATAAATTATATTTATATATCCCTATCATTCCCATGAAGCTTGTCCTCAACTTGATTGGGGAACGAGAATCTTGCGAATCTTTGAGATCGCTAGATTCCCACTTTCGTGGGAATGACAATTAATTAGTTTATATTGTAATAAATATATGATTTTAATGCAATTCACACTTTATTACGTTTATCAAAGCGTAAGTCCTAGAATTGATGATTATTTGGCTGGAGACGCAAGCATTGCGTCTCTACAAAATTAAATAATATGTTCGGTAGAGATGCGATGCTTGCATCTATCACATTCATTAAAGTTAAATTTGGATTCGTTATCACAATAAAAACTTGATAGTCGAATTATAGTAAAACAGCTATGATTGCAGGATTATCTAAATTACTTATCTAACAGCATAATATTAATACCGGGTGAAGTCACAATTATCTTTCCTTTTTCATCACCTTCTTCAACTCGATAAGCCAAATACATATCCAAAGGTCCAACTATTCTAAATGCACCGGAATACATATCTACAGTTAGATATTCTGGCATTTTATTGATAGTTTTTAAAGGCGATAAATTGGCTTTAGTTAATAAAGGTATGGCAGTTGTCTCATCACTTTTTACCTTACTTACCTTCCAACCTAACGGACAAGTTGTACAGCTTGCCAGTTGATACCATTGATAACCCATAGGATAATTACTATCAACATGATAGCCTATAACCATAATGTCAGCTTTTTTACCAATATGTTTGCTATCTGTCTTAATAACTCCGGCTGTTAACACTGAGTTAAACTGGTTAATGGTAGCCATTTGATTAAAATCACTAAATTTGCCGTTACTATAAAGTGACAAACCACCTTTCATTTGTGCGTCAGTTGTACCACCATTGGCACTTATAACATTAAATGGTTGAGCTGGTGAACATACTCCGCCACTTACCAAACCAATCCTAAAGCAATTTATTTCTTCCCGTAATGTCGCACTCACCGTACCACTGATTGGAAAATTAAAAGTGCTTTCATCAGCATCATTATTACTAAAAGACAAAATATCAACGAAACTACCAGCAGTAGAAGCATCCAGAGTTACATTGAAATTAGTTGCTGCTCCTGGTACTAACTGAGTTGCAATTGGAAAAGAAGTTACTCTAAATCCACTACCACTGACGGCGGGTGAACTAATAAGTGTTAAAATAGAACTACCAACATTTTTTATCGTAAAAGTTTTAGTCATGTTAATGCCAAGTGCGGTAGTACCAAAATCAACAGAAATATTGGTATCTGAAATAACGTCTAAATCTTCATGAATAACCTGAATTTCTGGATTGACTACGCCTACCACATCTGTTCCAATAACTTTACCAGTTATTGTAAAATCAAATGGATTTTCGTTAGCATCAGTATTATACAATTCAATTGGGCCTGTAAAGTTACCAATAGCAAGTGTACTTAGTTGTAAATCAAATGTAAATTCCTCATTAGCCGCCAAAAATTTTGGATAAATACTGGTTATGTTAAAACCATTTGGAGCACGGTAGCCGTATAAATCTATCGTTTCATCTCCAATATTTTTCATTGTAAATCTTTTAGTTATCGGTTGACCAACTCTAGTTGTACCAATGTCAATTGGAATAAGACTACCATCAGTTATTTCAGTTATACCATGAAACAATTGGATTTCTGCTCCTATGGCTGTATTAAATTTAACTTCTCCGTTGATAATAATATTAACTGGACTATTAGTACTATTGTTAGTGACGGATATAACACTTGTGTAATCGCCAATTTTGGCTGCATTCAAACTGACATTAAAAATTGTGCTTGTATTGGGGGCAATAACGTTAACATAAGGTTTACCAACAATAAATCCTTTACCTATGCTACTTATGTCTACAACTAAATTAGCATCTCCAGAATTTTTAATTGTAAAAGTTTTTACCAATGGAATTCCAACACTGGTAACCCCAAAATCAACCATATCACCAACTACTGTTGTGCCTTCTAAAATTTGAATATTAGGACTGACAGTTATGGGACTTTCTACTATACCTTGAATTAAAAAAGTGTATGGATTTTCAACTCCATCACCATCATTATTATCAGCATCGTTACTTGCAATAGTTAAACTACCATTAAAATTACCAACTTCTATAGCTTCAAATAATACATTAACTGCTAATTCTTGCCCAGATAAAATAGTAAAATCTAGATCGGTACTGATAATCCTAAAACCTTCTGGTGGATTAATGTCATAAATATTTAAAGTTGTATTACTTGTATTTTTTAATAAAATCTGCTTTTCGATTGGAGAACCAATTTTAGTAGTTCCAAAATCAATACTATCACCATGTTTAATTTCAATACCACCTTCCCATATGTCTAATTCTGGCATTAATAAGTTTGGAGATAAATTAAAAGTGTAATTAGCTGGAGAACCGGCAATATAATCAACTGGATTAGTTAACTTGCATTGAACTGTGTCATTATTAACAATTCCGGCTAAATTGACTGTTATTGCAGTACTAGCTATAGTATTAATTGGTACAGTTTGAGGATTAAAAGAAGTAACTGCTCCACTTCCGATAGCACTACAATTAACAGTAGTTAATGCTGTTGTAGCTACGGATGGGGTCAAATTAAAAACAGCCTTATTAATATTTGCTACAGTTGGAGCAGCTAAATTAATATTAGCTATTGGCGGAGAATTTGAGTTAAGCGTTAAACTGGCTGGTGAACCAGAAACAGTATCAATATCATTAGTTAAAGTACATTTGACCACATCTCCGTTTACCGCTCCGGCTAAATTAACTTTGATTGGAACATTATCAGAAGTTCGGCTTGCGATACTAGTTGGACTGAAAGAGGTCATGATTCCAGTACCAATAACATTACAATTAACAGTACTAGTAGAGGTGGTGGGAGAAATTATTGCGGCTGTGAAAGTAACACTATTAATATCTGTTGTGATTGGAGCAACTAATTTAACTATTCCAGTGCCTTTAACATAACCATTAACTCTAAAAATGAAATTATTGGGATTGTTACCACTAACCGGGTAATCAGAAAAAGCATCATTAACTATGGTGACAGTACCACCAACATCCGTAGTTGCGGTGTCTGCAATATGTAAATTGAATGTTTTTTTAACCTTACCTGTACTGTCATCAGTCAAGCTAAATGCAGTGGTGGAAATTATTATATTGTCAGGAACGATTATATCAGTTATATTAAGGGTTGAACCATCAGTAGCTGTATTCGTTATAGTAAACGTTTTACTTGAACCGGCAGTACCAACCGTAGTGGAATTTAAACCGACAAGAGTTATACCATTGGACAAACTTCCGCTATTTGTTGATACTCTTATTATTCCATCGGCCCAAGCTGCCATTGAATTCAATAATATTATAAATAGGACTGCTAATTGAGGTGAACTAAGTATTTGATTCATAATTTAAGGTATTCTTTTAAGAAAAAAAAGCAGACCAGTTGGTCTGCTCGTTAAATTTAAGGAGATTTAGTTATAATAAAACTTCGTAATGGTAAAACTGTGTTACTAATGTAGGTCGGGTTAGCGATAGCGTAACCCGACTTCAAGGAATGTTGGGTTACATTATCATTAACCCAACCTACATTTAACTACTCTACCAACATAATGCTTATACCAGGTGAGGTAACAATAACTTTACCTGCTTCATCGCCTTCTTCAACTCGATAAGCTAAGTAAATATCTAATGGTCCAACTATTCCAAACACTCCGGAGAACATGTCAACAGTTAGATACTCAGGCATTTTATCAACAGTTTTTAGTGGTGATAAGTTAGCTTTAGTCAACAAAGGTATAGCAGTTGTTTCATCGCTTTCCACATTACCAACTTTCCAGCTTAATGGGCAAGTAGTACAACGTTCTAACTGATACCATTGATAACCTTTAGGATAATTAGTGTCAACATGATAACCAACAACCATAATATCAGCTTTTTTACCAATGTGATTAGTATCAGTTTTGATAACACTAGCAGTTAAAACAGAATCAAATCTATTGATAGTAACAGTTTGAGTGAAAGCTCCAAATTTACCATTTTGATACAAGGATAAACCACCTTTCACTGATGCATCAGTTGTTCCACCAGTTGCACTAACTGCGGTAAATGGTTGAGAAACTGTACATACTCCACCACTTATTAGACCAGTTCCATAACAATTTATCTCTTCTTTCAGTTCTTCACTTACGATACCACTTATTGGGAAGTTAAATGAGCTTTCATCAGCATCATCATTACCGAAAGATAAAGTACCAACAGAGCTACCAGCATTATTAGCATCTAAAGTAACATCAAAGGTAGTTGAAGCACCAGAAACTAACTCGGTAGGTGTTGCAAAAGAAATAACGTTAAAGCCAGTTCCATTAAATGTAACTGGGCTGTTTAAAGTCAAATTGCTAGTACCCACATTTTTTACAGTGAAGGTTTTAGTCATACTAGTACCAAGTGCTGTTGTACCAAAATCAGAAGAAACACTTGTACCAGATATAATATCTAATTGACCATCCAAAACTTGTACTTCAGGACCTGTTGTACCTGGATTTGTAGGATCAGTTGGATTTGTAGGATCAGTTGGATTCGTAGGATCAGTTGGATTCGTAGGATCAGTTGGATCTGTAGTTCCAGTTGTATTAACTGTACCACTTATTAAGAAGTCAAATGGCTTTTCATCAGAATCAGTACTATACAATTCGATTGGGCCGTTGAAACTACCAGCTGCAAAGGTATTGAGTTGTACATCAAAAGTAAATTGACTACCAACAGCTAAATCCCTTGGATAAATACTGCTAACATAAAAACCGTTAGGCAATCTGTAACCGTATAAATCAAGACTTGCTTTACCAGAATTTTTTACGGTAAAAGTTTTAGTTACTGGTTGACCAATATTAGTTGTACCAATATCAATTGTTGCAGTTGCTCCATCAGTTATTTCAGTGTCTCCATCAAATACTTGAATTTCTGGTGCATCAACTACTACTGGATCAGTTGGATCAGTCGGATCGGTTGGATCAGTCGGATCAGTCGGATCAGTCGGATCAGTCGGATCAGTCGGATCAGTTGGATCAGTTGGATCGGTTGGATCGGTTGGATCAGTCACTGGACCACTTCCGCCAGCAAATGCTGCTGTACAAGTTTTATCTGCATCAAGAGTTGTTATCAATGGGTTGTTTGAACCACCGCAATCACCACCCCAACTTGTGAATGTAGCTCCACTATCAGCTACTGCAAATAATGTAACTGAATCACCTTTATTAAAACCAGCTTCACAATTAGCTCCGGCACTACCGCAGTTTAACCCACCCATGCTACTGGTGATATTACCATTAGTTGGTGCAGTTAAAGTAAGGGTTGCAATACTTGCAGCATCAGCAGCTACTACACCTCGTACAAATACAGTGTATGGATTTTCAACTCCATCACCATCATTGTTGTCGGTATCGTTACTAGCTATAGTTAAAGGTCCTTCAAAAGTTCCAGCTTCAACAGCTTCTAAGTCAATAGTAACAGTTAATTCACTCTTTGGAAGTACTGTAAAATTAAGAGCGGTACTGGTAACTTTCAAACCTTCTGGAGTATTAATATCATAGATACTCAGAGTTGCACTACTTGGATTTTTGAAAGTTAAAGTTCTGGAAATTGGATTCCCAACTGTGGTATTTCCAAAATCAATTGGTTCAAGGCTTTCATGCTTAATCTCTGTGTCACCATCCCAAACATCAATTTCTGCTGTGACTGGTGGAGGTGGTTCAACTACACCTTTAACTGGGAAAGTATAAGGACTGAGTTGAGCACCAGTTGGAGATGTTCCGACTATAGATAATGTGCCTTGGTATTCACCAGCAGTTGAAGCGTCAAGGGTTACTGAAAAAGTGGTTTCTTCATGAGTTAAAGTTGTTGGACAACCGCTAGTTGTTGGAGTTGGAATAGGACCTCCAACAGTTGAACTAGCATAAGGACTTGCAGAAAATCCATTTCCAGTTCCAGTTAAAAATGCTGCTGTGGTTGGTTGTAAGCGTAATTCTGCATAACCACTATTTTTAACGGTAAAAGTCTTGGTAAGAGTAGTTCCAACAATAGTTGTACCCATATCAATAGCTACCGAAGTACCATTAGTTATCATGGAAGCGTTGCTATTGGCACCATCAAAGGCTTGAATTGCTGGTAAATTATTAGGAACTAAGAAGGCATTAATAGGAATAGTTATCGGTTTAGCATAGGAATCATTATCAGCCCAAACTAATAAAGAACGATTATAAGTTGTGATTTTATCAACTGAACTCGCTGGTGGATTAAAAGTTACATCAAAAATACCATTATTTGGATCAGTTTCAAAACCTAAGCCCGATAACTCATCTAAGTCTAATGACCGAGTACGCAGGAATACATCATCTGGAGTTGGTTGAAAAGTAATTGCAGAAATACTATCAGGACTAGTAAGTGCTGTTGTTGAGCCAACATTAAAAGATTGTATAACTGGAGTTCCACCAGTGGTTATACCAAAGCTAACACATTGAGTAGCTGGATTTGGTGGTGAAATTTGATTATCCGCATTAATTTGGACTGTTTCATCATCATCATCTATGGTAAATAGAAAGGTTTGTTGACCACTAACCGTATCTTCACTGGTTATGTCAACTGTTGCTGAAGTTGATGAACCTAATCTATAAGCAGCATTAGATGATAGTTCGACAGTTAAAGTTTCGCTTGGTTCAATTAAATCATCATCAATAATTGTTACATCTATTGTTTGAGAAGAGGCAAGTGGAGTTAGTATAACGCTACCACTGAGTTCTGCATAGTCCAAATTTGCTTCGGCAGTACTGGCAGATGTAATTGTATAATTTACCGTAATATCAGCTAATGGTGCTGGAGAAGCTGTAACAGTAAACTGACCTGATGTACTTGGTTCTGCCGCTGGTGTTATAGTAGCTGTAATTCCTACCAGTGGTTGAGTGGCACTAGCTACATCATTATCCGTAATATTTAAAATGGCCGAATCGTTGGTAGTACTTATTGGAATATTAGTAACACCATCAAGTGCACCTAAAAGTGCAACGCTAACTGTTTCAGTTCCTTCTAAATCAAAATCATCAACAGGTGTAACTGTAAGTAAAACACTAGTTCCTGCTGCTGCAACCAGAACACAGTTTGTTGCTAAATTTACTACACAAGCTGCTCCTCCTGCTATTGTATAATCAGTAGTTGAAGTAGCATTTCCAGTCACTTCATAAGTTATTTCTGTACCAGCAGCAGAAGCAGCATCTAAAACAATTTCAAGTTCTCCAGCTGTAGGTCCTGCTTCTAATGCAGTTCCACATGCTGTTGCTGTTGGGCATAAAAGTGGATCAGAATAGATACTGACCGCAGCTTGTACCCCAGAACTCAAACCAGCAGCTAAAGCAGAAGCATATAATACATTTTTAATTGAACCAGCTAAGACTGATTGAGTCTTCTTCACTGGATTTGCAAAAGCCCTTTTGGGCTGTAAAGTTTCCATAATAAGTTAATACCTCAAAAAAAATTTGTTAATAACGTTATTTCATAGTATAGACAAAGTTCTGTAAATTTGTTATAAGGAATTTCCTTAATTTTTTAGGAATTTATGTAAAACAATAATTCTGATGGTCTTTTAATTAAGTTTTTTTATATACTTATAAGATTCAGCAAAAATAAAATTAAATCTTTTATTAAAATGGTCTGAATTATTGATAGAAATTTAACTAATCTATGAAATTCAATGCTAACAACTATAGCTATATATATGCCAACTTAAGGTAACTACATTGTTTATATTGTCTTTTATCAAATATTAAATTTATGAAAATTATATGGAGTATAAGATATACTTTTTCAGATAAATAATTTCACTTAAAACCTACGAGGTTTCCAAAACCTCGCAGGTTTCACACGAATGTATTTTTATTATTGTCTATAGTGTCAACAAAAATTTTATAGCGAATTATATAAGAATTTTATTTATAAGATATTGTCTTAATTTATTTAATATGTTAATCTCGTTCATAAATAATCATTCAATTTTTACACTTGATGTTATTTTAACAATATTGTCAGATAATAATCTCTATAATTCAATTTATTGATAACATTAAATTAACAGGAAAATAAAATGCCTACAGTATTAATTCCTTTAGCTCAAGGCTGTGAAGAACTAGAAGCTGTAACAATTATTGACTTATTACGGCGTGCCAATATCACCGTTATAACTGCTGGTTTAGATGCAGAACCAGTGACAGCCAGTCGTGGTGTTGTATTGATTCCTGACACTACCCTTGATAAAGCCATACGACAAGAATTTGACATGGTAGTATTACCGGGTGGTTTACCGGGTTCCGATCACCTAAATAACGATTCACGTATCCAAACTTTGTTGAAAAAAATGCAGCAACAGGGTAAATATACCGCCGCTATCTGTGCCGCCCCCAAAGTATTGGCAAGTGCCGGATTACTAAATGGTAAATCAGCCACCTGCTATCCGGGAGCATTAGAAACAACTCCAGATATAAATTTAATAGACAAACCGATAGTTAAAGATGGACAAGTAATCACCAGTAGAGGTCCCGGCACAGCAATGGATTTCACGTTGGAACTGATTGAAATTTTAGTCGGGCGTGAAACTCGCAATAAAGTGGAAGCAGGTTTAGTACGATAATTATGCAAAAACAACGTGGCGTTATCATAATAATTGTATTATGGTTTATTGTAGTCGTTACTGTCATTGTAGCGGCATTAGCAACTGAAACTCGTTTAGCAGCTAAAGCCGTATTTCACAATAAGAAAGGTTTACAAACTTGGAATGATACTCTACAAGCCCTTAATTCAGCCAAGATGGAACTGCTTATCAATCGTATGCCAGACCCTCCGGGCGAAGAACAAGATGATGTTCCTTTAGAAGAACGTAAAAATAAAAGATATCGCTTCAATGGCCAAATCCTTACCTTAGCTTATCCAGTTCCAAAAACTGTTACCGTTCGTATCTATGATCAATCTGGCAAAATAAATTTACAAAGTTTATCAAAAATGCACCTACGACAATTGCTAGAAAAACGTATTGGTGATGATCCAGAAAAGTTACAACCATTATTAGATGCGTGGAATGACTGGATAGATAGAGATGATTTTGAACGAGTTAATGGTGCTGAAAAAAAATATTATGAAACTTTATCGCCACCATATGAACCACGTAACTTTCGCTTAGAAACTGTTGAGGAATTGCTGTTGATAAAAGGTTTTGATGAAGCTTTTAAAGGAGTGGAAATTGATGCAGTTTTTACTGTCTATGGAAACAATTCGCGTAGTATTAACCCTAATTTAGCTACTCGTGAAGCTCTTATGTTATTACCGGGTATGACTGGGGCTGCGGCGGATACAATTTTAGTTAAACGCCGTAAAAAAGACTTTAAATCTTATAATGATTTCAATGAGTTCATGGAACCTGAGCAGTTAGCGAAAGTACGATCTTGGATAAATTTTTCCAGTAGTAATTTTTTTACTATAGCTATTCAAGTTCAAGAAGTTGAAGATGAGGATAGTGAAGAAACAGATGACGAGCGATCTGAAGAATCTGAAAAAAGCGATAAACAAATCACTCCTCCACCAGCTAATGAAAAAAATCAACGAGCTTATATGGTTACAGTGCAAACTAAAGGTTTTAATCAATTACCTAAAGTGTTGTTAGTTAGTCCATATGGAATTTTGCCTAGCACAGCCCATGAACAGATTGTTGATGAAGACGATGATAGTTTTAGTCCATTATAGGCATAAATGAATACCACAGAGCGGTATGGTAGGCATTCCCAATGGGACGTTGGGAACGAGATAAATATAAGGATAAATAATGATGCGAATTGACCCAGAAAATACTCAAGTTATTTTGATTGGGGCTAGTGAATTTGATTTTGCCAATAAGCATTTTCAGAATTTGCCCAATGTAAAAACTAACCTTTTAGATTTAAACCGTTTGTTTATTGAAATGGTTGGTATTGATAAAAGCCAGATTTGTCTGTTGTTAGATAAGGATAATACCAATGCCATCACTTCAGAAATCATTGGTATTATTCCAAATGCGGCGAATACTCTAATTGTTTATTATGCTGGGCATGGTATTTATCGTTCGTTGGCTTTCTTTTTAGCGACTAAAAAAACCCAGCCTCAAGAACCTGAATATACTGGTGCAATACCGGCGGAAAATTTGGTCAATTTGGTGATAAAAAAAGCCAAAGCCAAGAATATCATTTTTATCTTTGATTGTTGTTTTAGTGCGAGGACGAAAGAGGGAGTAGATAGTATGGGGAAACAGGTTTTTTTTCTTACTGCTGCTCCTTCTACTCAAGCTGCTAAAGATGAGTCACCAGAGAATGCCAATTATACGGCTTTTACTCATGAGCTATTGGTTATTTTTAGACAGGGTATTGAGAATGGCGGGGAGTTTTTAACTTTTCAAAATATTGCCAGTCATTTAAGCAAGCAGTTGAAGGATAAAAATTTACCTGAACCGCAATTGAGTATTCATGGCTCGTCAGTTGAGTTGGTAATTTGTAAAAATCCGTTTGTTAATTCTCAACCAGACCTGCCAGGTTTTGGAAACCTGGCAGGTCTTAAAACCGTTGACATTTTTCATTTGCCGAAACCAGCAGCTAAGTTGGTTGGTCGGACTGAGGAGCTTGCGAAAATAGACTCTGCATTTAATGATTTGAATACGCATGTTATTGGGATAATAGCGGCTGGGGGGATAGGGAAGTCGGGGTTGGTGGATGCGTGGTTGCAGGGAATTAAGGCTGATTATCAGGGGTTAATTTTTGGTTGGTCGTTTTATAGTCAGGGGACGCATGATACGCAGACTTCTTCGACTCAGTTTTTTGAGGCAGCGTTGCCGTTTTTTGGGGGAAAAGAAGACCTACTAGGTTTTGGAAACCTAGTAGGTCTGCCGTTGACGGACGATACCGCTAAGGGTAGGAAACTGGCGGAACTGTTACGGAATCAGCCATCTATTTTGGTGTTGGATGGGGTGGAGCCGTTGCAGAATTCGGTTGTGGTTGATGGGGGATTGTTTAAGGATGCTGGGCTGGCGGCTTTGTTGCGGGATGTGGAGCGGCATGGTTTGGGGGCAAATTCTTTGGTTGTTGTGAGTTCTCGGCAGCCTTTGGTGGAGTTAGATAACAGTGCCAGTTATCAGGCGTTGGATTTGCGACATTTGTTGAGTGATGATGGGGTGGAGTTGTTGCAATCCGTAGGGGTTGAAGGGTTGAGGTCGGAATTGGCAACGGCTGTGGAAATTTATGGTGGTCATGCGTTGGCTTTGGTGTTGTTGGGTAATTTGTTGGTTAGATTTTTTAAAGGTGATGTGAATCAATATGTTAAATTACCTAGTTTGCTTAAATCACGCCATTCAAAAGGTAAAACAGAAGTTAATCATGCCGAGCGTGTGATGCAGTTTTATAGTGAACATTGGGCAAGTGATACGCCTGAACGTTGTTTTTTGAATTTATTGGGTTTGTTTGATCGTCCAATGGGTCAAGGGGAATTGAAGGCATTACTTGATAAAGCTGAATTTGCAAAATCATTGGCTGATTTCAATGAATTAGATTGGCAAGCGATGTTGATTGATTTACAGGATATTGGTTTGTTATTGGAAAAAGATAATGGTTATGACACGCATCCGTTAATACGCAATTATTTTGGCGAGATATTAAAAAACCAGAATCCATCTGCTTGGCAACAAGCTCATTTGGTATTATTTGAATATTTTCAATCTGTTCCAGATAAAGAGCAGCCAGATACTTTGCAGGAATTGGAGCCGTTATATCGGGCGGTGAAACATGGTTGTTTGGCTGGGGAATATCAAAAGGCGTTAGATGATGTGTATTGGGATCGCATTGATAGAGGTAGTGAAGGTTACAGTACAAGCAAACTCGGTGCTTATGCCCAAGATTTAACCGCTGTTGCTGCGTTCTTTCCTGAAGGTTGGGAACAACCAGTCAGTAGTGGTTTATCGGAAGCAAATCAAGGTTGGTTATTAGCAGAAGCTTCGTTTTGTCTGATGTCATTGGGACGACTGGCAGAAACCGTTAAACCGAGACGAACAAATTTAAAACTTCGTAAAAAATTAAAAGATTGGAAAAATGCAGCCATCACTGCCCAAAATCTAGTAGATTTGCTGTTACCAATTGGTCAACTGACTGAAGCCAAACAAGCTAGTCAGCAAGCGATTGAATTTGCGGAACGGACAGATGACCTGTTTGGACAAATGGGAAGTAATAGTAAACTTGCCACAGTTCTGCACCGACAGGGAGATAAAGCGGCTGCACAAGAACAGTTTGAACTCACTGAGAAAATCCAACGTGAATGGGAATCTGACTATCCTCAGTTGTATTCATTGCCGGGTAATCAATATTGTGCCTTGTTGTTAGATATGGCGACAGATACAGCAGCATGTGAGAAGGTTTTGGAGCGAGGACGTAAATTTTTTGAATGGCGTGTACCCGGTGACCCATTACTTGATATTGCTTTTGACCACCAAACAGTAGCCCGTGCATTATTTGCTCTTAATCGTTTTGAAGAAGCAACAGAAGAATTTGAGCAAGCTGTGGCAGGGATTCGTGATGCTCGTCAAATGCTTTTTATACCAGTATTCCTATTAGAACGAGCCAAATTCCACCGCCACCAAAAAGACTTAACCCAATGTCAAACCGACCTAGACGAGAGCCAAGAAATAATTGACCGTTGTGGTATGGAACTGTTTGCTGTTGATGCTGCTTTGTTGCGTGGTTATGTTAATCTTGACCTGAATAAACCCGCCCAAACCGAATATGAAACAGCCAAACGACTGATTGACAAAACTGGCTATCATTTACGAGATGGAGAATTGGAGGAATTGGGGAAAAGGCTTGTCTGAATCAGGATTTTCAGAATTAAAGAATTTGCAGGATAAAGACAAAAGCATTTCTATAGTTTTTCAGATAAATAATTTCACTTAAAACCTACGAGGTTTCCAAAACCTCGCAGGTTTCACACAAATGTATTTTTATGAATGTCTATAGTTCCCACTCGCCTGAGTCACTGCCATTTACGTTAAGCAGGGCAACCATAAAGGATTGCCCCTACGACAATGTAATTATTTGTAAGGGTTATTTCTTGTGGTTATCCTAATCAATTTGCTTAACACAAATGGCAGTGATTCCTATAGCTTTTCAGATAAATATTTTGGCCAAAAGACCTACTAGGTTTCGCAAACCTAGCAGGTATGAGAACTTTTGTTTTTCTGAAAAACTATAGCATGAGCATAATACTTATTGAGGTGAAAGTCCTCTGTAGGAAAACCTTGCATATCTACCATATTGTAGACATTATAACTACTAGCCAATGGCAAATCCGTGAGAAGTTGTGAGGCGATAGTTTTCAATTACTTAAGCGGAATCCATAGTAGCCAAATGCCCATAATATAGCAATTCTTAATTAAAATCTATAATAATATCAGATTCTTGCTTAATATAACTGTGGTCTACCCAATCGGGAAATGCTATAACGGTTAGCAGGTCTTTTGGAGTCATCACTACTTCACCATTTCTTTAATTTGAGTCACAGCCATGTTAAAAAGTTTTTTAGTTTTATAAGCAAATGAGTGTGATAAAAATAAATCTGGTTTCATAACTACACTAGTTAAACTATTTAGTAGTTTTTGGTCCATCTGTTTCTCATTAACAACTACACTCAACCACGTCACCAAAGTTTTAACTTTTTCCTGATTAAAGCCTAAAAAACCGTTGGTTACTGGTATTTCTAATATGTCATAAATACGAATTTTACCTATTTTTGACTCAGCAAAAGAGGGCTGTTCAATAGTAATAAATGACAATTCACCATGCCCACTTACCATGTTGATTAGTTCATTATCCGGGTCAGGAATAGAAGTAAAACAAACTAAATCTCTCCGCCCAGATAGTAAACGATTAAGCTCAATTTTAGTTGTACTTTCATAGTATAATTTGAAATTTTGTAATTTAGGTTCAAGCTCGGCTAAATTATGAAAAGTACGGGCCGTTATACTATTCTTATTTCCAACTGAAATTTTAAGTGAGCTATCATTATTAATTAAGTCACTATAGCTTTTTATGTTACTACCTTTATAAGCAACACAAAAAAATACTTTAGGAGCTACTTTACCACCTATCAGTAGTAAATTTTCTTCTGGATCATTTTCGGCAGTCAAATTAAAAGCCGCAATGTCTAATGGAATAAATGCGGATGAAATTGTCCCAGCTTTAAGTTTATCAATATTTTCTTGATGATTTTTAGCAGGTTTTGAAATTGCAATATAACCATATTTTTGCAAATTATTATCAATAGCTTCAATCACTAAATCAGCATATTCACCTCCAATATTACCAATTTCTACAGTATGGGGTTCTTCAATAGAAGTTGTGGCATAAGCTGGTTTAATTAAAATAAAAACAATGATTAACAAAATCTTTTTCATTTCTTTATACCTCAATTTATAAGCAATATTTTAAATCTAACACTATTTTCACGAATATCATTAAAAAAACATCTTTCTCGTAGACAGATGCTTTCTTAATAATTGATAGCAAGTATTAAAATGTTCAAGTACGATGTGAAATAAAAAAGCTAATTGGATGAGGGTCGTTAAAAATGAAACAAGATATTGTTTGCCATGACCAAAGTTATAATCTTTCGCTGCGAGACATGGAGAGATGAATAGGACGGAGCTGTATTGTTGCGGAGTTGCTCGATGAGACCGAATGGGTCGGAGCAACTATTACGCTGTTTCGCTGAGAAATTGGGTAGTTAACGGAATCGTTCACATCATGAAATCTCTGCGAAACTTCTTATAATCTTCCCCAGCTCCTCCTTATTAACTCATCGTTATACACAAGCATTTAAGTACTTGAGATTCAAATATATTATGTAGGGTGGGTAGGAACGAAGTGGAAACCCACCGAACCTTCAAAATGGTGGATTTCATTTCATTCTATCCACCCTACATTTGTTACTTTTGACTTATGTATAACGATGAGCCTTATTAATGAGGGGAGTTTCTCACCATAAAAGAAGGAGGGGGTAAGTTATGTTATTTAAATTTCATTCCTTAAGTCCTAAAAAAGTTAAACTTTCTGGTGTTTTTCAAAGATTTGCACTCCAGGAGTTAGTAGTTCAAAACCGCCTTTGACACGTTTTCCCATTTTGCCTCTTATATGAGCCACCCATGATGGAAATTCGTGTAAAGCTTTCTGCAACTTTTTCCAAGTTCTTGGACGAACAGTTATCTTTATCATTTGACCATTAGTGTCAATAATAAATTCTTCCCAACCATTCCTTAAAGTTTTAGAATCGGCAGGTAATTCATTCACTTTAACACATATTTCCATTTTACCAACTATCAAATCATCAATTTCTGGAATAGGTAGTGGTGTTCTTGATTTTTTAGGTTTTTTCTTTTTCACTGGACGCATTGACTTCTCACCAGCTAACCTAGCTTGAGCATCATTTTGATGTAATTTAGATACTACTTCACAAGAGTTACCTTCCAAGTCGATTCGATAACCACCATTAGCTAGTTGTTTACAGTAAGCTGTTGATTGTGTGTAAGTAGCTAAAGCTTCTAGTATCAAATCTTTACTATACTCTTTGTTTAAAGCAGTATAAATTTTCTTGTGAATATACCGTTGTAAAGGACGAATTTTATTTGTATCTTGAAAAATACAGTTTGGAAATTGCTTCATCAAAATACTTAATACTTGTTCTGATGTAATAGAAACTGCTGGCGAATTAGGGGTTTGCTTGGCTTCTAAATAACTAAAAGCCTCGTTTATATTAATACCGATAAAAGTTCGTTCATCGCCATTATAAAGATACCAACCACGCCTTATAGAACGAATATGCTCACAATACACTTCGTCACCATAAATATTTTTAGCGAGCTTATTAAGATTGAGTTTAGTAATTTTTTTTGTGTCTGGATAAGAATTGTTAGTAGTCATAATTTATGTCAAAAGCCTTAAAATAAATTTATATCATGGTCTGTATAAACCTATAGCATTAATCATTCCAATTAAATCGGTGATACCAATCTACGCCCTATTGCATAATAAGTAAAACCTAACTGTGCCATCCTCTGTGGTTCATATAAATTCCGCCCATCAAATATAACAGCTTGTTTCAGTTTCGACTTGATTAAATTAAAATCTGGACTACGAAATAATTTCCATTCAGTGACTATCACTAATACATCAGCATTTTCCAAAGTAGCTTCTGGACTATCACAAAATATTAAATCAGAACGCTTTCCATAAATACGTTGAGTTTCTGACATAGCTTTTGGATCGTAAGCTTGTACGGTAGCTCCATGTTTCCATAATGCTTCCATTAGTTTACGACTGGGAGCTTCACGCATATCATCAGTATTAGGTTTAAATGCCAGACCCCACAGAGCAAATCGTTTATCTTGTAATTGACCTTGAAAATGTTGGTTAATTTTTTGGAATAATACCTGTTGTTGACGTTGATTAACTTCTTCAACCGCAGTTAAAATTTGAGCGTCAGCATTAACTTGTTTAGCAGTATGGATTAAGGCTTTTACGTCTTTTGGGAAACAATTGTGAATAAGTATTCCGCCAGTGGAAATTAAATGGGAATTTGAGCTTTCTATACTATAAACTTGGCCTGAGTATGGTTGTTTAGTAATTGATTTAACTTTTATAATGGCAAAATCTTTCTCTCTTTGATAAGCCAATGGTTTGATATTACGTTGATAATTATCAGCTATTGGTTTATAATTTTGCCATTTATCACCAAATAATTCTCCAATTTTAATTACTTGCTCCAAACCATTAATTCTAACAAAGTAGGTTTCAACAGTGGATTTATTTGCATAGCCAGTTTTCAAAGAAGCTATAATTTTAAATGATTGTAACAATAAAATTAATAATTGGGCTAAATGTTTACTTACTGTTGCATAATCAATATTCAAATTCTTACCTTTATTAAGTTTAACAATACCACCATCACCTCTTAATAAACCAGTTAAAAATTCCCATTTCACTTCAGAACTAGATAAAAATATTTGAGTTGGAATAGTTTTTGTGTAAGAATTTAAACCACAGCATAGAACTTTTTCAAATAGAAAAGCAAATAAATTGGAAGATACAATAATAGAATGAGAACCGTTACTTATTCTCTCAATAAAGTGAATTTTTAATTTAGCAAAAATTTCTTTAACATCATTAATATATTCAGTCTCATGCTCTCCAAAACATAAGCCTAAACGCTTACGCTCAACATTATTTCGACCATAATCAGCAGTTATCCAACCTTCAGCCAAATAATAACCTATTAACCGAGCAAAATCATTATCTAACTTATACTTATAAGGAATTGTTGTGGAACGACTTCTAGCAGTGAAGATAACACTATCTGAATATTGTTCATCTAAAATTCGTTTATAATTAAGAATATCTTTAACTTTAACTGTACCATTTTTCTTAGCATCTGATGGAGATTTAATGGACAGATTAGTTTTGATATATTCAAGCTCATTATTTACAAAGTCTAAGTTATTTAACCAAGTTTTCTCCAAAAAAGAAGTATTTTGAATTTCATCAAGCAAATCAATTTCTATATCTTGCTGTGGAAATTTACCAAAGGGTAGAATAATACAGTCGTTTTCTTCCAATTTTTCAGCTAATTTGGTAGTTAATTTGCCATCTTTATAAATTGCTATTGGATGATCTTTGGTGACTCTTATTTTTTTGCCTAAAGTAAATGTTATTTCTAATAAATCTTCCTCATAATCTCGGACGGTTATTTGTTGTAAGTCTTCAAATCGTAACCCATTGATATCACCGGACAATACTTTGAGTTGTTCTTCAGTTTCCATCAAGATGGACAGATTTTCAAAAGAAATACATTCAAGGCCAGTGCCTCGATCAATAAATAACAATTCATCTGGATGAAAGCAACTTCCGCCATATCCAGCTCCCGGATAAATAAATTCAAATCCAATTCTAGGATCAGAACCAATGCCTAATCGCACTTGTTCAACATCTGCTCCAATTTGTTCAGCAATACAAGCTATCTCATTCATAAAACTAATTTTTGTTGCTAGTAAAGAATTAGCAGCATATTTAGTCAATTCAGCAGAACGGATATCCATAACCATCAATCTATCTCGATTACGATTAAATGGAGCATAAAGTTCTCGCATTAAATCAGCAGAACGTTGTTTATCAGTCCCTATGATAATTCGATCTGGTTTCATAAAATCGGCGATAGCTGCCCCCTCTTTCAAAAATTCAGGGTTAGAAACCACATCAAATTCATGCTGTACACCTCTTTTATCCAAAACTTCTTGAATGGTAGCTTTCACTTTATCAGCAGTCCCAACTGGAACCGTAGATTTATCCATGATTAATTTATAACCATCCATATGTTTACCAATACTAGCTGCAACTTGCAACACATATTGCAAATCGGCTGACCCATCTTCATCTGATGGTGTTCCAACTGCAATACATTGAATTTCACCATAAGCAACTGCTTTTTTTATGTCAGTAGTGAATTTAATACGGCCAGTGGCTAAATTAGTTTTTAATAATGAATGTAAACCAATTTCATGGATAGGTACTTCACCATTTTGTAACATTGCAACTTTTTCCGCATCAATATCCACGCATAAAACATGATTACCCATATCTGCGAAGCAAACTCCGGTCACTAAACCAACATAACCGGAGCCAAAAATAGTTATGTGCATTAATATTCCTTTTTAAACAATTGTTTGTTTAACTTTTTTAACTGTGGAACAAAGTGGCGACTGATGTATGAATCACCTGTAAATTATTAATTATTAATGGATTTATATTTTATTAACAATTATTAATTCACAGTTAACCATTCACAATTAAATATTTAAGCCTCCCATACACATATACTTAATTTCTAAGAAATCATCAATCCCATATTTAGAACCTTCTCGACCAACACCAGATTCTTTAATACCACCAAATGGTGCTACTTCGGTGGAAATAATGCCTTCATTAATACCAACCATTCCATATTCTAAAGCTTCAGCAACTCGCCAAGCTCTACCTAAATCTTTAGTATAAAAATAGGAAGCAAGTCCAAATTCAGTATCATTAGCTAATTCAACAGCTTCAGCTTCAGTTTTAAAACGAAATAATGGAGCAACTGGGCCAAATGTTTCCTCAGTAGCAATCTGCATTGCTGGAGTTACGTTAGTTAAAATTGTAGGCTCAAAGAACGTACCGCCTAAGCTATGACGTTTACCGCCATAAGTTATTTTCGCTCCTTGTGACACAGCATTACTTATATGTTCTTCAACTTTTTCTACCGCTGCCATGTTGATCAATGGGCCTTGTTGAGTTTCACCTTGCAAACCATCACCAACTGTGAGATTTTTAACTGTATCAGCTAGTTTGGCTGCAAATTCATCGTAAACGCCATCTTGCACTAACAAGCGGTTAGCACAGACGCAAGTTTGACCAGTATTACGATATTTAGAAGCAATGGTTCCGGCTACCGCTTTATCTAAATCTGCATCATTAAATACGATAAATGGAGCGTTGCCACCCAATTCCATAGAAACTTTTTTCACGGTATTAGCACATTGTTGTATTAATTGCTTGCCTATTTCAGTGGAACCGGTGAAAGATAGTTTTTTGACCAATGGATTGCCAGTTAATTCTGCTCCAATGGCTCCAGCATTGCCAGTTACAATGTTAATAACTCCTTTGGGAATTCCAGCTTGTTCAGCTAATGCTGCCAATGCTAATGCTGAGAAAGGGGTATTTTTGGCTGGTTTTATAACTATTGTACAGCCAACTGCAAGGGCTGGAGCACATTTGCGAGTTATCATGGCATTAGGGAAATTCCAAGGAGTGATTGCAGCAACAACTCCAACCGGTTGTTTGATAACAATTATGCGTCTGCCCGGCATAGGTTCTGGAATTATATCACCATAAACTCGTTTTGCTTCTTCGGCAAACCATTCGATAAATGAAGCTCCATAAGCTATTTCTCCCATTGATTCAGCTAATGGCTTACCTTGTTCAGCAGTCATAATGGTTGCTAAATCTTTTTGGTTTTGCATGATTAAATCGAACCAATCTCGTAATAGTTTGGAACGTTCTTTAGCTAATTTGCTTCGCCATTCGATTCCAGCAGCATGAGCGGCTTCAATAGCAGCTTTGGTTTCGGCTTGGCCAAAATTAGGAATAGTTCCAAGTACGGAAGAAGTGGCTGGATTGGTAACTTCTATAGTTTGGTCTGAGCTAACCCAAGAACCGTTGATATAGGCTTGTTGTTTGAATAAATTCGAGTTTTGTAGTTGCATGGAAACACCTTTTTGTTTAAGTTATATAGTAAAGAAATTTTGGGATTAATATGATTAAGGTAAGATTTTACTCCTGACAGCCTGACAAAAGAAAGGTAACCATAAGTATAACGTAACATAAAAAATTCAGTATGAGTTTTGAGCTGTCCGATTATTAAAAGATTGGTTATTTTTCCATATTTATAAGAAATAGGTTCAGG
>JAUCGL010000051.1 GCA_030378105.1 Candidatus Halobeggiatoa sp. HSG11 | reverse complement strand
ATAAATATGCTTTTTATAGAACTTATATGTAGACTAAACACTAAAAAATTACTTTAAAAATCATATAATTAATAATTATGACTCAGAGATTTTCAACAGATAGTTTTTTAACTCATTGTGTTTATTAAAGATACTAATTTTAGCTCTTAATTCACATTTAAGGTAGAAATAAATACTAGTTCAGATTTTTGTTCTCCAACATATTTGGTGGCAAGAATGTTATAATTAGACCATATAATTAAAAAAAGGATAGTTTTATGAACGATAATAAAGACCTTTCACTTCGTTTAAAAACTGCAGAATGTGAACAAGAAAAATTATTAGAAGAATTGTTCGATATAAAAACCTCACTTAGTTTAATAGGTGAAAAATCTAAACAGAAAAAAATATCAGAAGAATTATTAGAAATAAAAAATAAAATTGGTCAATTAAAAACTAAGTGTGCAGAAAGTAAAAATAATCGTTCTAATACCACATTAGATATTGACCAAGGAAAATATGTTGTCTGTTTAATGTTTAGTAAACTGTCACCGCCAGAATGGGCTGGGAACAGATGGCGTGTTTCAGGTAAAGGAAAATGTTATTCTACATCTGAACAAGCTTATCAATGTTTACAACAACTTAGACAAAAATGGCCGGATTATCCGATTGAGATTTTAAAAAGATAACATTTTTAAATTTAAAAACATAGCTTTAAGTACCTACAAATTTATTCGATTGGAGAATTTTAAATGCTTGATTCAGAAATTGAAGAACGTTTAAACGAATTAGAATTGGAGCAAGATAACCAAATAGATGTTTTAGAAAAATTTGACGAATTTGAAGAGGAAATTCAACAACTTGAGTCAACATTAAAGCAAATAGATCGATTTTATCTTCAAAAAAGCCAAGATACTGATTTTAGTAGTTTACGCGATCTTAAGAAAACTGAAGAATTAGAAAAAGAATTAGAAAGTATGACTACATTTGCTGCTGGCGCTCCAAATGTTAAAGTTCCGGAAAATAATAGTTCATCTACAAAAGCTGATTCTACTAATACATATATTATTTGTTTAGTTACTAATCCAAAATTGCCACAGGAATGGTCAGGAGAAAAATGGTGTGCCAGAGGCAAAGGAATGCGATATAAAACGCAAGAACAAGTTAAACAAACATTTAAAACGTTGAAAGAAAAGTACCCTAAACAAAAAATGAAAGTTTTTAAAAAATAATTGGCATTTTGATTGCAGTCTAGCATGTTTAATAATTTAATTTCTTCTTATAATGGAGATAATCCAATGATTGACATGCTTATGCAAATGCCTAGCTCAACTTTTATGAGCTATTTTATAATTTTTTCTATCAGTTGTATTTTTATTGGCTGGTTGATTATGCGTGCTGACGGTTCTTATGGCTATTCTATGCCGGAATTAAATGAACTTAACCCTTTTGAAATTGCTGCTTTACGAGATGGCCGTAAAGGAATTATTCAAACTGCTTTGTTTAACCTATGGAAACAAAAATTTCTTATAATCAGTGGTAAAAAAAATACCGTTAAAATAAGAAAAAAAATAATTCCAGATAAAGACCCGGCTAACAAAATTGAAGATGTTATATATCAATTTGCTACTAACCCTCGTAAACCTATAGAATTTTTCACTAATCCTTCATTACGTTCTAATGTTGATTCTCACACTAAATCTATAAATAAAACTTTAGAGAATTTACGTCTTAAACGAACTAACTTTAAGTTAAAACAGGCTTGGATTATATGCTGTTCAATATCTTTTGTTGTCATTGGTATAGCCATTATCAGATTATATTCTGAAATGTATGCCGGTCGCTCAATTATATTAATGATGTTACTAACAACTATAATGGCTACTCTTATTTTTAAATTTCTCAAACCTAATCGTAATACTCGTTTAGGTCAACGTTATCAAAATAAATTGAACAAACATTTTGAATGGATGAAATCAAAAAATAATGATGAAGTTGACGCAGCCTTTCGCATAGCTATATTTGGAGTAACTGTATTAGCTAATTTTGAATTATTTGAAAATTTTAGCACTATTTTTGCTGTTATCGCTGGACCGGGTAATGAAAGTGGTAATGGCTGTGGTGGCTGTGGTGGTAATGTTAGCAGTGGTGGTTGTGGTGGTGCTGGTTGTGGTGGTTGTGGTGGTGGTGGGTAATGAATACCACTCCTGCAAGTATGTTATTACAATGGCATATAACTGAACGTTGCAATTTACGCTGTAGTCATTGCTATCAGGATAATTATCAACGCAATGAACTGAGTTTTACGGCTTTAATAGATATATTAGAGCAATTTAAGCAATTATTGAAAGTTTGTAGTAAATATCATGGTAAACAAATTAAGGCTCATATAACCATAACTGGAGGTGAACCTTTTATTAGAAATGATTTTCTTGATTTATTAGAAATTTTCGCTGCCAATAGCCAACTATTTAGTTTTGCTATTCTAACTAATGGTGCTTTTATTGATGATTCAAAAGCAAAATTGTTACATACACTTAACCCGGCTTTTGTTCAAGTAAGCATTGAAGGAACTGAAGCTACTCATGATAGTATAAGGGGTAAAGGCAATTTTACTCAAACTGTGACGGCAATCAAGCGATTACGTGATAATGATATTCGCACTATGATTTCCTTCACTGCTCATCGTAAAAATTTTCGAGAGTTCAAAGAGGTTGCCAAATTAGGTCAAAAATTACGAGTAAATAAGGTTTGGTCTGATAGATTAATTCCTTGGGGAAATGCTAAAGAACAAGTTATGTCACAAGCTGAGACAAAAGAATTTTTTGAGATTATGTCGCAAGCTAAAAATAGAATAACCTGGTTTAACAATACTGAAATTGCGATGCACCGAGCTTTACAATTTTTAGTTGCTGGTGGTAAACCTTATAAATGTACTGCTGGAAACACTCTGTTGACAGTACAAGCTAATGGTGATCTTTATCCATGTCGCCGTTTGCCAATCAAGGCCGGTAATTTAACTGAGAGTAACTTGCTGGAACTATATTATAATTCAGAAGTTTTGCACAATTTACGTCAACATAAAGTAAGTGATGGTTGTAAAAAATGTCTCTTTGCAAAAGCTTGTCGTGGTGGATTGAGATGTTTATCATACGCTATAACCGGTGATCCATTCAAAGCTGATCCGGGTTGCTGGTTAAAATCTGAATAATTGCTCCCCCCCTCCTCAATGGGAGTACTTTGTTGTGCAAAGTCGCTTAATAAAACAGGACATATCGGATATCGGGACAATGCAGTAGCTATTTTACTGAAAAATGGATGTCCCTGTTCCATGAATGTTATGAAATTTCTGCGAAATTCGGCTACCAACTTAAAGCGAGACATTTTCAAAAAAACTTCCAAAAAAAACAGGTTGATTATCGTATAATAATCAGATAAAAATAATATAAAAGATACGGTTAATCAGTCGTGATATTATGAATTACCTAGCCGATAAAGGCAAAGTCTCAATTCGGACAATAGCACAGTTAATCCATTCAATTTCATTACAAGTTTTACGAGTTGAAATATCCCCTCTAAAAAATTCACAAAATGTTACCAACATTATACCCCTGCTATGAAAATTGGTTTAACTCATAAACAACTTAATTGAAGATTTTCGCTGACAGTTCCTATACCTGTTATATTATTGATTTTACTAAAACTGCATTGGTTTGTAAGGACTACCCACTTTTCAATCCATTAAAATTGCACTCTCTCCTTTGAAATCTTTTTTTTCTTAATTTCAGGGGAAGTGAGCAATTACCTTTTTAGTTATATTTAACTTGACAAGTGACAAAATATCTACATTTAATATAGAAGAGATTTGAAAGTATAGTTATATGATATTTTTGGAAAAATTGTAAAATATATTTGAAACATTATGAATAAAAAACCTTGGTATCGTGAACCATATGTTTGGTTAGTGATTTTATTTCCGGCTTCGGCTGTTATTGGCGGTATGGTAACTATTTCAATGGCCATCAACTCTGATGATGGTTTGGTAGTTGATGATTATTATAAGCAAGGTCTTGAAATAAATAGAGTATTAGAGCGTGATAAAGCAGCAATTAAACATGGTTTACATGCTACTCTGAACTTAACAGACCAATTAATTCAAGTACAACTAGATAAAAATTCTGATTATAATTTACCTAAGCAAATAGCTATTCGCTTAAGTCATCATACTCGTTCTGGTTTTGATACAGAATTTATTATAGACCGTGTCAGTGACAATATATATCAAACTAAAGTACCACAATTAATAGCCGGTGAGTGGTATGTACAAATTGCAGCAGATGATTGGCGTTTGTTGCAATCTATTCGAACCAAATGATTTAAGAATTTTAAGTTTTATTTCAGGATAAATTTATTTAATAACATGACGAAATTAGACAAGCTTAAACAAAATGGCGAAAAAATAACCTGTTTAACCGCTTACGATGCTAGTTTTGCTAGTATAATTGACCAAGCTGGAATTGATATTTTGCTAGTTGGTGATTCTTTGGGAATGGTTATTCAAGGTCAAAATAGCACCGTGCCAGTTACTTTGGATGATATGATTTATCATTGCCAATTGGTAGCTCGTGGTAAGCAGAAAGCTCTTTTAATAGCTGACATGCCATTTATGACCTATTCCACTCAGGAAATGGCGTTTGAAACGGCTGCTCGGTTGATGCGAGAAGGGCAAGCTCAGATGGTTAAGTTAGAAGGAGCTTGGGTGGCAGAAACTATTGAAATGTTGGTTGAACGTGGAATTCCAGTTTGTGGTCATTTGGGTCTAACGCCTCAATCTGTATATAAATTGGGTGGTTATAGAGTTCAAGGCCGTACTGAAGAAGATGCTCAATGTTTAAAAGAAGATGCTTTATTATTGCAATCGGCTGGTGCTTCTTTGATAGTGCTTGAATGTGTACCCGGTGATTTGGCTGCTGAAATAACGGCTTCATTACAGATTCCAACTATCGGCATAGGAGCTGGTAAAGACTGTGATGGACAAGTATTGGTTTTATATGACATGTTGGGAATAACAGTTGGCAAAAAACCTTCATTTTCTAAAGATTTTCTTCAAGAATCTGGTTCTATATCGGCAGCAATTGAAGCGTTTATTCAAGCGGTTAAAAACGGTACTTTTCCCGGTCCTGAACATATTTTTTAAATTATGCAAATTATTACTTCAATTCCTGAATTATGCAAGTTGGACAACACTGCTTTGGTTCCGACTATGGGCAACTTGCATGAAGGACATCTTAGTTTGGTTGAAAAGGCTAAATCAGTTGCGGAGAAAGTGGTTGTGAGTATTTTTGTGAATCCGCTTCAGTTTGGTCCAACCGAAGATTTTGCGACTTATCCACGTACTTTTGAACAAGATTGTGAGCATTTAGAGCAGCTTGGAGTTGATGTAATATTTGCTCCTCTCATCACCGCTATCTATCCAAATGGTATGGAAGCTAGTACTTATGTTCAGGTTCCACAGTTAGGTGAGATCTTATGTGGGGCATCACGACCAATTTTTTTTAAGGGTGTTACTACAGTTGTTAATATTTTGTTTAATTTAGTACAACCGGATAAGGCTTTGTTTGGTGAGAAGGATTATCAGCAATTGTTTTTGATTAAACGCATGGTGAAAGATTTGTTTATGCCGGTTGAAATCATTGGTATGCCAATTGTCCGTGAAGCTGATGGTTTGGCGATGAGTTCTCGTAATAATTATTTGACTGTTGAGCAGCGAGCAACAGCTCCAATTTTGTTTCAAACTATTGATAATGTGAGAGATAGACTCAAAACTGGAGAGCGTGATTTTGCTAAGTTGGAGCAGCAAGCAATAGCAAAGTTAATTGAAGCTGATTTTGAACCGGATTATTTTAAAGTCTACCGTACTGATTTAACTATTCCGACTTCAAATGATAGTGATTTGGTCATATTAGCGGCTGCCAATTTAGGTACTACTAGGCTGATTGATAATTGCCAAGTATGATTTTGATTAGCAGAGTAGATAACTCGCTTAACCGTTGCTCATCATATATTTAACAATTCCATGATTTTGGTGGACAATAGAAATATATTACCCTACTGCTCGGTTAACAAATTTCATAAGTCAAGAGCAAATAGTTGAGGTTTAAAAATCGGAGCAAATAAGAAATTGAATAGTTCACGGAATATGGATGTTCTTTGGACATCATGAAATTTTAGCTAGATTCCAGAATAAGTATTTGATATTTTTAAATATACATACGGTAGCTAGGTAATTAAAATCACAAATTAATAGTTTTCTTTTTATCTTTTTTAGCATAATTAATATTCCCTTGCAAATTTGATTCTCCAATATGTTTACCATGTTTATCAAATACTTCTATATGTGCTACTGTACCAAAATGTAAATTATCTACATACCAAAATCTGCCAGTATTTTTTTCTCTATATCTAATTCTACCTTGGTCAGTTTGTGTAGTTTTTTCAAACCTTTCTTTATCACACAAAATAGTCTGTTCATCAGTAGGTGGATTAGTAAAATTTTCATCGTATGGATTTAATTTTACCTTTATCCAATGTTCAAGTGCAGATTTTTCATCAAGACAATCTAAACTGATAGGGTTTTCTTCATCATTATTTTTGATAATAGGAATCAGAAAACATTCGGGGATATTTTGGTGTTTTTTAGTAAATCTAGAATTTTTGAAATTGATTAACAGATAAGTTGTTTCTTTATTTTGCAAACTTCTTTCAGTTATCTCTGCTAATGAAGTATCTTTTACATCTAAACTTTCGGTAGTAGTTATATAATCAAAATTATCATCAATTGAATGTATTTGTTCATCACGCCATTCTTTTGGTTCTAATTTATTGAAAACCATGTTTTTAAAGGCAAGTTTTAATCCTTTATCTTTAATTCCGTTCAGACTTTTATTAAAATTAGACCCTTTTATTGCTTCATTGTTTATTAGCAGTTGAGTATTTTTATAAAGTTTCTTAGTTTGAATTTTTTTATGAATAATAACAAAGATGGTGCTAAATATTTTTACTGCTTCTTGAAATTCAGTTTCTGTTGCAAATTGTCCCTCTAATGAAAGTTCATTGATAAATATTTCCATTTTCATATACCAAAAATTCTCTCAAAATCTTTATCCATCTGATCAAAAAAACCTTCGGGCCATTCTTCAATTCCTCCATTTTCTTTAATTGGGATTTGTATTGGTACTGGTTGTTGTTCAGTTTGTTGAAAGTATAAAATACTTACTTCTTCTGGCGTAACAATTTTATCTAACACAGCTATTCTTAGTGCATTTAAAATATGATCGCTATGTGATTCAATAAAAACCTGCACTCCACAACTACTTACTTTTGCTAAAAATTGAGCAAGTCGTGATTGTGCTTTGGGATGTAAATGAGCTTCAGGGTTTTCGATAATTAATATTTCCCCTTTTTTAGCAATTAATCCAGAAACAATGATTGGCAAAATATAGCTATATCCAAAACCAACATTACTTGATTTAAAACGATCCTTTGAAGTACTACTGGTATTAAAAAGAAGCTCAAGAATATTTGTTCTTGAAGAGGAAACTTCAATTTTACCTCCGTCAAAAATTTCATTAAGCCATGCTTCCGTTTGGGTAATTAAAGTTTTTGCATCTTCTCCAAGACATAATTTGTCATCAACCAAATAATCTTTCTTTTTATCAAGTATATTAGCTGTAAATTCACCTCTTATACCAACATTAGGAAAGCTGGTTAGGTTGGATTTTAGGTAAAAATCTTGAGGACCAAAACGATCTGCGGAAATATAGTGAATCTTATAAAAATATTGAACATCCGTCCATACTTGTAATTCTCCAACCACTAGTTGTTCTAAATATTTTCCAAGGTTATTTTCTGTATCTGTTCCAATGGGTAAATATCTATTTCCTTCAATTTTATTTAATTCTTCACTATGCCATTCTAATTCCTCATATTCTTTATATGAAAATGAAAATTTTTCAATATTAAGAACCATATTATCTTCTTTATCTTCTTTTAAATAATATTTTAAATTTACATTCTCATAATTTGAATTACAGGAAAAATCATATTCGAATACAATAGGTTCACTCTTGGAAATACTTTTATTTCTAACGTCATCAAAGTTACCTAAATTAACACAACTACCATTTAACAAAATTTGTGTAGTTTTTTCATTATGTTCAATTGATTGTTGCATCAATAATAAAGATTGTAATAAGGTAGATTTGCCTCGTCCATTAATTCCAGTTAATAAGTTCAGTTGACCTAAAGGAAAGATAGTTTCTTCCTTAAAACATTTAAAGTTAGTTAATTTTATTTGTGTCAACATATTCTATACATCTCCTAAAATTTCTTGAGCCAAATTAAACCTAGTTTTAACTTTTGCTTTAGAACCAGTAGAAGATTGTACTGCATCTAAATAAACCCCATCTTGGAGCAATTTATTGAAATTACTTTGAATAGTTTGTCTATTTTTCTTTAAAAATGCGTCTCCATGTAACGAAAAAAAGTAACAAACTGATTCTAAAACAGCGATATTAATTTTACCTCTGGTTTGATTGCTTGGTAAACGAAAATTATTTTTACCAAAAAAACTAAATGTTAACGTCATAACTCGTTTAAAATCTTTTTTTAATTTTTCTATTTCAGTATCTGTCATTAAATTAATTTTTCTCATAGCCTTTTCTACAAAAAGACTCATATCATCATTGTAATCTGTTGTATAATCAAGAATTTTAAAAGCCAAATAACGTAATACAACTTCTCTGTCCTTCATACGTTTGGGAGAAACACCGTAATCAATAGCTTTTCTAAAGTATTCTTTTTCAGATAATTCATTAAGCAATTTGGTTGCTTTACCAATAAAAATACAATTCCGAACCTCTTGACGCTGAAGCATTGTACCACCTGTATTAATTCGGCTAAAAATATCATAAACTACTTCGACTGGTACTGATGGTCTTATTATATATAAATTGAGTTTTTTATCCTCAATCCTAGTTTGATAGTCTCCCGTCAATGTTGTTAGTTCTGAAAAATTATAACCATCAAGCTTAGGTAATGCTTCTAAACCATTTAATTTAAATTTATTATTCACAAATTCATGTAAAGTTGAAGTACGCTGTAAACCATCTACAATAATATACTTTCCTTCTCTAGTTTGATTAACATAAAAAGGTGGCAAAGGGAAATTCAAAATTATTGATTCAATAAACTTACTTTTTTGCTTAAGATTCCAAACCAAATTACGCTGAAAATCAGGGTTAATAATTAATTTTCCTTGATCATATTTTCTCATTAGTTCAAAAACTGTGTGAGGGTCTTCTCTGATATCAATATCTTCCTCTGTCGGATCATAAGGATATAATCCACCACTATTTTCTTCATCTGTAGTATCCGCATTGATACTCATTCCATCGTCATTTTCAGTATTCATCTTTTCATATATATTTAATAATGTTTATTAATTGTAACAGGTTACGAAAATATCTTCAAACACAAGGTAGATCGAAATCCACCTCATGTAAAATAACCATTTCCTCATCTTTGTTATTACATACAACATGTTATTCAACCTTAACTTAATGAGCCTGTTCCCAATTATCTCCTATCCCAACATCAACCAATAATGGAACTCTCAACTCAGCAACCTGGGTCATCGCCTCAATAATAAACTGTTGAGCTGCTTCTATATCAGCCTCAGCTATCTCAAACACTAATTCATCATGGACTTGCATAAGCATTTTGACATCCAAAGAACTTGCTCGAATTCGTTTATCCGCAGCAATCATTGCCAGCTTAATTAAATCGGCTGCCGTACCCTGCATTGGAGCATTAATAGCAGTACGTTCAGCAGCTTGTCGTCTTGGATGACTACTAGATTTTATATTTGGAATATATAAACGGCGACCAAAAATAGTTTCCACATAACCCTGTTGTTTAGCTAACTCCTTAGTTTCATTCATATAAATTTCAACCCCAGAATAACGAGCAAAATAAGCATTGATATAAGTTTGGGCTTCAGACTTCTTAATACCTAATTGTTTCGCTAGTCCAAAAGCTTGCATTCCATAAATCAAACCAAAGTTCACTGCCTTAGCATAACGGCGTTGCTCAGTTGTTACTTCATTAATTGGTGTATCAAACACTTGAGAAGCAGTGGCACGATGAATATCCTCATTGCTTGAAAAAGCCTTGAGTAAACTTTCATCTTGAGATAGATGTGCCATAATCCGCAATTCAATTTGTGAATAGTCGGCTGCTAATAACTTATTACCTTTTGGAGCCACGAAAGCTTGCCGAATTCGCCGTCCTTCAGCATTGCGAACTGGGATATTTTGTAAATTTGGATTAGTGGAAGATAAGCGGCCAGTGCTGGTAACGGCTTGCTGATAGGAAGTATGCACTCGACCAGTTTGAGGGTTAATTTGTTTAACCAAACTATCAGTGTAAGTTGATTTTAACTTGCTTAAACTTCGATATTCAAGAATCAATTTAGGCAATGGATAATCAATCGCCAATTCCTCCAAAACATCCACCGCAGTTGAAGGGTCTTTTTTAGGAGTTCTTTTTAAGATTGGTAACTGTAATTTTTCAAATAAAATAACTTGCAACTGTTTAGGAGAATTAAGGTTAAATTTTTCCCCAGCTATTGTATAAACTTGTTGTTCAAGTTGTTGTAATTTATCAGCTAATTCCTTGCTATGATTATGTAACAAATTTGCATCAACAAGCACTCCATTTCTTTCAATACCAATCAGCACTGAAATAAGTGGTAACTCTATATTATGCAAGATATAATTAAGTTTTGGGACAGCTTCTAAGCGTGGATATAATTCCTGATGTAATTGCAAAGTTATATCAGCATCTTCAGCAGCATACGGAGCGGCTTGTTCAATAGATACTTGATTAAAAATCAATTGTTTCTTACCTTTACCAGCTACCTCTTCAAATTTAATTGTAGTTAAGTTGAGATATTTTTGGGCCAAAGCATCCATATTATGTTGTGAAGTACTATCCAATACATAGGATTCCAACATAGTGTCAGAGGCAATTCCTTGCAAATTTATGCCGTGATTTGCCAGTACATGAGCATCATATTTAATATTTTGACCAACTTTTAACTTGTGAGGATTTTCTAATAATGGCTGGAAAGCTTGCAAAACAGCATCCAAATCCAATTGTTGCGCAACTCCCAAATAATCATGAGTTAACGGAATATAAGCCGCTTCTCCAGCTTGGACAGCAAATGATATTCCAACAATTCTGGCTTGCAAATAATTCAAACTTGTTGTTTCAGTGTCAAATGCAAAAAATTCGGCTGCATTTAAACTTTGTAACCACAGTTCTAATTGTTGTTGAGATAATATCGTTTCATATTTTTTAACTGGAATTTCTGTTGATTTCTCAATTTGTGGAAGCTCTGCTAACCATTTTTTGAATCCAAATTTACTATATAATTCATATAATTTATTTATATTAGGAGAATTTAATTTTAAATTTACTTCTGTCAAAACCACATCAGTTTTAATAGTAAGTAACTGTTGCGTTAAAGGTAAATCTGGTATCGTAGCTCGTAAGTTTTCCCCAACTTTACCTTTGATTTCACAAGCATTTTTAATTATTTCTAATAAACTACCGTAAGTAGTCAACCATTTAATTGCTGTCTTAGGCCCAACTTTATTAACTCCGGGTATATTGTCTACAGTATCACCAATTAAAGCAAGATAATCAAGGATTAAACTTGGTGGTATCCCAAATTTATTTTCTACTCCTTGGGCATCTAATTTGACATTTTTCATGGTGTCAACAATAGTTATTGAATCATTAACTAATTGAGCAAAATCCTTGTCGCCAGTAAAAATAAGGCTGGATTTACCATCAGCTTCTGCCTGTTTAGCTAAAGTTCCAATCACGTCATCCGCTTCCACTCCTTTCACTTGCAACACTGGAAATCCCAAAGCTGCAACTATTTCAAGTACAAAGGGAATTTGTACAGCTAAATCTTCATCCATAGGGGGGCGATTGGCTTTATATTCTGGATATAAGTCATTGCGGAAAGTTTTACCTTTAGCATCAAATACAACCACTGCATATTCGGGTTGATATTCTTGCAATAGGCTTTTGAGCATATTGGTTAAACCAAAAATTGCTCCAGTGGGAAATCCGGCTGCATTGTTAAAACTTGGAGTTGCGTGGAAAGCTCGGTGTAGGTAGTTGGAGCCATCGATTAAAATAAGGGAGTTGTTCATTGAATATAATTATTTTGATTATAACGAGTTCTGTTGATAAAAAAGATGATACTAGTTAAAATAGGACTTAACGCATTGACAAAAGTATTATAATATGAATCATCCCAAAAAACTATAGAAAATAATCAAATGAGAGAAATAAGTCGTCCATCAACAGCAAACTGCACCTTATCAAGGTATCTACCGTAATCTATTAAGTGAATTAAAATATATAAATTACAATAATATAAGAAGAATTAATAAATATATCACATACCAGTATTAACCATTTTTTAAACCTAAAAATTAATTATATTTTGAAAAATAAAACCTATTATTTCGATAAGTGAATCAAATTTATGACGAAACTGCTTAATATAACGTTATAACTGAATCCTATTTGTGTTCAATTGGATTGAGTTCTGGTGAATATGCTTAAAAGTTCTCAGACCTGATAGGTTTCCGAAACCTGTCAGGTTTCACACGAATGTATTTTTTAAATGTCTATAGGTAGGGTCGGTGAAGCAAAGCGTAACCGACCATAAGGAGTTTCGCAGAAATTTCATGATGTCCCCGGAACGTCCATATTCCGTGAACTAATCAATTTTCCAGTGAAACAGCGTATTGTTGCCCCGACACGTCCGGTCTCATCGGGCGACTCCACTATGACGTTAACGCTGAGCTTGTTCAAAATTTCAAGAAACATAGCTATATTTTCACTGTTTCTTCATATAATTATGTTAAACTATTTCATAGTTTCAATTAATAAAATATTATGAATACTTCCAATTTTGAATATGTATTTTTGTTTTTGTTTAAAACCAAACTGTTTACCCAAGAAGGGATTTTAATTGAAGAACCAAAGAATGAAGAGAAGCGAAGTTTACAAACTGGAATTTTAGTGGATGATGATAAGCGTTTATTTCTTCGGAATGGTTTGCAAAATTCGACTGATTGGCAACAACATTTGACTGAAGGTTGGCTAAATATATGTCAATATTATGCTGAACAGTTTGGTTCCGTAGATGAACCTTGTGTAGAGAAGGCTAAAAATTATTGTCAACAAGCTTTATATGGAGTTGCTTGGTTAATTTTAGATGATGGTACTGATTTGGAACATCATCAAGACATTATCCATGAATTACAATTCACTAAGACTGATGAAGTATTATTTACCATTGGTGATCCAGTTAAACAAACTGCTTTGTATAAATTTCAGTCTAATAGTAATTTATGTTTATCATTTGTTGATGACCAACCATGTTTTGTACCTTTTACAAGTGGTGATTTCGCTACTAATTCAGTATTTTTGGGTGCTGGTTTTTGTTATGGGACTCAGGAGCATGATGCCATAGAAGACCTATTAGTTAATAGTAAACCTGTTTCACTTTTTAAGGCTTTTTCTCTGTTGATAATGGGACAATGGCAATTTGAAAGAATGAATGCTGAGGCCGATTTATTACGCTCCCAATTACAACCAATTATAAATAAATACAATAATACTGGGATAATTCCTGATTGCATTTCAACTAAAAAGTTACAAAATGACTTGCAAGATATACAAACTAATTTTAACAAAGTTCGCATTTTACTTACTCGATTTAATGGAGCTTTCCGAACCCTAGATATAAATGCGAGTAATTTAGCTGGTTGGTTGGAGCAAATTCGGAATAGGCAACAGGATTTGGATATACGTTTTCAGAAGAATGTAGAAGAGGTACAGTGGTTGGGTGATAAGAAATCTACTTACCATGAACCTTTGTTAGAAATTTTTCATAACAATATTATTAAATTACAAGATCATAAAGCTTATTTACAATTTCAATTTGATTATTTGGTTGGTTTGCAAGAAAAATGGCGATTGTATTTGAGTAACAGAGATTCTTTGTCTGGTGAACATTTAAATAATTTTGTTGGTTTGTTAATTTTGTTATTAAGTGGTGGTGCTGGTTTTACAATTAATCGTGGCATATTTGGGGTTGATCCAAATACAGTTAGTTTTGAAATCTATGGAATTAATATTTTTAATGTTATTATTGTAATTGCAGTTGTACCAGTCATTTGGCATTTTGGAAAACGTTTTTATAAATTCATACATTGTTGGTTTAAACAGAGGTAATTGTTATGGGAGAATTACATCAGTATTTGACAGAGTTTGTGGATGAATTACAGCAGTTATTGAAAGCTAATCAAGATGATGAGAGCTTAAAAACTGCGATTGGTAAAGAATGGAAAGGTGAGGATTATTGCAAAGATTTTCTAGTTGGTGCTGAAGCAGAACTTAATCCACAAGGTGGCAGGAAAAATATAAGTCGTGGTATGGAATCAATTAAGGATTGTGAACCAACCTCAGATGCAGAACAAATTAAGAAAAATAAGGATAAGAGGAAAAATATTGGGGTTGGGAAAGAACCTTAAAAAAGATTTATCTAGTTCCCAACGTCTTCGTTGGGAATTCATGCAGGGACGCTCTGCGTCCCGCAACACAGAGCGTTGCAGAAGGCATTTCCAACGTGGACGTTGGAAACGAGATGAAATATTATGATTATCAGTTTTAAACATAAAGGATTAGAACTTTTCTTTACAAAAAATGATAAGCGTTTACTTAATGCTAAACATCTCAAAAAGTTATCCATATTACTTGATGCTTTGGAAAGTGCTGAAATAATTGAAGACTTAGATATTCCCGGTGTTAAATTACATCAATTGTTAGGCAATAGAAAAAATTTATGGAGTATGAAGGTATCAGGAAATTGGCGACTAACCTTTAGTTTTAATGAAGGCAATGCTTTTGATGTAAATTTAGAGGATTATCATTAATGGAAACACGGCGTTGTAAAACAAAAGAACCTACTCATCCGGGTGCGTTACTACGTGAAATTATTTTACCAGAATTAGAGATGACACAAATAGAATTAGCAAGATACTTGGGTGTTTCTCGTTATACTATTACTGAGATTATTCACGAACGTAAGGCAATAACTCCTGATATGGCATTGCGGTTAGGGCAATTTTTTGATAATGGTGCAAGGTTATGGCTTAATATGCAACAGAACCACGATTTATGGCAATTAGAACAGAGTAAGCACTCGGAATATCAGAAAATTCAGAAATATGCTGTTTCAGTATTTGTGGCGTAATTTTCCCAGTTCCTAACGTCTTCATTCCCCTAGTTCCCAACGTGGACGTTGGGAACGAGATGAGTCTACCTTTTTACTTTCCCTAATACCACAAACCCAGCCCATAAATCAAATCTATCAAATGGTTTTTTGCCACTATTTTTTCTTATATTACTTCTTGCTTTAATTGATTTAACTACTTTTTCCCAACATTCTTCTCCTCCATGTTCTAAATCAAACTCCCGAATAATAGCTTCTAATTCTTCGTGGGTCATGTCTCGGACAGCATTGCGGGCTTGGGTGGCTACTTTATGCCAAGACATGGAGGGATTTTGTTCGGAAATTTGGTAAAAGTAATAACTGAAGCAGAGGGCGGCGAAGCCGTTGTATGCCCATAAGGTTCCAACTACGGTTTTGGTTCCAGCAGCTATTAAGTTAGGGCCGATGCCAATTGGTTTGAGGAGTTCTTGGGTTGCTTTGCCAGCAAGGTTGGATTCGCAAGCGGAGAGGAAAATTAAATCAGCATTGGTTCTGGTGGCGTTGAGCATCCAGATTGGTAATTCAATTCCTTCGTTAAGGCTTAAACGGCTGGCGGTTGGATGGTCAGGTTCGTAGATACCATGTGTAGTTAGGTGGATATGTTTGTATTCGCTGAATTTTTGTAGGGCTTCAAAATGGGATGGGCTTTCTGGTTTGGTGTTGAAATGTTGGGCTAACCAGTTGGCTTCTTTGACGGTGCAAGTTTCGTCAGCAGTTGGATCGCAGACTATCCAAGGTTTTTTGGCAAAATTAACTTTGCATTTCGATTCCTTTAACCATGTGTTAAGGCTGATGGCTCGTACAAGGATATTTTCTAATTCTGGTAGGGTTTCCCAAGGGAATTGGCCGAGTGGTGCTGGGAAGATAACGGTTATTTGTTCGAGTTCGTTAGCCCATTCTTTGAGGATTTGGGCAAAGGGTTGTAATTCGGCCATAACTGTTTCCATAGTTTGGATGGCTTGTTTAAATTCTTCTCTGGTTGAGCTTTCACTTTTTTTGCCTAATATCTCAATAGCATCATTCCAACTGGCTGTATTAACGGTGAATTCTGGAAGGTCTCTTAATTGTAGGCCGTTTTGATCAAGCCACAGGACACGCAATTGTTCTTGCTCGAAAAATAGTTGCAGTAAGGCTTCTTTGGGTTGTAAATGTTGTTGACATTGTTGCCAAGTGGGAGTTTCGGGTAAGTATTTGTCAAAATAACTTAACCAAGTTGTGAATAAAGGCCAAGTTTTACCTTCGGTATTGTAGCCAGTTTCGATTAAATTAATACTATTTTTTAAAGAGTTCCAAAGTTGGTTGCCAAGGTCTTCTTGCCAATCTTCAGGTAGTTCTTTGCTTTGGCCTGTGAGGGCTATTCTGGAACGTTCTAAAAGTTGCCATAAAATACCTTCAAACCTGACAGGTATTGAAGACCTGTCAGGTTTAGATTCCGATATTAAAACTTTGGTCCAGTCGTGGACAGTATCGGCTAAAGATGGATAGGTTGGTTGGTAAATGGAAGCAGCACGACTAAGGCCATTTTTTAAGTTATTTACAACGGTTAAAACATCTGTTTCATCTTCTGTTTCATCTTGTGGAGGAAATAGCCATGTTTGTATGGTGTTGGTTAATAATTCTGACTCTTGACCTAATATAACTGCTTGTAAAACTATTAAGTTATTTTCTTGTTTGCCAAATTTGTTGAGAACTTTGGTTAATGAATCTGCTTGTTCAACAGCTTGTTGCCACGCAAATTTTAATTGATTGATTAAATTATCTGCGTTGCCTTCGTTTAATTCTTGGAGCCAATTGCGAATTTCTGGTTGGATTCTACTGGAAACTTCCCAGTTGATTTTTATATTATTAGTATAGTTTGTAATTCTCCAGAAACTTAAAGGTCTATTAGGTCGATCTGGGTCTTCGGTAATCCATTGTTGCCAATTGGTTGCGGAGAATGTTGTTTGTAAGAATTCTGTAGCATCAGGGTTATTCCAAGGTTGGTTTTGAAGCCATTCAGCTAAGATTTTTGCTGGATTGCCTGTGGTACAACGGCTTGCGAATAACATTCCTTGTACAATTGCTGGTAAACTTCTTAAGCTTTCGGTTAGGTCGTTTGGTTTAATATTGTGATATAACCAGTTGGTTAAGTTGGATTTTATTTGTTTAAGCTGCTGCTTATATTCTGATTCTGTTAAAATTGAATCGTTTATTTCTTGGCTTTGAGTTTGGGATTTATGTAGCCGGTATTTGGTTAGCCATTGTTTGGGAATAGCAAGTAGATAAGGCAGACCTGACAGGTTTTGGAAACCTGTCAGGTCTTCTTTTGAATTTGATATTTTATTTTGTAGAGAAAATAATTCTGTTATTACATCAATTTCTATTAAATTTTGTAAATTGTGGTTGATAGTTTGGAGGCGTTGATTTTCTTCAAGTTGTTCTATTAGGTAGAGAGTTTCGCTGATTTTAAGAAGAATTTCTGTGGTGGAATGAAGACGACGAGAACGGATTGGTTCATATGATTCGGATAATAAAAAAGTATGAAGGAAAGCTTGAAATACGGTGGTGAATTTGGTTAATGAAGGGGAATTTTCTGAGCGTTTTTTTAAGTTAGATAATATTCTATCAAAATGTTTTGATAAGTTTTGTAGTATTGTCCACGACCAGAAATTATCATATGGAGATAAAAATATGAACGATTGTCCACTATTATAACAAGCATTGGAATAAACATCATATAGCTTAAGTACCTGCTTCCGTACTGAAGCATCATCCAGCCAATTTTGAGCATATTTTAAACCATTCTGATAAGTTTTAATTGCTTCCGTAACTTGACCTAATTCTATTTGTGTAATCCCAAGATTATAATACAGTTTAAGTACCTGTTTCCACACAGAATAATCATCCAGCCAATCTTGAGCATGTTTTAAACCTTGCTCAAATTGGCCTAGTTTTCCTTGTGCAACTCCCAGATTAACATACAATTTAAGTATCAGTTCCCACACAGAAGCATCATTCAGCCAATCTTGAGCATATTTTAAACCATTCTGATAAGTTTTAATTGCTTCCGTAACTTGACCTAATTCTCTTTGTGTAATCCCAAGATAAATACACAGTACAAGTGTAACGTTTCGTATAGAAGTATCATCTTCCGTAAGCCAAATTTTAGCTTGTTCAACACCTTTTTTAAGATAAGTAACACTCTCTTCCATCTTATTAAAATGCCTTTCTAATGCTTCACTAGCTGTCCTCTGTAAAATTAAATAAGCGAATCTACCCTCTGTAATATCTGCGAATTCTAGTTCTAACTGTTTAACTCGCCGTTGCAACTCTTCAAAACTTAAATCTTGAGTTTCATAAAAAATTTCCCGAATAACTTTAGCCGCAAGATCGTGTTGGGTTTTTGGTAGTGGTTTGGCAAAATTATTCTTGATAGCTTCTTCGACAAGTTGTTCTGTAGTTTTCATGGTTGCTCCTTGGTTGGTTTTTTTGGGATTTAAGTTTTTTTTGTCTGAATCAGGATTTTCAGGATTATAGGATTAACAGGATTAAAAACCTGAATTGGAATATTATATAACAATCTGGTTTTGATTCAAAGATTTTAAAATCCGTTTCCGTTAACTAATCAATTTTTCAACGAAATAACTATTAAAATTCCATTCGCCGTATCTTATCTCGCAACTTCGCAGCCTCTTCAAACTCCAAATTCTCCGCATGTTGATACATTTCCTTTTCCAACTGCTTAATTTTCTTCTCAACCTGTTTCGGCGACAAACAAGCATAACCAGCCTTCTCCTCCGCAATTGCATAACTACTCCCAGTTGCTTCAGTTGCCTGTTCCATATCCAAAATATTAGTGATAGCCTTCGTCACTCCATGCGGAATTATATTAAATTTCTTATTATGAGCTTGCTGTTTAACACGCCGCCGTTTAGTTTCATCAATAGCCGTCTGCATTGCCAAAGTCACCTCATTAGCATAAAAAATAGCTTGTCCATTAATATGCCGAGCAGCTCGCCCAACTGTTTGAATTAAAGACCGTTCCGATCGCAAAAAACCAGCTTTATCTGCATCAAACACCATAACCAGAGAGACCTCCGGCATATCCAAACCCTCTCGCAACAAATTAATTCCCACCAATACATCAAATACTCCAACCCGTAAATCATGTATTATTTCAACTCGTTCCACCGTTGCAATATCAGAATGCAAATAACGAGTTTTCACTCCATGTTCAACCAAATATTCAGTCAAATCCTCCGCCATGCGTTTAGTTAAAGTGGTAATCAACACTCGCTCTCCTTGCTGAACCCGTTTATTAATTTCAGACAAAGCATCATCAACTTGAGCCGTTACTGGCCGAATTTCAATTGGAGGATCAAGCAGACCAGTTGGACGCACTACTTGTTCAACAACTTGTTGGGCATGTTTTTTTTCATAAGCTCCTGGGGTGGCGGAAGTATAAATAGTCTGCGGAGCCAGCCGTTCAAATTCCTCAAAAGTCAACGGCCGATTGTCCAATGCAGAAGGCAAACGAAAACCATAATCAACCAAAGTTTCTTTACGAGAGCGATCACCTTTATACATAGCTCCTATTTGTGGCACAGTGACATGGCTTTCATCAATAACCAACAGGGCATTTTCTGGTAAATAGTCAAACAAAGTTGGAGGTGGTTCGCCAGATTCACGCTGAGATAAATAACGGGAATAGTTCTCAATTCCAGAGCAGTAACCAATTTCCACTATCATTTCCAAATCAAACATAGTACGCTGTTCTAAACGTTGAGCTTCCACTAATTTATGCTTTTTATATAACTCTTTTAAATTCACTTGTAATTCTGCTTTAATTTTATCAATAGCTTGCAATAATACATGGCGAGGAGTAACGTAATGGCTTTTGGGATATATAGTAAGGCGTGGTACACGGCGTAAAATTTTACCAGTCAACGGGTCAAAATAACTCAAGTTCTCAATTTCATCATCAAACAATTCTACCCGAATCGCATCCCGATCCGAATCAGCCGGATAGATGTCAATTATCTCGCCTCGCACCCGATAATTACCTCTTTCCAACACAGTTTCGTTGCGAGTATATTGTAATTCAGTCAAACGGCGTAAGATAAAACGTTGCCCAACCTCTTCGCCTTGCACCAAATGTAACACCATCTGCAAATACCAATCTGGATCACCCAGCCCATAAATTGCCGATACTGAAGCCACAATTATTGCGTCTTTCCGTTCCAACATGGCCTTAGTCGCAGACAGCCGCATCTGGTCAATCTGTTCATTGATAGAGGCATCTTTTTCTATATAAGTATCCGATGCTGGCATGTAAGCTTCCGGTTGATAATAATCATAATAAGATACGAAATATTCCACTGCATTATGCGGAAAAAAATCACGCATTTCACCATATAATTGAGCAGCCAAGGTTTTATTAGGAGCCAGAATTAAAGTTGGAACCTGTGCTGTTTGAATAATATTGGCTATAGTAAAAGTTTTACCAGAACCAGTCACACCAAGTAAAATCTGATGTTTATCATTACGTTGTAAACCAGATAATAATTGTTGAATAGCTTGTGGCTGGTCACCTTTGGGTTCAAATTCAGATTGGAGCTGGAAAGGTTGATTCATTTGGAAAGACTGTATTAGGACTTACGCATTGACAAACATAGTAAAGTGTGAATTATATTAAAATCATACATTTGTTAAATATAAACTAATTAATTGTCATTCCCACGAAAGTGGGAATCTAGTGATCTCAAAGATTCCTAGATTCCCGTTTTCACGAGAATGACAAAGCTATATAAATATAGTTTATATATAAATTATATAAGTAGTGTAATTTTTTATAACTAATTGTATTTTAACAAATTCATAAAATAATTATTTTGTCAATGCGTAAGTCCTAATATTGATAATTTTTAAACAAATATGTATTATTAAAATATACCAAGCTTAATTTTTAAGATTAAAATCAGGAAAAATATTATGGTTGAAAAAATTGATAAAGCAATTTGGGCTCACAGCCGTTGGAAAATACATTTAAAACAAGCGATAGAAACTGGTAAAAGTGATTTTAGTGTTGAAAATACTAGTAATCCTCATGTTTGTGTATTTGGGCAATGGTTAGATTCAAAAGAAGGTAAAAATTTACCTGAATATGACACTATAGTTGATCTTCATAATAATTTTCATATAGAAGCTGCCAATATTTTAGATTTGGCTTTAAAAGGAAATGCTAGTGAGGCAAATTCTAAAATGCAGATGGGAAGTAAATTTAACCAATTAACTGCTAGATTAGTTAATAAACTAGCCAATATAGGAAAATCTCAGCAATCTTAAGTGGTTATTAAACTTGTCAGATTAATATTTACCAAATATATGTAAGGATGAATGTGCCAAAATGGAATATCACCAAATCACAAAAGTTATATAACATTAAATATTGGAGTGAAGGTTATTTTGATATTAACCAAAATGGAGAAGTAACAGTCTCTTCAATTCCTGAACAAACAGGCATAAGTCTTTATGAATTAGTTCAAGATTTAAAAGATTTTTCTTTACCAATATTAGTTCGTTTTCCCAATATTCTACAGCATCGAGTCAATAGTTTGTATGATGCCTTTAATATAGCTATGCAGCAGAAAAATTATAATGGTAATTATACTGCTGTATACCCAATTAAAGTTAATCAGCAACGCCATGTTATTGAAGCTATTTTAAATACTGGCAAGGCAGGTTTAGAGGCTGGCAGTAAATCAGAACTTATGGCTGTGTTGGCATTAGCTAACAAAGATAAAATAGTTATTTGTAACGGTTATAAAGATCGTGAATACATTCGGTTAGCTCTTATTGGTAAGCAAATTGGTATTCAAATCTATTTAGTTATTGAAAAAGCTTCTGAGTTAAAGCTGATTATTGCAGAAGCCAATCATTTGAATGTCACCCCACTTCTAGGTATACGAGTTAAACTAGCTTCCGTAGCTGTTGGTAAATGGCAAAATAGCGGTGGTGAAAAATCTAAATTTGGACTCAATTCAACTCAAATTTTAAATGTTATTGAGCAAATTGATAAAGCTGGATTAATGAACAGTTTGCAATTAATGCACTTTCATATCGGCTCACAAATCCCCAATATTCGTGATATTCAAAAAGGTTTATATGAAGCTGGTCGTTATTATGCTGAATTGCGTGCTTTAGGAGTGCCTATTCACACTGTTGATGTTGGAGGTGGTTTGGGAGTTGATTACGAAGGTATGCGTTCTCGCCGACCTTGTTCAATTAACTATAACATTCAAGAATATGCCAATAATATAATCCATGAATTTAGCGAAGTTTGTTATACATTCAACTTACCGCAACCAAATATTATCACTGAAACTGGGCGAGCCATAACCGCTCACCACGCTGTATTGATAACTAATATTGTTGATGTTGAAACTATACCTGATATCATCCAACCAGCTTCTGATGATGATCCGGAGATTATTCAGGATTTATGGCAACAGTTGAACAATATAACCCAACATTCGGCATCGGAAGTTTATCATAATGCGGTATATTGGTTAAATGAAGTACATTCTATGTTTGCTTATGGAGTGATAAATATTAAGCAGAGAGCTCATGCAGAACAATTGTATTATGCTATCTGTAAACAAGTACAGGCTTTGTTACGACATGACTCTTATGCTCGTATTTACCGTGAAATATATGATGAACTTAATGAAAAACTGGCGGATAAATATTTTGCGAATTTCTCTTTGTTCCGCTCTGTACCTGATGCGTGGGCAATAGACCAATTATTTCCTATCATGCCTCTACATCGCTTAGATGAACAACCAAGTGTTTTAGCCACTTTACAAGACTTAACTTGTGATTCCGATGGACAATTTAAAAGTTACGTGAGTAGTAATGGAATTGATGCCAATTTACCACTCCATAAATTAATTCCTAATGAACCATATTTAATTGGAATATTTCTTATAGGAGCTTATCAAGAAATTTTAGGAGATATACATAATCTGTTTGGAGATATTAATTCTGTCAACGTAAATATTATTGAAAACAATAACTATGAGCTAATCGCTCCTATGAAAGGTGATGCTGTTAAGGATATGTTAAGTTATGTTAATTTTGATATAGAGTATTTAGTTAATAGTTATCAAAACAGTTTAAATGCAACTAATTTAAGCACTGAACAGAAACAATTATATTTACGGGAATTAAAAACTGGATTAGAAAATTATACTTATTTAACTGACGTTAAGTAGAAAGCTATTTAAATTTAAGAAGTTGAACTTATTCCCGAAATTAAATGAAGCGGAGCTTCTTGGCAGGGCGTTCCCAAACAAGAGTTTGGGAACGATATTTCGATATTTAAACGGTTTCATTAAATGTTTGTCTTGTCAATGCGTAAGTCCTAATTTTTATAGATTTTAATTAAGAATTGCTTTACAAGCATATTTTTGTTTGTCATTGTGGATGGGACTGGTCTATCAAAAAGTCTACTACGATATGCAAAAATTTCTTGCTGCTACAGTAGATTGATAAGTTGGGTGTAAGTAAATAACCCGGCTATAATTCTTTGTGATAATTGGAATTTAAGAATTGGCGGAGAGGGCGGGATTCGAACCCGCGTACCCAGTTAAGGACCAACCGATTTCGAGTCGGTGCCGTTATGACCGCTTCGGTACCTCTCCATAACATTTGATATTATATAGCATTCAAGTAAAAAAACAAGTGTGATGAATATATTACTTATTTTAATGTTAAGTGTAGTTGCTGAACTTGAGCCATTTCCTCGCCAATTACATGATAATTCTGGTAATACTGTAACTATTGCCACTCAGCCACAGCGTATAGTTTCATTAACTTTGGCTACTGATGAAATTTTATTAGCCATATGTCCTCCGAAGCGTATTGCTGCAATAAGTACTATGGCCACTGACAGTAATTACAGCAATATCACTATTCAAGCCAAGAAAATCCCTAATAAAACAACCACTAATATTGAATATATTTTAAATTTTAAACCAGATTTAGTTTTTATTGCTAGTTATAGTCAAGCTGAAATGGTTGAATTATTACAGAAAACTGATACTTCCATCTTTCGTTTTAGCAATTTCAACAACATTGCAGATATTAAAAAGAATATCAAAACTATAGGTTTTGCTATTGGCGAAGACAGAAATGCTGCTACTATTGTTGCTCAAATGGAAGCAGATATTGAGGCTATTCAGAACAGTATTCCAAATAAAAAATCACCACGCATTATGTCATACAGTTTAGGCAATTATACTGCTGGTCGGAATACTACTTTTGATGATATGGCCAAACTAGTTGGAGCGATTAATATCGTTGCAGAGCAAGGTATTGAGCAGCACGTTAAAATAAACAGTGAATATATTTTGGCTTGGCAACCAGAATTTATTATTTCTCATGCTCGTAAGGATAAGTTTCATCTAGTAAAACAACAAATGCTCACTAATCCGGCTATCGCAGCTAGTAAAGCAAAAATTATTCTCATTGAAAATCGTCATTTTTTATCGGTATCTCAATATATTGTCGCTGGTATTAAAACTTTAGCTAAAGAATTGTATAAGTAGACATCTTTCCTAAATAAGTATATATACTTATGAACTGAGCTTACCGCAGAAAGTTTTTATATTCCACCGATTTCATCGGTGGCTATTCACATTCAATCCTTTCAGGATAGTTAAAACAACCCCAACATGGTTCACACTTGAATAGCCATAGGTGAAACCTATGGAATCAAATTAATTAAAATACTCTTAGTGTCAACCATCAGTTATTTAGGAAAGATGTCTAATCATCATTCAACGTGGAGATTGATTGGGGTAACCACAAGGGATGATTACCCCCCTACAAATCGTCATTTAACGTAGGGGCAATCCTTTATGGTTGCCCTTAACGCAAATAGCAATGATTATCTCGATAGTGTGTAGGTCGGGTTAGCTTATTGAGTACAGCAAAAAAAACGTAACCCAACCTACCGAGAAAAATATATTCCATAATCTGGAATTATTCCATAATCTGGACAGTTTTTCCATGCTGTGGAAAATACTTACCTTAAAATTAAGTTAAGAATCTATACTAATCCTATTAAATTCACAGTGAAAATTGTAGTTGGCATGTATTATGTGTAAAATTAAGTTTTAACTAGAAACCTTGTGCCAATTGGTAAGGAAATTTTGCGACTCAGGATTTAAAGAATTAACAGGATAAACCTCAATAATCTTATGAAGTTATTCTGAAAATCTGTAACTTCTTATTACTTGCAGGTAAAACCAAAATTTAAAATATAAATATTGATTGTGTTAGAATTAATATGTAGATATTAAGTGATTATTTTAAGTTGTATTTTGATTCAAACAAAGGAGTTAATTAAAAAAATGAAATATAGTATTCGATTGGGTTTGGTTTTGTTGAGTTCGTCGATGCCGTTGATGGCTGGGCCTCTTGACCCACCTTCTGCTCCGGGTAGTACGAATAGTTATACGATTGGGGATATTTGTAATCGGTTGGATAGTGGGACGGCCGGGAGTCAAATTCCGTTTACGGAGCCAGCTGCTGGGCCGGGTCAACTGGTTGTAGATTTAATGAGATTATGGGTTTGGCTCCAGTTATAAATGCAAGTGGTGCATTGCCGGGGGAGGTATTGGCTGGTAAGGAATTTTGGGGATTGATAAGTGTTACGTGGGGTTTGCAAACGGGGACTTTGGCTACGCAAACTCCAACTGATACTTCGGTTAGTCAAGCAGCCGGTAATTATGCTACGTTTGATTTGTCAACTGTGGATACGGATTTAGCTACTGGTAATATCAAAAGCGGTGTGATAGTTTTTGGGGTGGCTGGGGATAGTAATGTTGTTGATACGAGTTCAGGTGATGCGATTGCTGCGGATATAGCTACTTGGTAAAAAAGCTTGGATTGATGGAGTAGAAATAACGGGGACTGCTCCGGCGGTGGCATTACCGAAAACTGGGCGAACCATAAATTACGCTACTGGCGATGATGGAGATTTGAAAGTTGGTACAGCATGGCCCAACCCTCGTTTTTCAGATAACTCTAATGGCACTGTTACCGATAATCTTACTGGGCTGATTTGGTTGAAGGATGCGAATTGTACAGAAACACTTGGAGGAATCGACCCAACCGCTACTTCTAATCAATTAACATGGGCAGATTCTTTTACATGGATTGCTGCTTTAGCATCTGGGGATTGTGGTCTAACCGATAGTTCAAGTGTGGGCGATTGGCGGTTGCCGAATAGGGTTGAATTGGAATCTTTATTGAATTTAGAGTATTCCTCTCCTAGCTTGTCTAACGCGGCTGGAGACGCAAAATGGTCTGAGGGGGATGATGCGTTCACGGGTGTGCAGTCGAGCAACTACTTGTCGTCTACTACCTGCGCGGATAGCGCAGGCTATGCGTGGGTCGTGGACCTCAACAATGGCTATGTCGGCTACGGCAATATGGATAACGGCAGCTATGTGTGGCCAGTGCGAGGCGGACAGTAGACCCTTTGGTACTTTGAATCTTTGAGTTCTTTGACGGGGGTGCAGGGGGTCACTGCCATTTATGTTAAGGGCAGACACGCAGGTCTGCCCCTACAAGTGCCGCATATTCAAAGGGATGTAGGGGCGAACCTACGTGTTCGCCCTTCTTAACACAAATGGCAGTGACGCCAGTGCGTGGGAACGAGAAATTCCCATGCCGGCACATGGAAACCAGATTAATTTTGACAAGAACAACAGGTATTAAACAATGATAGAAGTTGCCCCTTTACGCTATGGCGTTATTTTTAAAAAAGCCTTTTCCAAACCACATATATTTACCGCTTTTGTGCGAGATATACTTGGAATAGAGATTGAAATTGATACTGTTGAAACTGAAAAATCTTTTTCACCAATTGTCGGAAATGTGGATAGTCGTTTTGACTTATTTGCCCTTGACAAAAAAAATCGCCTCATTATTGATATTCAACACAAACGTTATCAAGACCACTATGACCGTTTTCTTCATTATCACTGCGTAGCTTTAATTGAACAAATCACTAGCTCTGCTAACTATAAACCGGACATGCAGGTCTATACAATTGTGGTTTTAACATCTGGGGATAAACACAAAACCGACATATCAATCACTGATTTTAGCCCTAAAAAATTAGATGGTACAAGCATTGCGGAAACTGAACATAAAATTGTTTATATCTGCCCTAAATATGTCACTGATGAAACTCCTGAACCTCATCAAGAATGGTTAAAAGCCATAAATGACAGTTTAGATAAACAAGTGGAAGAAAGTGATTACCAAAATGATGTTATTCAAGAGGTTTTTTCACTGATTAAGAAAGATAAAATAAGTCCGCAAGAATATGCACGAATGAAAGATGAATATTCCGATGAAGAGTACATGCAAGAACAAACTCAAAAAGCTATTAAGCAAGGAAGGAAAGAAGGCATGGAGAAAGGAAGAGAAGAAGGAAGGGAAGAAGGAGTTTCAATGATAGTTAAAAATATGAAAAAAGCTAAGGTAAGTATAGAAACTATTATGGAAATGACCGGCTTATCCAAAGAGCAAATAGAGAACTTGTTAAATGTTATGTAGATACACAAAAGTATTTTAACAAAAAATATGATATACTATAATCAGATAAAATTTCAAACCATCCACTACAAGAGAACATAAAAACATGTTATTTGTCAATCCATTAACAGACTCAGAAAG
>JAUCGL010000050.1 GCA_030378105.1 Candidatus Halobeggiatoa sp. HSG11 | reverse complement strand
AATTAAGAGCTAAAATTATGTATCTTTTAAAAACAATGAGTTAAAAAATTGTTCATTATAAACTTCCGAAATTATAATTCTTAATTACATGATTTTTAAAATAATTTTTTAGCTCTTAATTCACATTATACTGCACATGGGCATAAATTTTTAAAAGGAGTCCAAGATTTATCTTGGTAATTTGTCAAATTAAAATTTGGACTCCAAAAAGTTCAGTTTATACCAATGTGAAGTATATATACAAAGTAAATGGGAAATCGGTGTAAATCCGATACTGCCCCCGCAACGGTAAAGAAGTTTTAAGGTCAATCATATAAAAAGTCACTGCGTATAACGTGGGAAGGCGATTGACTGTAATATACTTATTAAGTCCGGAGACCGACCTTATATGTTCAATTATTACAATTTGTTGCGGAGGGCGACGGATAGATAATTATTAATTATAAATTGTTAATTATTAATGAAAATCAAAAACTTTTAGACTTTGTTCCTTCATACAAAAGTATGGGAATGAGAGTGATATTTTTTTTAGATTTTAATTAAGCATTAAGAATTATAGCATTAAGAATTATTGACTTTTAGTTCCTCTGCTTAAGTTTATTTAAGAGGAAATTTAATTTTGAATCAAAGATTTGTATATGTATTACTGTTTTTATATCCAACCTTAAACATTGCTGAAACCATACTTCCAGAAGTAACCGTTACAGCAACTCGTTCCGCTCAAACCAGTCCTTTAGCTTCTGTCAGTATTATTACTAGAGACGATATTGTTAAAAGTCAAGCTGTCAGTATTTTTGATATATTGCACGGTATTCCCGGTTTAGATATTGTTAATCATGGTGGCTTAGGCCAACCAACTTCCATTTTTATGCGTGGAACTGAATCTGACCATATTTTAGTGCTGATAGATGGAATTAAAGTTGGTTCAGCAACCACTGGCAGTATGGCATTTGAACATTTACCAGTCTCTCAAATTGAACGAATTGAAATTGTGCGTGGGCCACGCTCAAGTTTATATGGTTCTGAAGCTATTGGTGGAGTTATACAAATTTTCACAAGGCATGGTAAAAAACCACAAGCTGAGAGCAGTATCGGCATTGGTTCTGATAACACTTATAGAGTTACAACTGGTTTTTCTGGTGCAACTGAAAATAGTTGGTTAAGTTTATATGCCGATCATCTTAAGACTGATGGTTTTAATGCTTGTAAATATAGCTGTTTTGCATTTGAACCAGATGATGATGGTTATGAAAATACTTCATTTAGCACCAAATTTGGCCATAATTTTGCGGATACAGCAAATGTTGAAGTTCACGCCTTAAGAACCAAAGGTTATACTCAATTTGATTCATCATTCAACAATCAAGCTGATTTTACCCAACAAGTTATTGGTATAAAAGCAGATTATATTGCTAATGATTGGTGGTTACTTAATCTTAATATAGGTGAAAGTCAAGATAAATATGAGCAATCTGCCCAAAACTATTTTAATACAACTCGCACTGTATATGGCTTACAAAACAAATTTTTCTTTGCTGAACAAGAGTTAATAATTGGTTATGAAGAACAAACAGATGATGTAGGTAGTCATGTTTATTATGCAATAGATTCTTTAACCAATAAAGGTTTATTTGCTGAATATCAAGCTGATTTATTTGGGATTGATTTGTTGGTTGGATTGCGTGAAGATGATAATGAGCAATTTGGTAAACATACAACTAAAAATATTAGTTTAGGTTATGCTCTTGGTTCAACAACACGTTTAATAGCAAGTTATGGAACTGCTTTCAAAGCTCCTTCATTCAATGAGTTATATTTCCCAAACTATGGTAATTCTAAGCTTGTACCAGAGGAATCAGAAAGTTATGAAGTTGGTTTAATTGGCAAGCAGCAGAATTATAATTGGTCAATTAATGCTTATAAAACTTTAATTGATAAATTGATTGCTACTAACTTTGATTCTGTGACTAATAGTTATTTTGCTGATAATATTAATAAAGTTAAAATAGTTGGTATGGATGGTGCGATTAATTGGCATCAAGGTAACTGGGAATTTAATACCAAGGTATCTTGGTTAAAACCGGAAGATGATACAACTGGCAATCTATTACCACGTCGGGCTGAAAAAAGTATAAATGTGGAATTGGCAGAAAAGCGAGGACCTATGCGGTTAAGCATAAATGTATTAGCTCATAGTTATCGTTATGACAATGCTAATAATACTAATCGTTTGGCTGGTTATGGGATTGTTAATTTGGCAGGCGAGTATAACTTTAATAAAAATCTGGCTTTGAGAATGCGGTTGGAGAATATGTTGGGTAAAGATTATGAAACGGCTTATTCTTATAATACCCCGAATCAGTTCTGGTTTTTGAGTTTACATTATTGGTAGTCCTCCAATATGTAGTGTTAAACCTGCTTAGGTATTTGAGACTTAACATGTTTTTTGGAGTCATCACTACTTTTTGGAGGACTACCACATTATCAACGTTAAATAAAGAGATATAATCAGACCTGCTAGGTTTTCACCTAGTAGGTCTTAATTAATAAAGATTAAGAGGGAACAAATGAGACTACATCATACCGCCCATTCCACCCATTCCACCCATACCGCCCATGCCACCCATATCAGGCATACCACCACCAGCAGGAGCATCATCTTTAGGAGCATCAGCAACCATAGCTTCAGTAGTAATCATTAAACTAGCAATAGAAGCAGCATTTTGTAAGGCTGAACGAGTAACTTTAGTTGGGTCTAAAATACCCATAGCTACCATATCACCATATTCTTCGGTAGCAGCATTATAGCCATAATTACCAGAATTATTCATAATATCGTTCAAAATAACAGAAGCTTCTTGACCAGCATTAGTTACGATTTGACGTAATGGTTCTTCCATAGCACGGCGAGCTATGTTAATTCCAACATTTTGGTCATCATTGTCACCAGTTAGGTCTTTTATGCCATTCAAAGCTCTAACTAAAGCAACACCACCACCTGGAACCACACCTTCTTCAACTGCGGCACGAGTTGCGTGTAAAGCATCTTCAACTCTAGCTTTCTTTTCTTTCATTTCAACTTCGGTTGCAGCACCTACTTTAATAACAGCTACGCCACCAGCTAATTTAGCAACACGTTCTTGTAATTTTTCCCGATCATAGTCAGAAGTTGCATCTTCGATTTGAGCTCTTATTTGATTAACTCGATCTTCAATGCTTTTACCATCACCAGCACCATCAATAATAGTGGTGTTTTCCTTGCTGATAGTAACACGTTTAGCACTACCTAAATCATCTAAAGTAGCTTTTTCTAAACTTAAGCCAACTTCTTCAGAAATAACTTGGCCACCAGTTAAAATAGCAATGTCTTGTAACATAGCTTTACGGCGATCACCAAAACCAGGAGCTTTAACAGCAGCAACTTTAACTACGCCACGAATAGTATTAACTACCAAAGTAGCCAATGCTTCACCATCAACATCTTCAGCAATAACTATCAAAGATTTACCAGCTTTAGCAACACCTTCTAAAATTGGCAACATTTCTCTGATGTTAGAAATCTTTTTGTCATGTAACAGAATCATTGGGCCTTCTAATTCTGTAGTCATAGTTTGTTGATCGGTAACGAAATAAGGGGATAAATAACCACGATCAAACTGCATACCTTCAACAACGTCTAGTTCGTTATCTAAAGCAGAACCTTCTTCAACGGTAATAACGCCTTCTTTACCAACTTTACCCATAGCTTGAGCGATAATATCACCGATAGCATTATCAGAGTTAGCGGAGATAGTACCAACTTGAGCAATAGCTTTATCATCAGCACAAGGTTCAGACAATTTCTTTAATTCTTCAACGGCAGCAGTAGTTGCTTTATTAATCCCACGTTTTAAGTCCATAGGATTCATGCCAGCAGCAACAGCTTTCATGCCTTCAGTCAAAACAGATTGAGCTAATACGGTAGCAGTAGTAGTTCCATCTCCAGCAGCATCAGAGGTTTGAGATGCTACTTCTTTAACCATTTGAGCTCCCATATTCTCAAATTTATTTTCTAATTCAATTTCTTTAGCAACTGAAACACCATCTTTGGTAACAGTTGGTGAACCAAATGATTTATCCAAAACAACATTGCGACCTTTTGGACCAAGAGTTATTTTAACTGCGTTGGCCAAAACAGCAACACCTTTAATCATTTGTTGACGTGCATCATCACCAAAACGTACTTCTTTAGACATAATATTTTTCCTAAATTGTGTTCTTAAAATTAACCTTCAATAATTCCCATAATGTCTTCTTCACGCATAACCAATAACTCTTCACCATCAATTTTTACTTCAGTGCCAGAGTATTTGCCGAACAACACTATGTCGTCAACTTTAACATCAAGCGGACGTGCTTCACCATTTTCTAGAATTTTACCTTTACCAACAGACAATATTTTGCCACGTATTGGTTTTTCAGTCGCAGAATCAGGAATAACAATTCCCCCTGGACTTTTTCTTTCTTCTTCAACACGTTTAACAATGACTCGATCATGTAACGGACGAATATGCATTAGTCATATCTCCTAAATCTTTTAAAGTTTATAGTAGAATTTTGTAATACTTAAGATTTTAAGTATTTCCATTTTTATTAGCACTCTCATCAAGTGGCTGCTAATAAATAAGGACTGCATATTTGAATATCAAGGGTATAATTAGTAGAAGTGAAAAAAATTTGGGAATGACTGTTGGAATAGCAAATATGTAAACACAAACTTTAAAGAAAAAAATAGGCATAAAAAAGCCCCAAGTCAATATTGGCAAGGGGCTTTTTTCGTTTCAATTTTTCACTACTGTACACTTTATTAAAATTTAAGTAATTATTTAACAAACTAAAATTAAAATAATGAGAAGTTGTGCTAGTTCTTAACGTACAATCCCACGAGTTGATTGACGCAAAAAATCGGTTAATTGTTGAACTTCAGGATGTTTAATGCTTAATTCTGTCAATTGTTCAATAGCTTGTTCAGTGGTATTATGTTGTTTATAAATAATTTTATAAGCTTGATGCAGAACTCGAATCAATTCATTGCTAAAGCCACGTCGTTTCAAACCTTCTTTATTAATACCGTAAGCTTTGGCACGATTACCCCAAACAGTTATAAACGGAGGTACATCTTTAAAAATCAAAGAATTGGCTCCAGAAAAACTATGTTCCCCCATCATACAAAATTGATGAACTAAGGTAAAACCTCCTAGAATAACATGGTCAGCAATTTGTACATGGCCAGCTAAAGAAGCACCGTTGGCAAATATAGTGTTATTTCCAATATTACAATCGTGAGCAATATGACAATAAGCCATGATCCAATTATCATTACCAATTTTAGTTACATGCCCACCCTGTACTGTACCACGATTCATAGTACAATACTCTCGGATTTCATTGCGATCCCCAATTTCTAAATAGGTGTCTTCTGCTTCATCGTATTTTTTATCTTGAGGAATTTCTCCCAATGATGCAAATTGATAAATATTATTATCATGACCAATTTTGGTAGGCCCTTTAATAACTACATGCGGACCTATCTTAGTACCGGCAGCTATTTTAACATCTGCACCAATCACAGAAAATGGGCCAACTTGTACATTGGAATCAAGTTCGGCTTTAGGGTCAATCAGGGCGTGAGGGGAAATCAATCTTCAATATCTCTTTTCATGCACATAATATCAGCACTAGCAACTATTTTGTCATCAACTTTAGTAGTACCAGTATATTTCCAAATTCCTCGTACTACACGAGTCAATTTGACTTCTATTAACAATTGATCACCTGGTTCAACTGGTTGTTTAAAACGGGCTTTATCTATACCTACCAAATAATACAATGAACCATCTTCTGGTTGTAACTCTGCGGTTTTAAACGACAATATACCAGTAGCTTGAGCCATTGCTTCAACTAGTAAGACTCCGGGCATAACTGGTCGATGAGGAAAATGGCCCTGAAAAAAAGGTTCATTATAAGTGACATTTTTAATAGCTATCAAGTATTCACCAACTTTATAATCAACAACCCGATCTATCAATAAAAATGGGTAACGATGATGTAAATTCTGAAAAACTTGATGGATATCCATACTATTCATAATTATTTTCCAAGTTCCAATTTTTTTAAGCGTTGAGCCATTTCATTAAGTTGTTTAAATCTTAGGTAATTTCGATGCCAATGTTGATTGTTTTCTATGGGAGTTCCCGAGGAATAAACGCCAGCTTTTTTAATTGATCTAAGTACAATGGAACCACCAGTTACACAAACATTATCAACTATTTCTAAATGACCAGAAATACCAACTCCTCCACCAATAAGGCAATTTTTCCCTATAAAAGTGCTACCAGCAATACCAACACAGCCAGCAATAGCAGTATGTTCTCCGATCTGTACATTATGAGCTATTTGGATTAAATTGTCCAGTCTAGCACCATTTGCTATAATAGTATCTTCCAATGCACCTTTATCTATCGTGGTATTAGAACCAATTTCAACATCATTACCAATCAATACTCCGCCAAGTTGTGGCACTTTAATCCATTGCCCATTATCATTAGCGTTACCAAATCCATCCGAGCCAATCACAGCACCCGGATGAATAATAGTTCGTTGTCCAATTTGAGTTCCAGAACATATGGTAACATTTGCTTTTAATTGACAATTAGCTCCTATTTCAACATTGGATTCAATGACGCAGCCGGGACCAATTTCTACTGATTTACCCAATTTAGCTCCAGCTTCAATAACAACCTGTGGCCCTATATATACGCTGGAATCTAAAATTGCATCTGGACTAACATAAGCACTAGGATGAATTTTTGGTGGTTTAGGTATGATTGGATTGAATAAAGTGGCAGCTTTGGCATAACCTAAATAGGGATTGTCCATAACCAGTTTAGCTACTTTACAGAAACTTTGATTTTTTTCCGTTAAGATAACTGCCGCAGCTTGAGTTTTAGTTAATTCATTACGATATTTATTGCTAGAAAAAAAACTGATTTGTTGTTGGTTGGCTTTATTTAATGGGGCTATACCAGTTATAATTTGTGAATTGGAAGCTTTTAATTCTGCTCCAATTTTGGTTGCTAATTCGGTTAAGGTAATTTTCATTTGCTTATGCGTTTGTTCATACTTAATATAGCAATTCTTAATTATGAATGCTTAATTATTAATTGAAATCTATAGAAATATCAGATTCTTGCTTAATATAACTGCTATATAATCAATATTTTTTATTTTTTGAAGGAAGTATATCCATTGCAAAATAAATTTTGTCCCCCTATTTGTAGAGTTTCTTTGCAAAACTCATAAAATAAGAAAATTTTATTATAAAAATAAATACGAGATAATATAACATAATAGTTAATGAATCAAGAATGAACTAATGGAAAAATTGAAAGAAACCCTGCGGACTTGGTTGACAATCCAATACTACGAGACATGGAGAACCTGAGTTGGGTAGTCTGTGAGAGTTCTTAAATTTGAAGAAATAGTTTTAATACGTTAGTTCACTGCCATTTGTGTTAAGCAGGACGTTCGTCCCTACAATATTGAAATATATTGTGTTTTGTAGAGGCAGAACTATAGCATTTCCCGATTGGATAGACTACAGTTATATTAAGCAAGAATCTGATATTTCTATAGATTTTAATTAATAATTAAGCATTCATAATTAAGAATTGCTATACGTGTCTGCCCTTAACACAAATGACGGTGATGCAAAGCGTGAAAACCAGTACAAAATCACCCCGGCATACTAGGATAATCATTATCTTTAGTTGAACATTGTCCTTCCTGACAAGCACCAGTTGCACAACCCAAATGTTTATTTATAATAAAAAAAGTTGGTAATAATATTGGAAACATCAATGCCCATACCCATTGAAAACCACCAGCAAACTCACTGGGTTCCATAATAAAAATAGTAAAAGCCAGCCCAGATTGATAGAACAAAATAGCAAAGACTAACCAAATAAAACGTTTTATCATAATTAAAAATGCCCCACTTCAAATTGAGTTTTAACTAAATCATTCACATGTTTATTAGAAGCCAACATACGAGAAGTTATACGCTGAAAAATCAAAGCAGTAGCCATTGCATCTCCATAAGCAGTGTGACGAGCTGGATTTTCTACCTTACAAATTTGAGTTATTTCATCTAACGTATAATGTCCCATACGACCGCTATACGCTATATATAACATCATCGTATCTATCCACAAATGCGGTAACTTACACAATAACGACTTTTGAAAAGTCTTATTAAGAAATCGAATGTCAAAATTTAAATGATGGCCAACAATAACAGATTTATCAATAAATTCAACTATATCTGGCAAAATTTCGGTTATCTTAGGGCTATCAACAACATCCTCATTTTTTATGCCATGAATAGCAGTTGATTCATCGGAAATGTTGCGTTGTGGATTAACATAAGTTTTATATTCACGCCCAGTCAATTTTAACCCTTCCATTTCCAACATACAGATAGAAATTATTTCATCACCAGAATAAGCATGTAACCCAGTTGTCTCAGTATCAATGACCACAAACCTTGTATCATCAATCATCTGAGTACCAAGAGTTTTAACATCTAACTGCATGAAGATATCATGTAAAGTTTTAAAATTAGGATTAGAAAAACATTTTTCCACTCCTTGCCAATATTTAATATAAGTTTGGATGCCGGTCATCCAATATTTTAAAGTTTCCATTAGAAGTCATTCACATCAAATTCTGCTTGTAATTTTTCCTGAAACTGTTTAATCGTCCGCATTGCCATACGTAATGATTCATGATGTAATGGAGACAAAGTTCCGGGGTCGATAAGTTTGTCTAATTCTTGATTAGTTTGCATCTGTTTAAGCTGATGTTCTAACAATAAATCCAGCAATTCTTCAAAAGAAGCACTGACCGATTTCATAGATTCTATATTAAACAAACCTTGCCGTACTAATGCAGTTAAGCGGTCAGCAGTGTTACGGCTTTCAATACCATGTTTTAAAGAATAAATTCTGGCGGCATCAGCAATAATTCGTAAACCATTACGCTTAATATCCACTTTACCCTTACCAGATTGATCACGCCTAGTTACCAAACGGTTAAACCAACCCACCGCAGCTTGTCCCTCGGCATCATCCTCTACCATCATTTTTAACAAACGTGGGTTCTGTTTTAACTCCTGTATAACATGTTTAGATAAAGCGGCTGCCAATTCATCATCACCATAAAGATAAGAAAAGTCAAAAAATACATTAGCCCATCGTGCCGCTTTTTTATTAGGAAGATGAGTAACATGACTTATCTGTTGTTTCCATTGACTTAATGTCTTATGAAATACATTACTTTTAGCCATTATGTTACCCGGACAAAAAATATAACCGATCTCATCCAAATGAGCATTGACCCGTTCACAAAAAGTTTGAAACCATTGTTTATCCACATCAGATTTTAAACTGTCGTCAAGGATAATGGCATTATCTTGGTCAGGATTCAGCATCATTTCCTTGCGGCTACCAGAACCCATCAGAATAAAAGCATATTTAGTTGGCGGCATTCCCAAACCATCATTTTCCATTTCCTGTAAAGTCAGTTCCACACAACGGCGTTGCAAAGCCAGATGAAATTCACTTATGTTCCTAACTGCTGTACTTGCACGATGATTATTTTCCCTAGCCTCACTAGCCACAGCATCTATCCGTTGATAAAATGCTGCTAGTTCAGAAATTTTAGTAGCAGTGGAAATTTCGGTAAATAACAAGCCTTGATGGGCAATAAGATTATTTAAAATATCAGTTTGAGAAATAACTCCAACTGGCTCATTGTCTTCAACTACGATGATATATTTTAAGTTTTGATCATGTTGAATTTCTTCAATTTGCCACATCGGAGTGTCAGGACTTACCGTATTATTTTTTTTGCATACCACTTCTAAAACTGGTGTATCAACTTTGGAACCTTGTACCAGCATGGCATCGGCAAGACTGATAAAGTTAATCAATCCCAACATTTTATTTTCTTCATTCGTCACTCCCAAGCTGCCAATTTTACGTTTCCGCATCAATTCATAAGCTTCCAACAAAGTAACATATGGTCCACAAGTTGCTAATGGCGATTTCATTATACTACGAGCTGGTAAACATAGAGCATGAGATGTAACTGGACGGGGAGCATTGCCTCGATCTCGAATATATTTGGCAATAATACGGTTAAAGCCTTCAAATAATGGTGGACATAAATTCTCAAGCTCTTGCAGTTCAGAGGCTGGCAAACCAAGTAACTTAACGTCAGTCAATGCTTTCACCGAAGATAGATAAGATGAAGCATCCATAAAATTGGCCAGTCCAATAAAATCACCTATTTCCAAAATAATTATTTGTCCTGATTGGCGATGCCTCTCTAATCTACCTTGCTGGACAATATAAACAGTTTTATGATAAGATTCTCCTCTCTGAAAAAGATATTCATTAGTTTGTAATGATTTAATTTTTAAATATTTAGCCACCTGTTCCAATTCTTCTTCGCTGATATCTTGGAAAGGGTGTAATTTACTTAGGAATTCAATGGTATTGGACATGGATTTAAAATGCTTGATTATATTTTTGTTATTGTAACTGGTGGTGTAGCCTATCATGGCCTAACTCATAAAAATGAGGATGATGACAATGATATAGGCCATTTATTGTTTGGTTCTATTGCATTGTTGTTTTGTATACGAGTTTTGTTTGTTGATATTTTGCAACTCATTGGATAGATTAAGTTAATAATATTTTATCTAACTTATTTAAGTATATCATTTTTTTTAACGTTTTCAAATTCTCATGGGGACAAGCTTTCGTGTAAATGACATTTAGTTAGCTAAACATCATGATTAACTTGATGATTTTTATTGAATTAATTATTAAATTTATCAATATGTTATATCCTAACTTATCTGAAAAGACAATAAGACACCTTTCCTTACCATAACAAGTACATCCACTATGCCATTAAAATAAAGGAGTTCAAAGCGAAGCTTTGTTGGTAAACAACTTTAATATTAATTAAATTGGCTGTTGCCAATATATTTATAATTACTTTATAACATACAAAGCTTTGCTTTGGACTCCAACATAAATGACTCATGTTCAACAGATTATTTGTTATATGTAGTTCTATATTAAGAAAAGATGTCTATTGATTATAACACTTGATAAATATAACAACATCCCCCAATTTGTTTCTTTAAAAATAAAGGAAGATTATGTTAGTTAAAAATATTGATTCCAACGAACTTGCTCAATGGTTAGAACAGGAAGAGCCTCCGGTTCTGATTGATGTGCGTACTCCAAAAGAAATGGCTCAAGCATCGATTCCAACTGGCCAACCTATGCCATTAACTGTGTTGCCTTTACGCCTGAATGAAATACCTAAGGACAAACAAGTTGTATTTTATTGTCGAACTGGTTCTCGTTCAGCTCAAGCATGTATGTATATGGCTCAACAAGGCTATGATAATATATATAATTTATATGGCGGAATAATAACTTGGGCTCGTCAAGGTTTGCCAATAGAACCAATGACTATGTAGAAACACTATCTAAAGCATCTATTAAACGCCAAACTGGTATAACTTCAATATTGGGTAATTTTTCTTTGGGGGCATTGGCTCTCGGAACAATAGCTCGTTTAAAACCATGTTTATCAGCTTCACGTAGGCGTTCTAAACCATTGGGTATCGGGCGAATTTCTCCTCCTAACCCAATCTCACCAAAAACAACTAAATCCCGTGCTAAAACAAGATTGTTGATACTGGATAATATAGCTATTAATATGGCTAGGTCTGCTCCAGTTTCGCTAACTCTAACCCCACCAACAACGTTGACAAATACGTCCATGTTATAAGTTGCTATCTGTCCATGTCGATGCAAAACAGCCAATAATACCGCTAGACGATTTTGGTCGAGTCCTAATGCAACTCGGCGTGGATTGGGGGCTGGCGATTCGTCAACTAATGCTTGTACTTCAACAAGTAATGGCCGAGTGCCTTCATGGGAGACCATGATAACGCTACCCGGCACATTTTCTTGGTCGTTGGACAGAAAGATTGCAGATGGGTTGCTAACTTCACGCAATCCTTTGTCTGTCATCGCAAATACGCCTAATTCATTGACAGCCCCAAATCTATTTTTGATAGCTCGCATGATCCGAAATCTAGTTCCGCTATCGCCTTCAAAATAAAGAACTGTATCAACCATATGTTCTAAAATTCGGGGTCCAGCTAATGAGCCTTCTTTGGTTACATGGCCGACTAAAAATATTGCGGTACCAGTTCGTTTGGCGAAACGTACTAATAAGGCTGCACTTTCTCGTACTTGTGATACTGAACCTTGGGCTGATTGTAGTAGTTCTGTGTACATGGTTTGAATGGAGTCTATCACCATGATTTTTGGTTTTTCGGCTTGGGCGGTATTTAATATTATTTCGATTTGGGTTTCGGTCAGTAGTTTTAAACCTCGCACGTCTAATCCTAGTCGTTTGGCTCGTAAACTAACTTGTTGTGGGGATTCTTCACCGGTAACGTATAAAGGGTTATATTTGGGTTGTTGGCTGAGTTTTGATAGGGTTTGCAATAGTAAGGTTGATTTACCGATACCGGGGTCTCCACCGATTAAAACAACGGAGCCAGAGACAAGTCCGCCACCTAAAACATGGTCTAATTCTGTCAGTCCGGTGGGAATACGAATTTCTTCTAATGTTTCTATTGTGTCTAATAAACAGACGCTGGTTTTAGTACCACTGTAGGTAGTTCGAGATTTTTTGACAGTTTCTTCAACAACGGTTTCTTCTAATGTGTTCCATTCACTGCATTCGGGGCATTTTCCAGCCCATTTGGGTGTGTTGGTTCCGCATTTTTGACAGGTATAATTAGTTTTTTTTCGAGGCATTGGGTTTTGTATTTGGAAAGGTTGTTTGTATGTTTAACTGTCCTAGTTGTTGAAATGAGGTCACGTTGTTGTTTTTTCCAGTTGGTCTTGATTGTATAATATTTTAAAAACCTTTAGTATATTAGGGTATAAATAACAAATAACATGGGTGAGGTGTTTTATGACTATTATTAGTTCTGAGGAATTGGTTAAGTTTCGTGATGCTTTGCAGGATAATGATGAAGCATTGGAGACCATTGAAGTGATTGAGGAGTGCAATGGCAATTTAGTGGAAGCTATGGACATTGTGATGATTAATGCTGGTATGGAGCCAGTGCGTGGTGATGATGATTGGATTGATTTTGATAATATTGCTAAGGGATTGCGGAATTTTATCTGTGACCCAGCATTTAAAGATTTGGTTGTGAATGATGCTTTTGCATTGGCTTTGGCTTATTTATTAACTAAAACAGACCATCCAGCAGCTTTTCTTATTTTGGTTTTGTTGTATGTTGTTAGGAAGGGAATTAATCATTTCTGTGGTCAGGAACAAGCAAATTAAGAGGTGGAGTCCAAGATTTATCTTGGCAACTTCCAAATTAAAATTTGGACTCCTAATATTATGACTAAAATAATTTTGATATTGGCTGCTAATCCTCTTAATACAGCAAAACTTCGGGTAAATTCAGAATATGAAGCAATAAAAGAAGTTTTTGAGGAAAATAAAAATTTTATTGTTGAGAGTAATTTAGTGGTAACTCCTCGTAATTTATCTAAAACTTTATCTAAATATAAACCGGATATTGTGCATTTTATAGGGCATGGTAGGGAAGATGGAGTTGTATTAGAAGATTATGATAGTTTGAAGAAGGTAGTTACTAATAAAGGATTTATTGGGATATTTAGACATTTTGATATTGAGTGTTTGTATCTTAATTCTTGTCATTCTGCAAAACAAGCTCAGGAAATGCAAGAGTATATTGATTATTCGATTGGTATGCAAGATAAAATCAATGATGAAACTGCTAAAGAGTTTGCTATAGCATTTTATAAAAAATTATCTCAAAATGAAAGATACCAATCTGCTTTTGATTTTGCACGTTCAGAAATTGAATTAATCGGTTTATCAGGTGCTGATGTTCCTAAACCTTTTATTAATTATGGTATTACTAAGGAGCGAAAATTTAATAGATATTTTAAATATTTTCTGTTATCGTTGATTTCCATAATAATTATTGGGATTGCGTGGTTTGTATTTGATAAATCTGGAAAATTAGTTGAAGAACCAGTTGAGCCAGTGGTAAAAATAACACCACCAAAAAGTAATGCAGAATTAAAACCTGAAAATTGTAGTTATGATATTAAGACAATGGTTGCTTGTGGAGATGCTTATCGTAAAGGAGAAAATGGTTTTCCACAAAATTATGGTGGTGCAGTTGAATTGTACGAAAAGGCTGCTAATGAAGGTAATCCTGATGCTTTAACAAATTTAGGTAATATGTATGAAAAAGGTTTAGGGGTTGATAAAAATGAGGTTGAAGCTGCTAAATTGTATGAACGAGCAGCAACAGATCATAATCATTCAATAGCTAGTTTGAAGTTGGGTAAGCTCTATGATGATGGTCGAGGGGTTGAAAAGGATATTAGTAAAGCAAGATATTTTTTTCAAAGAGCTGCTGATTTTCATAATTTATCTGCTGATAATACTAAGGATTTTATAGAACAGTTACTTGAATTAGCTAAACACGATGCCAACGCTCAATATGAGTTGGGTTTGTTGTATGAGCAGGGTTTGATTGTGGCGAAAGATGAAAAAGAGGCTATGAAATGGTTTCGGAAAGCAGCTAAACAAGGACATGAAAAAGCTAAGAAATTTATTAAAATCCTTAACTCAGAAAAAAAGTATTTATATACGGATAGTTCAAAAATCCCAATATTAAAAAAGAAAGGAACTTTAGAAGTTATTGATTTTTTAAAAATTATAAAAAATAAACCTATTAAAAAAATTGAATCTAAAGTGTCTATAAAACAATCATATACATTTCCAACAGAAAAAATGAAGAAATCCTATATGCCAACTATATCATCAGAATTCGATTTAAATATTCCTATTATTCATTATGAAGCTGAAGATTCTAAACATATAACACTTGAATTGAAATTTTATTCAGTTAATAAAGATGGTACAATTTTATTTGAAAAAGGAGATAGTGTTCTTATTGATGAAAAGGATTCCAAACATAAAATAAAAACTATTCCAAAATTATTGATGCCAACTATGTCAAGAAAATTTGTTATAAGCATTCCTACTATCTATTATTTAGGAGAAAAAAACATGCTTTTTTCGTTAGAGTTGGAATTTTACGGCGTTACTAAAAAAAATAATGAATTATTTGAAGTGACACAGAGTAACCAACTTTCACGTTAAAACTAAAATATGGTATCGTTTCCCAAGCTCTGCTTCACTGCCATTAAATCTCTCTCGTTCTCAACGGCCTCGTGGGAATGTCGTAAAGCAATGCTCTGCGTTGCGGGACGCAGAGCGTCCAAGAATAAATTCCCAATCAAGGAGGTTGGGAACTAGAAATAAATGCTTGTCTTTTTAACGTTGCTCAACAAACTGACCACCAAGTATTAAAAATTGCATGAAGTTTTCTCTCGTTTAATTTTAATTTTAACTTAAACTGTCAGAATCAGAATTAACAGAATTAGAGAATTTTCAGAATTAAAAAAACGTAAATAATTGTAATTTATCATTAATAATAGGTTAAATCAAAATTTAAAATATATTATGCAAATATTAACAATTTCCGATGATTTAATGGAAGCAATTAAATTACCTAAATCAGAGAAAAATCAACGAATAAGACAAGAATTAGCAATTCGATTATATCAAACTGAATTACTAACTTTTGGAAAGGCACGCAAACTAGCCCAAATGACTAAATGGGAATTTCACGAATTACTTGGCAAAGAAAATATTAATCGTCATTATGATATAGATGATTTAGAAACTGATTTACAAACTTTGAGGAAATTAGTTTGAAAGCTGTTAGTAATTCATCTATTTTGATTGCTTTAAGTCGTATTGGACAACTTGACTTGCTTTCACAAAAATTCAAAAAAGGTATCATTATTCCACAGGCTGTTTGGCATGAAGTAGTGGAAACAGGTGCTGGAAGAAGTGGAGCAAACGAAGTTAAAACTGCCAATTGGATTACAGTACATAAAATTACAAATAAGTCTTTATTTTCATTATTATATACTGATTTAGATAAAGGTGAATCAGAAGCTATTACCTTGGCTATTGAACAGCAAGCGGATATTATTCTATTAGACGAACGTTCTGCAAGAAAAAAAGCCACCAATCTGAATTTAACAGTTTTGGGTACTATTGGTATTTTGATTTGGGCCAAACAAGTTGGATTAGTAGAAAATTTAAAGATTCAACTTGATACTCTACAAACAGATGGAAAATTCCGTTTTAGTCAAACTATCTACAAAAAAGCATTAAAATATGTTGGAGAGTAATTTTTTATTCAACGGCCTCGTTGGAAATACCGTAAAGCAACGCTCTACATTGCGGGACGCAAAGCGCCCAAGAATGAATTCCCAACCAAGGAGGTTGGGAACTAGAAATAAATGCTTGTCTTTTTAACGCTGCTCAACAAACTGACCATCAAGTATTAAAAGTTGCATGAATTTTTTAGTTGATAGTCTTACTTAAATTATCAGAATCAAAATTTGCATATAATAAAGGATACCCAAATGAAAACTATACAAATGATTTCCCATGCCGATGAAAAAGGTATGTTGCATATTCAAGTACCAAAAGATATGCAAAAAAAAGATATTGAAATATTATTAGTTCTACAACCAATTAATGAACCAGACCCAACCGAAGAATTAATGGCAATTGATGGTTTAACAGATGCAATTGAACAATCAAGACAACGTGTTAATTCAAGTCAGTTTACCAACTTTGAAGATATTAAACGAGATGTATAGTTTAAGATTTGATAAAGATGCTGAAAAAGCTTATAGAAATGCAGACAAAAATTTGGTTAAACGTTTAAATCGCTGTTTCGACTACTTGCATAAAGAACCATTTAACCACCCAAATATCAGTCAATTAAAAGGTAATTTTGCTGGATTATACCGCTACAAAATTGGAAATTGGCGAATTATTTACGAAGTTGAAGAAGAACAACAAGTCGTTAATATATTACAGATAATTAATCGTGGTAATGCATATAAGAAGAAAATTTAGTAATTATCCATATTTTAAATAATCTTGCTCAAATTGTCTGAATCAGAATTAAAACCTAAAAAGCTGCTTGTGCCTTTATTCTGAAAATTCTATAATTCTGATTCTGACAAAAAAATATCCTGTACAAAACCTATTTAAATAACAAAATAAGAGAAATAATCATATGAATAAAACTCAATTAAAACAAGAAATAGACAACTTAGATGAACAATATTTGGAGTTGATTTATAACATTCTATGTCAATTTCCACATTCCTCTAATACTATACATTCAAAAAACGTAGCTAAACCAACCATGCTTAGTGTATTAAAAACTCTTGGAAATATTGAAGATGAATTTCCTGACATAGACACAGATTTACCTTTGTTGGATGACATTAAATTATGAATTACAAATATCTATTGGATACGAACATAATATCTAATTTGGTCAAACGCCCAACAGGTATAATATTTCAACAAATAACTGAAATTGGAGAAGAAAAAATATGTACAAACATCATAGTTGATTGTGAATTACGTTTTGGAATCAGAAAAAGTGGCTCAATAAAATTAGCAAAACAATTAGAACAAATACTTAATACAATTGATATACTACCATTAGAAACACCCTGTGAAACTTATTACGCACAAATACGAACTCATTTAGAACAAGCTGGTACACCAATTGGACCAAATGATTTACTGATAGCAGCTCATGCTTTAACACTTAATTTAACTGTTGTAACCGCTAATATAAGAGAGTTCTCACGTGTTCCTAACTTAAAAGTTGAAAATTGGCTAGAAAATTAAAGTTTCTCTCGTTCCCAACGGCCTCATCTCATCGTTATACACAAGTATTTAAGTATTTGAAATGAAAATATATTATGTAGGGTGGGTAGTAACGAAGTGGAAACCCACCGAACCTTCTAAACGGAGTACTTAAATCATGTTATTATTACGCATATCTCTTTGTTTAGCATTTGGCTTAAGCATCAATACATTGATTGCATCTGAAACCATCAATGGCTCAAATACTATTTTTTTTGCAAGACAAGCAACCCGTAGTGATAGCTGGGAAACCGGATGATCGTGAACGAGGCGGATGTGAAACCAAAACGCCACCTAATATTTGGACACTGGACATTTGTCAAAGTTGTAATTGTTATATCGCTCCGAATAAAGTTAGTTTGTGGTTGGCAAAACGTCCCGATAGAAGCGTTACAGTATTAGTGGAAAATCAAAATACTCTTGATTCTGCTAAACTAAGTTGGAAAAAATCAGCCACAACGTTGAATTGGCCACAAAAAAAAGTACCTATCTATTCAGGTGCTTCCTATAGAATCAAAGTTTGGAATCGAACATTTGAATTTGAACAAGAAATTTTGTTACACCAGATACCGGCTGAATATAAAACTATCGAAGCAAAAGCCAAGATGTTAATTGAAAAGTTAAAAGTGAAAAGTGAAAAATTACTCAAAAAATTTTAAATGGTTCCATAGGTAACTTCTCATTAATAGCAGGTAAAACCAAAATTTAAAATATGAAATTTGTTTTATTTCAATGTATTAGTATATCTGTCAACTTGATTTACCTGTAGATAATGAGAAGTTACTTCCATAGCTACATTTTTTACTATTAACTTTTCCTAATTCTAACGTTTTTCGTTGATAACAAATCAAATTTAGAGTCGGCAAAAAACTGCTCATTCAACATTTTAACTATTTAGTTGTCCAGAAAATTTTCGTGCAAAACTTTCAAGATTTTTACCAAGAACAAAACTTTTCTGGAGAAGTATTTTCATTTTTAACTTTTAACTTTTCACTTTTATGCACCATCTCTGCAAATTCTTTATTCTGTAAGCCTTATTTTTTACGCAACTAGCCAAATCGCAACGTCTATTATACCTTTGGCAGTGGCAGTTAGGACGCATTAAAAAAGCTACCGGTGATAATGAGGGAGCAATTAAGGATTATAAACAAGCAATTAAATATTTAGACCCAATACGCATACAAGCAATGACCGGCTATTTCAATTTTATGAGTAACTTTCGTGCCCAAATAGCCCCAATTTATTTTGATCTGGCGGATTCATTACTCCAATTGGCCAATTCTACTCGTGTTACTTCAGTTCGTGATAAGTTGTTACATCAAGCGGTAGTTGCAATAGAAGCTTTCAAAGAAGCGGAGTTACAAAATTACTTTCAGAGTAACTGCATTGATCTTGAAACTGAATGTGCTGATGTGAAAGGTATTTTGGATGCAAAAACTGCTATTTTATACCCTATTATGTTCCCAACCCGTTTAGAGTTATTGTTTTATCGACATGATGGTTTAACTCAAGTAACACTTCCTGTTAAAGAAAAAACTCTCTACCAAAAAATTGGCTATTTTTTATCGCGTCTGCGTCAGCATCCGAATCCAAATGAACTAGCTCGAAGTAGAAATATACTTGCTAGTGAATCGGCTCAGGAAGTTTGTACACCTTCACTACACGGTGATGTTTCCCAAAAATTACCAACCTCATCTCGAACTTTTTTGGACTTAAGTCAAACGCTTAATAATTGGTTAATTAAACCATTGACTCCTCATCTAGGTGGCATTGAAACCTTGGTGATGGTTCCAGACGGTGCATTACGCACCATTCCTTTTGCAGCCTTGCATGATGGTCAACAATTTTTGATTCAGAAATATGCTCTAGCGGTAGTTCCTAGTTTGTGTTTTAATAAATCCCAAACTCTTAAATCCAAAGCAAATCAAGCCTTGTTAAGTGGTTTATCTGAACCGGTTCAAGGTTTTTCTGCGTTGCCTTGTGCTAAATATGAAATTGAGGCCATTCAAAACTTTTTTCCCTCACGGACTACTTTGTTGAACAAGACATTTACAACTTCCAACATTGATGACAACATCAAACAGACTGCTTATTCTATTTTGCATATTGCTTCGCATGGGCAGTTTAAGGGTAATTTAGAAGATACTTTTATTTTGACTTATAATGGTAAACTTAGTATGGATCGTTTGGAACAGTTAATAAGTAACATGACAGTTCAAGATAAGACGCTGGATTTATTGACTTTAAGTGCTTGTGAAACTGCTGTTGGTGATGATAGGGCAGCGTTAAGGTTAGCTGGAGTAGCGTTAAAAGCTGGGGTTAAAAGTGCGTTTGCAAGCTTATGGAAGGTAAATGATGAAGCAACTCCGGCGGTGGTGATTGAGTTTTATCGGCAGTTGCAAAACCCAAAGATATCTAAAGCAAAAGCTTTGCAACATGCTCAAAAACTTATGCTGACAGATGAAAGTTATATACGCTATCGGCATCCTTATTATTGGTCGGCGTTTTTATTGATAGGGGAGTGGTTTTAATAATGGTGAATGGAAATCTGGTAGGTAATTTAATCACACCAAACCTTCAAGGTTTTCAAAACCTTGAAGGTTTTACAGATTTTTACCGAACACATCATTAAAATTACCTACTCTGGAAAATCTTCCGGATTTCTTTTCTTGCCTTTATGGGCTGGATACACATAGAAAGTATTTATTTCATCAACATTATTATAACGGCATTTTTTTGGTAACTGGGCTTCCACATAATTACCCGGTAATACCACCATCATTGCATCCATATCCATTGCTGGAGAATCAATTTGCACATTGCCGTCAATGCCTAACTTTGAAGAAGCATTTATTTCACTATTTGGAGAGCTAATAAATTGATCGTCCACAATACGAATATTACCACCTCGTCCAGCATCAGCTTGAGCTTTTATCTGACCTTGCCCTAATACTATGAAAGTGGGATTTTCAATAGTGATGTTACCACTAGCTTCCTTACCACCTTTAACACTGGTAATTATTTCACCATCGTGTACATAAAGTTGGTTTGCTGTAGTCAGAACGATATGACCACCGGCATTTTTGGCTGAAGTGTTAATATTGCCGCCAGCCATTAACCTAATATTACGAGCCTGTATAGCAAGATTACCAGCATTATTTGAGGTTGCAGAAGAATTGGCATAAATTCCACTGACAGATACACGTTGTTCAGAGTTTTGTTCTTTAAATACTTTTTGGCTGCTTGTTGGTGAAGGAGCAACATCTAGTTTTATCATAGATGAATCACCAGAAATGGCAAGTGAATCATTAATATGAATGGTAATATTGCCACCTTGGGCTGAATTATCAGTGTTACTTGAAATAGCAGCTCCATCAGTAATAGACAAAGAATCAGCTTCTACCAATATATTCCCAGCATCACCAGTTTGTCCATCAACGGTTCTGGAATAAACAAAAATCCCACTACCCAAACCTTCTGCATTCTCACCATAAATATTAACTCCAGAAATATTAATTGCTCCAGTTACATGGACAGTAATATTGCCACCTTGCCCACTTTGCAATTCTTTTTGTGCTATACTGCTGCTTGAAATCATAGCTCCCTTTTCAATAATTAGTTCACCAGCTTCCACAGTTAGATCACCTGCATTTTTAGCTCCTGTTTCTCTTAATGGATTAGCATTAGTATACAAACCACTTGCATAGCCAGCATCATTAACACCACTTAGTAGAATAGTTTCGGTAGCATGTACTGTTACATTTGCACCATTACCGGGGCCAAATGCCGTACCGCTAATGTAAGAACCATCCATAATTAAAACATTTTGTGCTTCTACTTGAATAGAACCGCCATTACCACCAGCACTACTACTAAAAGGAGAACTATAAATACGACTGCTTCCATTAGTTGCAGGGTTGTCACCGCCTATTTGAAGAGTTTCTTCAACCTTAATAGTTACATCACCAGCGTTACCTTTGCCGGTTGTCCAAGTAGTTATATCAGAACCATCAAGATACATGTTCTTTGCTTTTATAGATAATGTACCAGCATCACCAGCATCATCCTGTTTACTTTCAGTCCAAATGGATATGCGACTGGATAAACCATTGATATTTTCTCCTGACAATTCAACTGTTTCGCCAGCTTGTAATCTTATTGTGGTTCCATTATCTTTTCCTATGGTATTCGTATGAAATCTGGTGCCATCATTAAACAAAATCGAGCCATTGCTATACATATCAATTACTCCATTATCTTTATCACCGTCTGATTTAGCAGCGATTAAACTATCTTTAAAAATAATGTCCTGACCACGAATGAAAAGACTACCTGAACCTTCGCCGTTGATGTTCAATAAAGATTGTTCAGTTATTGATATATTAGCTAGTTTAGCGGTTGGGGATATAATCAAGGAATCATCGCCCAATATAACTTCACCAGTTGTAGCAATGCCAACTAAACTTATCCGTCCACCCGGTGCATATAAACTATTTAAACGCATTACCACTTTATTTTCTTTAAAAAAAGTACCTTTTCTTATGCTTATGTCGCCACCAATAAATGATAATGTTTTGTTTTCTAATGCTATTAAACCGAATGAATCGTATTGGCTGCTGTCTACTGGAGCAATTTCACCCTTTCCTTCAATTAAGATGGGAGCTATTGTATTATCAAGAAAACCAAACGCTTTCACTGGTGCAACAGTCAAAATACTATCATTTGGATTGTGAGCATCAAACCGTCCACCATTTCCTAGACGTAAATAATCTGCGGTACTAGCATGAAAAGAGCCTTGCACATCTAATTGAGCATTTGGCCCAAATATAATCCCATTGGGATTTAAGAAGTAGAAATCAGCATTGGGAATTGTCGAACGGAGTTGGCCATCAATATTGGAAGGATTACCGCCAGTTACACGACTGATGATATTCTGCACACTGTTTGGTCCAGAGAAGGTGGCACTTTCGGAGCTGTTCAGGTTAAAGTCTTGAAAGCTGTGGAAAAGGTTGCCGCTGTGTTGTTGGCCTAAATCAGGGATTATTTGGAAATCTGGGCCGGGTAGGTTTATTTGCAGGCCGAGTGTGCCATCTGTGATTATTTCTGCGTTGATAGATAAAGTGATGATTAATAAAATAATTGCTAACAGATATTTTGATTTCATGTTGGGTTTCCTTACAAGAATTGTAGACTTTCAGGTAAATAGTTTACACTGTAGGGACAAGACATGCCTTGTTCCTACATATGATTTTGTGAAATTATTTATCTGAAAAACTATACAAGACAATAATTACAAGGAGTATATTTAATAAGGGATTAGAGTTCAATTCTACCAAGTTTCAATCTATTCTTAAATACAATCCTTATAGTTATAACCATTCCTCTTCCGAGTTAATAGTTGTTTCTCCTTTGCGAAAAAAATAGCGACATAATAAACCGTGTGTGGTGTGGTGAAATCAAAAATTTTTTCTCTAACTTGTGCAACCGCTTTGAATAACTCTACATTAAAACCACATCGGCTTCACTTTTTTCAATCTTCATGGCGAAGGGTAAATAGTCCAATTCACTACCGACAATTAGTTTTTTTTGGTAAATTCATCTCATGAGACGATAGATAATCTGCAAATGCAATAAATGATAGAAAAAAAGTATTACAACAACCGTGTATGCAAAATAATTAATCAATTGTCATCCTTCATTATTTCTTCAAACCATTCACCCAACTCATATATTTCATATTTTTTAGTGAAAGTCTGTATTTTATCTGCAAAAGTCTTTAATTTAACATCAGATTCAGCTAAAATAATTGCTTGTTTTTCAATTTCGTAAACATCACCAATCATAGATAATTTATAAAGTTTTTCCAATTCAAGGATTGGAGGAAATACCATTGGTGTAGGATGTTTCTCCTCAGTTGTTTTTTGCACTTTATCTTCATATATCCAAGTTAAATTAAGATGATGTTGCAACTGTTCAAAAAGCATTTCAATTTGAATTGGTTTAGGTAAAAAATCGTTGCCTCCGATAGCTAAACTTTTATTTTTATCAGTATCATATACGTTGGCCGAACTAACAATAATAATCTTATCTTTCAATTGTGAAGATTGACGTAATTGATTGATGAACTCAAAACCATCCATTTCCTGCATAACTAAATCGGTTATTATCATATCCGGTTGCCATTGTTTAGCTATTTTTAATCCTTTATTTCCATTGTCAGCAGATTTAACTTTAAAACCCAATGGAGACAGCAAATTAATTATTACCGCCTGATTGTCCAAATGATCATCCACAATTAATATTTTTGGTGATTTACTTTTAATTCCAATAATTTTTTGTTGGACAGCAGCTTTAGTAGTACAGTTATTAACAATTGGTAAAGCAAATTCAAACCAAAACTGCGTACCAGCATTAACTTGACTTTTAACACATAACTTTCCTCCCATTAACTCGACCAAATTTTTACTTATGGCTAACCCAAGACCGGTTCCTTCAACTTGTCGTTTTTGCTCACCAACTTGTTCAAAAGGTTTAAAAATAGTTTCCAAATTTTCTTGAGAGATGCCAACACCAGTGTCTTGAATTAAAAATTGAACTTGACTCTGAATTTTTTTACTTTTAACTTTTAACTTTTCACTATTAACTTGCAAAGTAACACTACCACGATCCGTGAATTTAATCGCATTACCTAATAAGTTTAATAATATTTGCTGTAACCGTAGTTCATCACCATGTACCTCATTGGGCAAATCATTTGCTACTTTTAAATTAAAATCAATACCTTTATTTTTAGTTTTAATTTTAATGAGTTCGCCAACATTATTTAACAATAAAAGCAAATTAAAATCTGTTTTGTACAATTCTATTTTGCCAGATTCCACTTTGGCTAGATCAAGTATATCATTAATTAGGTTTAACAAATAGTTACCACTTTGTTCAATAGTATTCAGATTATTTAATTGTTTATCAGTAACAGAAGAATCAAGCTGTAAAATTTGGGTAAAACCTAAAATGCCATTGAGAGGAGTACGCAATTCATGGCTCATGTTAGCTAAAAAAGTGCTTTTGGCTTGATTAGCAATTTCGGCGGTTTCTTTAGCTTGTGTTATAGCGATTTCTGCTTGTTTGCGTTCAGTGATGTCGGTGACAAAGACAGTAAATCCTACAGTAGAATGTGAGCTGTCATAAATTGGGTTAAAAATTAACTCATACCAAAATCGATTAATTTGACCATATTCTTCAACTTTGACAAATCGTTCGCCTTTCAGGACACGCTTGTAATTTTTTTCGGCTCTTAGGCGGTCATCTTCCCTAGGAATATAAGTCATGATATGCTGACCAATTTCAATATCAGCATCATATACTTTCTTCATTTCTTGTACATGAGCCATGTTAAAACTTAAATAATTGTAATTCGTATCCAAAGCAAAAATAATAATATTGTCAGGACTCTCAATAACAGAGGATAATAGCGAATTTGATTTTTGGAGTGCTTCTTCCATCTGCTTACGTTCAGTGATGTCATGTAAAATCTCAATCTTGGAAGTACTACCATCAACATTCTTGATTGGTGCATCAAACAAATCATAGTATTTACCATTTTTTGTTGAATGCCAGTCCCATCTAACTGATTCTCCAGCAAGCACTTTTTCATTTTTGCACCACGTACAAACTTTTGCTCTGTCATGGAAATATGAATAACATTTTTGTCCATTAATCGAACCAAATTTTTCTTTAATAGCTGGGTTAACATATTCAATATCATGATGTTCGTTGACAATATAAACACCACTGGGTATGGCGTTTAAAATACTGAGTGATTTATCACGTTCTTTTTCGAGTTTCTCCGCAAGCAACTTAAACCGTTTTTCACTCTTTTGCAATTCTTGGTGGGAAAGGAAAACTCCTAAACTTTCACTTATGTGCTGTCCAAAATCACGAAACAAATTGAGTTCGCTTTCGGTCCATACTCTTGCATGAGAACATTGATGGATTCCAAATTGCCACGGTAAACCGAGCTTTGGATAGATAGCCATACACATTTGAGATTGAACTGAAAAATGTTTGACAATCATTGGGGGCATTTTACGTTCATAGTTATGCCCGTAAGTAATTGGACCGGTTGCAGACAAAGAATCTTTCATAACTGTAGATACTGTCGAATCCATCGGAATGTCAATATTTAAAGTATTAGCACCGGGGTATTCTGGCGTTGTCACCTCTATTGGTACTTTCCAACTGGATGCGTTCGGATCACATGGATATAAGAGCCAAGCTCGATCACATTTGAATACCGACAAAGTAACATTCATAGCATTATTCATCATTTGAGCCATATCTGGTGCTTCATTGATGGCTTTAACCAAAATATCCAAACTCGAAAGATGGTGAACATGATCTTGCAATTGAGCATTTTGTGCTTCTAGTTGTTTTCGTAAATTATGAATAGTTAAATGTTTGTTGACTCGTGCAATAACTTCATCAGTTTGAAATGGTTTGGTTATGTAATCAACCGCACCCATGTTAAGCCCTTCAACTTTATCAACAGAGTCGGTTTTGGCACTTATAAAAATAATTGGTGTATCTTTTGTTATTTCATTCTTTTTTAAGCGACGACAAGTCTCAAACCCATCCATTCCCTGCATCATAATATCCAACATAATTAAATCTGGTTTGATATTATCAATTCGTTTAAGAGCAGCTTCGCCACTGTTAGCTACTAAAACTTTAAAATTATCTTTACGCAAACAATCACGTAATACATCTAAATTATTTGGTTCATCATCTATAATTAAAATTTTATTTTTCATCTTGGATTTTTCCTTCAAGCCACTCACTCAATTCATCTAATTGATATTTTTTAAGAAAGTTCTGCATTTTATTGATAAATGGTTTTAACTTCATATCTGACTTAGCTAAAATAGCTATTTCTTCTTCCAATTCATCAACGTCAGCCATCATAGTTAATTTGTGTAGTTTTTCTAACTTGCTGATTGGAGGAAATATCATCTTAGTTGGACGGTTTTCTTTAGTTGTTTCCTGCAACTTATTTTTATAAATCCAAGTTAATTTAAGATGCTGTTGTAATTGTTCAAGAAGTGTTTCAACTTGTATCGGCTTGGGTAAAAAAGCATTACTACCCATAGCCAAACTCCGCTCTTTATCAGTATCGAACGCACTGGCTGAACTAGCAATTATTAGTTTTTCTTTCAGCATTGGAGATTGATGCAGTTGGCTAATCAGTTCAAAACCATCCATCTTAGGCATAATCAAATCAGTAATTATTGCATCCGGTTGCCACTCAATGGCTTTTTCTAATCCTTCAGCCCCATTATTAGACGATTCAATCAAAAAAAACAACGGTGCAAGTAAGTTAACTATTATAGTTCGATTTTCCAAATTATCATCCACAACTAATATTTTGGGTGACTTGCCCTTGATTCCAATAATTGGTTGTTGGACAGAGACTTTGGTAACATCATAATCTACAACTGGCAAAGTTAATTCAAACCAAAACTGCGTACCGACATTGATTTGACTGCTAATATTCAGTTGTCCTCCCATCAATTCAACTAAATTCTTGCTGATGGCTAATCCTAAACCAGTTCCTTTTGCTTGCCGTACTTGCTCACCAACTTGTTCAAAAGGTTTAAAAATAGTTTTCATATCTTCGGGAGAGATACCAATGCCAGTATCCAGAATTGAAAACTGAAGCTTGCATTGTGCTTTGTCATTTTTCACTATTAACTTTTCACTTTTAACTTCCAAAGTAACACTACCTTCAATCCGTGAACTTGGATGAGTTTCGCAGAAATTTCATGATGTCCCGGAACGTCCATGTCCCGTTGACTAATCAATTTTTCAGCGAAACCGGTTATTACTTGCCCCGACACGTCCGGTCTCATCGGGCGATTCCGCACTGAAGCAGCTCCATCCCACCGACTCCCCCATGACTTAACGGTGAGCTTGTTCAAAATTTCAAGAAATGCGCTCCCGCTTAATTAGACCTCTTGCAAAAGTAAAACTAAGATGTAAACTGAAGTTCTAAATTATGAATAGCAGCAATAAGATTAAAACGCAAAGAAAAACGTTTACGTCGATTACGGTAACGTTCCTTTAGAATCCG
>JAUCGL010000004.1 GCA_030378105.1 Candidatus Halobeggiatoa sp. HSG11 | reverse complement strand
TGTATATTAAAAATTTATCTCCAGTCATTGTTGGCATAATATAGTCAGAAATAACAAGAGCAATTTCAATTGCATCTTTACCACTTTCAGCCAGCTCAATTAAATATTCGACACTTAAAAAGGTAGTTTAAATCAATTAGAAATATAGAGTATACAAGTATTTAGGTTATATACTATCTCATTTGTAATAATGATAGATGACACTTCGTTTATCCATTGGTCAGATTGGATTCTTAAGTATTCTTAATTATAATGGATTCTATTGATAAAAAATTGATAGTATTTAAAGAGAAAGTTACCAAAAAATATGGGATAATAAATTATTGCGATTTTCATTCCATATAAAAAAAGCAACTAATGAATAGTATATCAGACAAACCAGTTAAAGGATATAAAATGATATAAATGCACAGCATAACTACAATAGCTTCACAAATGATATTATAAGTAGCAAAAAAATATTGATAATCTATAAAATAATCTGGTTATAAAAAAATAATTTGTAATTTCTCATTACCGGTAGTCCCTGCTAACAATAGAAGTGAGTTTGATTCAGAAAAAATTCATCCCAAATCTTGATTTTTGGTGAAGCAAGATTGAATTGGTTAGCCTGTATTGGTTTGTAGTTAAATATCAACAGAACCTTATATTTATAATTTTTGTTCGTATATATTTCTGTTACTATTTACTATGGTAGATAGTTATATTTATTACATTACCTAAAAATTTTTTAGCATCAACTAGCTTTTCAGATAAATATTTTGGCCAAAAAAACCTGCCAGATTTGTGAAACATGGCAAGTCTGAGAACTTTTATTCTTCTGAAAATATATAAATTAATTAACACCATCAAATAACAAATATTTTAAGGAAAAACATGTCAAACATTCAAACAATTTTACAACAACGTATCCTCATTCTTGATGGTGCAATGGGTACAATGATTCAACGATATAAGCTTGAAGAAGCAGATTATCGTGGTGAACGCTTTAAAAACTGGCCGTGTGACGTGAAAGGTAACAATGATTTGCTTTCACTTACTCAACCACAAATTATCAAAGAAATCCATACCAAATATTTGGAAGCTGGAGCGGATATTATTGAAACTAATACTTTCAGTAGCACCAAAACAGCAATGGCTGACTACCAAATGGAGGAATTGGTATATGAATTAAATTTTGCCAGTGCTAAATTAGCCAGAGAAGCTGCTGATGCAATTCAAACTCCTGATAATCCACGTTTTGTAGCTGGTTCTTTAGGCCCAACCAATCGTACTTGTTCTATATCGCCAGATGTCAATGATCCCAGTATTCGCAATATAACTTTTGATGATTTGGTGGAAGCATATTATGAAACAACCAAAGGGCTAGTCGATGGTGGAGCGGATTTACTATTGATAGAGACCATTTTTGATACCTTAAATGCGAAAGCAGCTATATTTGCAATTCAGAAATATTTTGCTGATTCAAATACTGAATTGCCAATTATGATTTCTGGCACTATAACTGATGCTTCAGGACGAACTCTGTCCGGTCAAACTGTGGAAGCATTTTGGAACTCTCTCCGTCATGCCAATCCATTGACAATTGGGCTGAATTGTGCGTTGGGAGCTAAGGATTTACGTCAGTATATTGCTGAATTAGATAGAATTTCTGATTGCTATATCTCTGCTCATCCAAATGCTGGTTTGCCTAATGATTTAGGTGGTTTTGACGAAACTCCAGAAGATATGGCCACTGAAATTGCAGAATGGGCAGAAAGTGGTTTGTTGAATATTGTTGGGGGTTGTTGCGGTACAACTCCTGATTATATTCGTACCATAAAAGCTGCGGTTGAGAAATATGCTCCACGCAAAATACCAGAAATTCCAATATCTTGCCGTTTAGCCGGTTTAGAACCTTGTACCATTGATGCAAATTCATTATATATCAATGTTGGAGAACGAGCTAATGTAACTGGTTCGGCTAAGTTTAAGCGATTAATTAAAGAAAAGAAATATGAAGAAGCTCTGGAAGTAGCTCATAAACAGGTAGAAAATGGGGCTCAAATCATTGATATCAATATGGATGAAGGTTTATTAGATGCTAATGAAGAGATGGTCAAATTCTTGAATTTAGTTGCCACCGAACCAGATATTGCTAAAGTTCCAATCATGATTGATAGCTCCAAATGGGAAGTGTTGGAAGCTGGCTTAAAATGTGTGCAAGGAAAATCTATTGTCAACTCTATCAGCATGAAAGAAGGCGAGGAGTTATTTATAGAAAAAGCTAGTTTAATCAAACGTTACGGAGCAGCTACTATTTTGATGGCGTTTGATGAACATGGACAGGCTGATACTAAGGAACGCAAAATTGAAATTTGCACTCGCTCCTATAAAGTTTTGACGGAAAAAGTTGGCTTTCCACCAGAAGATATTATTTTTGATCCAAATATATTTGCAGTTGCCACCGGGATTGAAGAACATAATAACTATGCGGTTGATTTTATTGAAGCTGTTTCTGAAATCAAGCAAACTTTACCTCATGCGTTAATATCTGGTGGTGTGTCTAATGTATCGTTCTCCTTCCGAGGTAACAATCCAGTGCGAGAAGCAATTCATTCCGTGTTTCTCTACTATGCTATTAAAGCTGGTATGGATATGGGGATTGTCAATGCTGGGCAGTTAGCAATTTATGCAGATTTGCCTGACGAACTGCGAGAACGAGTTGAGGATGTTATTTTAAATCGGCGGCTAGATGCTACTGATCGATTGCTGGAAGTGGCGGATAAATATAAAGCTGGTGGTAAAAATCAGGCTGAGGAACAGACTGCTGCATGGCGAGAAGAGCCAGTTGAGAAGCGGTTAGCTCATGCTTTGGTGAAAGGGATAACTGATTATATTGATGCTGATACTGAAGAAGCTAGACTGAAAGCTGACCGTCCGTTACATGTGATTGAAGGACCGTTAATGGATGGCATGAATATAGTTGGTGATCTATTTGGGGCTGGAAAAATGTTTTTGCCACAAGTAGTTAAATCGGCACGAGTTATGAAGCGGGCGGTTGCTCATTTAATGCCTTATATTGAAGCAGAAAAAGATGGGGTAAGTAGTAGTGCTGGTAAAGTCCTTATGGCAACGGTTAAGGGTGATGTACATGATATTGGTAAAAATATTGTAGCTGTTGTGTTGCAATGTAACAATTTTGAAGTGGTTGATATTGGGGTTATGGTATCATCAGAAACCATTCTGGCAAAAGCCAAAGAGCATAATTGTGATGTGATTGGTCTGTCTGGATTAATAACTCCTTCTTTGGATGAAATGGTACATATTGCTAAGGAGATGGAACGACAAGGTTTTGAAATTCCTATATTAATAGGCGGTGCAACTACTTCTAAAGTTCATACTGCACTTAAAATTGCTCCAAATTATAGTCAGCCAGTGGTATATGTGCTTGATGCTTCACGGGCGGTTGGAGTTGTGCAGAAATTACTTTCTCCTAGTTTGAAAAATGACTATGTTAATGCAATAAACACTGAATATGCCGAAATTCGAGAACGGAGAGCTAATAAAAAGGCTCGGAAACAGCTATCTCTCCAACAAGCTAGAGCCAATAAAGTTAAGATTGATTGGGAAAACTACACTCCACCCAAACCAACTTTTTTAGGTGTGAAAGTATTTGCTGATTATTCGTTAAGCGAATTAATGGAATATATTGATTGGACTCCATTTTTTAAAGTTTGGGATTTAGCTGGTAAATATCCGCAAATTTTAGATGATAAAACAGTTGGAAGTGAAGCTCAAAAGTTATATAACGATGCTAAGGCCATGTTACAACAGATTGTTTCTGAAAATTGGTTGCAGGCTAAAGGTGTGATTGCTTTCTTTCCAGCTAATGTGGTTAATAATGATGACATTGCGTTGTTTACTGATGATACTCGCACTCAAGTTAAAACTACGTTGCATCATATTCGTCAACAATTGGATAAAAAAGACCGTCCTAACCTATGTTTAGCCGATTTTGTGGCTCCGATAGATAATAAGGATTATTTGGGAGCTTTTGCGGTGACAACTGGATTGGGTATTGAGCAGCAGATAGCTAAATTTAAACAGCAACATGATGATTATAATGTTATTTTACTGCAAGCTTTAGCAGATAGATTGGCGGAAGCTTTTGCGGAAAGATTACATGAAAGAGTTCGGAAGGAGTTTTGGGCTTATGCTGTGGATGAAAGTTTAGCTAATGTTGATTTAATTAAAGAAAGTTATCAAGGAATAAGGCCAGCTCCGGGTTATCCTGCTTGCCCCGATCATACTGAAAAGGCTATTTTATGGGAGTTATTGCAACCAACTGAAAATGCTGATATTAATTTGACAGAAAGCTTTGCTATGTTTCCGGCTGCTTCGGTATCTGGTTGGTATTTTTCTCATCCTGATAGCCAGTATTTTGGTACTGGCAAGATAGAGTCAGATCAAGTTGCGGATTATGCTAAACGGAAAGGTATGACAGTGGAAGAAGTTGAGCGGTGGTTGGCTCCGATTTTGGCATAAGTTTAAGGATAGCTATAAATAATGTTTGAATATAGCATTTCCCAATTAAATAGACTACAGTTATATTAAGTAAGAATCTGATATTTTTATAGATTTTAATTAAGAATTAAGCATTCATAATTAAGAATTGCTATATCAAGTTTTAACAGAATTTTATAGTGATTGTTGAGCTGGAAACGCATGATGAAACTGGAGACGCAAGCATTGCGTCTCCAAAGTTTTATTTACTCAATAAAATCCATTTCAATCATGTCTTTTAGTTGTAAGGAAAAATGTCCAATAGCCGCCGCCCTGCCGCCTCCACCATGACTTAACGGTAAGCTTGTTCAAAATTTCAAGAAATGTAGCTTCGCTTAAACTATTTTTTCAAATTTAAGAACTCTTACGCAAGTTGTGGACTACTCGACATACTTGATGTGCTTTGTTCCTCAATACATCCAACTTATTTGTTAGTCTGTCTGCGTAACATCAGTCTTAAATTCACATTAAAAATTAGACAAGCACAATTAAGTCAACTATAATTAAATATGTTGGTTTTTTAACCAAATATAATAGTGGAACTGCCAGAGTTTTATTATAGATAATTCTGTCAGTTTTATATCTTTAAAAATTGTAGGAGATTAATTGTGTATTTCCATATTAAAAAGTGTAATCCTACACTTACTTATCCGCCTTGGCTATTATTAATTGCTACTTTGTTGATTAATAGCTATGCTGTGCTTAATACAGTGTATGCCGAAGATGAACTCGGAAATCCAACTACTGATGAACTTGGAACTCCGACTACAATTGACGCAAGAATATCACCAGAATCTGTTGATTTTGGAGATATAATTGTTAATAATTCTTCTCGTTATCAAAAGGTTAAAGTTTACAATATTGAACAGTCAGATATGTTTGTCGGAGATGTTGTTCTTGCTGACTCTGATAATTTTACGCTTAAATCTACTTGTGAAGATAAGAAGCAAGTTAGATACAATCGCTATTGTTACTTGAAAGTTATTTTCACGCCTAAATCTGCGGGAGAATTAGAAACTACCGTATCTATTCCTTTATTTGAATCTAGTTCTTCTACCACTCCAGTATTAACTAAAATATTATCATTAATTGGTAATGGTATAGCTGCGATTCCAAACATTGAGTTAGAATCCAATACAGTTGATCTTGGTGAAACTCAAGTTGATAGTGGTTCGGATTATGTTTCGGCTAAAATCAAAAATACTGGTAACTCTCCATTAGCACTAGGACAAATTGGTCTAACTGGTGATGCAGACATTATACTTAAGTATGATTTTTGTTCCAATACAAGTGTTAGTCCATCTAGCTATTGTACTACCATATTACAGCTTAAACCAGAAACAGCCGGTGATAAAGCTGCAACTTTGTCAATTCCTTCCGATGATCCAGATAGTCCAACAGTAGAAGTAGCTATAACTGGTAAAGGCTTAGGTTGGTGTGAAGGTGATAATTTCCAAAGCGGATTAAGCATTTGGCCACAACCACTTGATTTTGGTATTGATATGATTGGTGCTAGTCATTCCATACATACTTCAGTTTATACTTGGATCAAAGGCTGTGATGGATTTAAAGTTGAAAATGTATCTATAATTGGTAATGATGCTGGCGAATTCTCTGTTGAAAATAAGAATTGCTATCATGGTAGTTGGAGAGATAATTCTTATTCTTCCTGTTGGTTCCAAACTAAATTTGATCCAACGGTTGCTGGCGAAAAAGATGCTCAACTACAAGTTACCTTCAATAATGGTAATGTAGAAACTGTTGCTATAAATGCCGAAGCAGTTTTAAATGGTAATCCAGCATTAACAATTGAACCAGTTTCTCATGATTTTGGTGAAGCAACTGTAGGAGTTTATAATTACTCTAATCATCAAAATTTTGTGGTTAAAAATACTGGTGATGTTAATATTAATTTTGCTTCTGATTCCATCTCAGCTGTAGGTAATACCGATGATTTCACTGGTTATCAATGGTCTTGGTGTACTTATGCGAATAGTTTAGGGCCAAATGAAGAATGTTGGTTATATTCCTATTTTGTTCCACAAGAACTAGGTGATAGGCAAGCAACTATTATTGTTGATACTAATGCCGCTCAAAAAAATATTGGTTTATCTGGTGTTGGTGCTGCACCAGCAGATTGTTCTGATGAAAATATAACTATTGAAAGTATTACCAGTGGTAATTGGGCAGATCGGACTGAAATCGGAAATGCTAATGGTGAAAGTTGGTATTGGGATGTTTATGGTACACCAACTAATACTTGGAAACGTCTGAAAAACTTGAATGAAGATGAAGAAGCAACTCCTAATCAACCAAGGTCTGGTGATGTAGTACGGATTAAAGCCGGTCATACTGTATCTGGTATTCCATATGCTAATGTCAGAGCTTTGTGTATTGATAAAAATGCTACTTTAGAAAGTTCCACTGGTCAAAGTTATCCTTATTTGAATGTCAACGCTACTGATTATATAGAAAATAAAGGTACTATTTTTGGTCTTCACGGTGCTGATGAAGATGGTTATACTAGATGTGATGGTGATTATTGGTCTACTATAGGTAAAACAGGTTGTGCTCAACCCGGTGCTAGTATCTATTTAAATGCTGCTATAGTTCGTAATGAAGGTACTATTCTTAGTGGTAATGGTGGTGATGGTCTACATAATGGAGCTTCTGGTGGTTGGTTAAGTATTTATGGTACTAATATTACTAATACTGATGATATAGGTATTATTCGTGCAGGTAGAGGTGGTAATTTAACTGACAATGAAAAAGGTCGTGCTGGCCAAGGTGGCGGTATTTCTATCTGGGGTAATAATTCCTTACAAAGTGATGGCCAAGGTATCAATGCTGGCAATGGCGGTAATTGTAATGTTAATGCTACTGAAGCTCAACATGGTGGTGATGGTGGTAATATGCGTTTGAATGCTGGTAGTGTGGTCAATTTACTAGCAGGCACGTTCTCTACCGGTGATGGTGGCGTTAACTGTGAACCATTGGGTGAAAATGGCCGTGATGGAGGTTTCAATACCGACCCATCAGTGCTTAATCTTAATGGTGCCAATGTCAAAATTGAAGGTGGCGATGTAACTATTTATGGTGGTGAAGGTTGGCAACTTAATCTTTCCAATATGGAAGAAGGTACCATAACAGCTACTGGTGATATAACAATTGCAGTTGGTCCAGGTGGCTCAATTAACCTGACTGGTGCTATTGGTAAAGCATTAAAAGCTGATGGTAATGTTAATATATTTGCTGATAATGTCAAACTAGATGATGGTAAGAGTTTAGAAGATATTATTGAAGCAACTAACATAGTATCTGGTCCAGCTAAGATTTTACGGGATGTTAATTTAGCCGCACCGGGTAAATTATCTGGTGAACCAGGTGATGTATTACCAATAACTGTAACCATTTCTAATGGTAGTGCAGAAGCAGATAATTTCAATGTTAGTGTAGCTGATTCTATTGGTTGGGCTATTGAAGGGCTGACTGGTGTTGATGCTAATGGTTCTGTTACAGTAGAAGCTTTGCAAAGTGCTAATATAACTTTCAATGTTGTGTTAGGTTCAGAAGTTAATACAACTGATGTTATAACTATTGTAGCAATATCACAATCTGACATGAGTGCTATAGCAGAAGCTAAAGTTCAATTAGCAGTTGTTGCAGCAGAAGAGCTAATAAGCAGTTCTGTAGATGTTACAGATACTACAGATACTACAGATACTACAACTAGTGCTAATGATACTCCATTTATTAATCCAAGTAGTAGTAGTTGTCCAATAACTGGTACTATCAATGGTGTATGTAGCAATAACGGTCATTTAATCACAGATGCTACTATTAATGGTAGTATTGCTGGTGGTGAACTTAGCGGAAACATAACTGTTACTGGTATGGTTTCCAGAGTGACAGTTGTTGAAGATGCTGTAGTAACTGGTGGTAAGTTCACTGGTACTATCATCAATAATGGTCAAATTAATGACTTTGACTTTGTTGGTACTAGTTTAGAAAATGGAACCGTTGGTGGTACTATAACAAGTTCTGGCTCTATGCGTGGTGTGTTCAAAAATGTTAGTTTTGCTGCTGATACCACGCTTGAAAAAGTTAATTTACAAGGTAATATTATTGGTGATATCAATGCCCCAACCTTATTGCAAAATCTGACGATTGAAGATAATACATATCTGGAAGGTGTAATAATTGGTTCGGAAGTTATTTTAGGTAATAATATTACTTTTGGTATTGGTGTTAGAATCAATGACTCATTGTTGGCAGCTATCAATGCTTTAGTGAAAGATATGGGTTTGATTGTTACTCAAAATGCTGATATATTACAAGCTGAAGATAATACTATCTTATATGCTGTACGAATTGCAGCATCTAATAGTACTAAACGAAATGCTAGTTTGCGATTAACTCCAACTCAAACTGTACATTTCATAACTGCTATTGATTTAGATATAACCGCTCAACCAGCAGTTCAAAACCTTGATGCTTTACAGATTGCGTTAGCTGCAATTAATTTACCAAATGTGGAAGTTCAAGCTAATGGTAATGTTAAGGTAAGTGCTTCTGATGCTATTTGGTATAGTGCAAGACCTGACTTGTTCTCAGTTGAAACAAATGCTGAAATAGGTTTATCTGTTGCAGAAGTAGCAAACTTTGTATTTGAACAGGACGGCAAGAAACGTCAACAATCGTTTTATGCTGCCCCAGCTGATATGGATGCTTTGTTAGCTGTTGATAGTTCTGTTGGTTTAACTGCTCAGAAATTGCGATTTACTCTTGATGGAACAACTTATAGTGGCCGAGTTGATTATGAAGTAACTCAAGGCGATGTTCCAGCAGATGGCAATTTGCAGGTTCTTGAAGAAGAAGACAATTTTGTATTAGTTTATCCAGATGGAGCTAGACAGAAGTTATTTTCTGATTGAGAATATTTTCAATTAACGGCGTAGGAATCCAACTTTAAATCTGATAAATTTGAAGATACTGGATTCCTTGTATTAAAATAAATGGGTGTCATCTGAATTGGTGGCATCCATTTTTTGATAATCCTAAATATAGTAGTGATAAATTTGTTGTAATATCATAGGATTTACACATTGACAAAAGTTAAAGAATATTAATTTTTTTATAAATTATATGGTTACTAAAGTATTTCAAGAGTATTTTTAAAATCTTTATTTATTAATAAGTTATATATTTTTACCAAGTAATTTTGTTATTTTTTTTAATTTACCTTTTTATCTCATAATTTTTATACAAAGATTACTTGGTTAAAATTTGAGAACACTGATTATTCAAGCAGTTTTCCCTTATCACAAATCTCCACATCTTTATCACTGTTAGAAGAGTTCAATAATTTATATTATGTTTAATAATTAATAACTTGCATGAAAACCGTATAAAATATTTTGCTTAATTTATTGATAAATAATTATTTTAGAAACACTCTTGAAATGGTTTAGTTAAAGAAGCTTATTTAGGTAAACAGATATAAGTTTAACATGGCGAATAAGTTGCTACTTTTATCAACTTGAGAAAGTTTTATGTAAGGAAAGATGTCTAGTCTTAATAGACTTGCTGTTAAGTGGTTATGTGAATTCATCCATCTTTAAAAGTGGTGGTCAGTTCATTTAAGCTTTTAAGAAAAAACAAAAAAACCTCCCTGCCAAATGGAGAGAGGTAAAATACATATAAGGAGGAATGCTATTAATATAATAAGCAATGTATGTGCCAATAATATTAAATAAAATTTAAGCAAGGTATCTTAAATATGGATGATATTGAATTTGTGGCATGGTTAATGTTTATGCTAATTTTTGCCGTTTTGCCAATCAAACCTATTTTTAAATTTATTTTCAAGGGTAAGAACACCACTCCTTGTGTTGAAGAAGAAGTATTTCGTGAGGAAAGATATTCGCAGTTATATCGTCCCGGTGATAAGAAATATGACAAAATTGTCAAATTATCTAATAATGCTAAAATAATTAATAAGTTGTGATAAGAAACTGACGATGTTAGACATGGATAAGCGAAGCCGAGGTTGAGGCAACTATTACGCTGTTTCAATGAAAAATAAATTAGTTCACGGAATAGGGACGTTTCCTTTAGCATCATGAAGTCCCTGCGGAATTCCTTATTAAAAATGTAATTCTCCTTGATTTTCACTTTGTAATTTCCATTTATCTGTTTCTATTCTAACTGCAATATCTTCTAACACATTTAAAATAGTTTGATTTTCTGGAGTGGTTCCATTTTTTAGTAATGGCATAATATGCAACACTATTTCATCAAAAGTTGGATATTTTTTTTCTAATTCAGAACGACGTAATAAAGAAATTAAGTAATATTTAATCCGTAAACGTTCATCAACAGAAGTTTTGAATTTAGTATCTTTCCGAATTGTAAATTCTTCTGATTCATCATTATAATCAAAAGTTTGCATTAAAAGAGGAGTTAAATCACTGTATTCTTTTTTCAATAAGTCTAAAAATCCTAATTCTAAACCTTTGATAATTAACTCATCATTAATCTGTTCTAATCTTGCACCATTATGTTTAGCAATAACTCCTTCAATGGTTTGCATAATTATTTCGCCAATATTCATTCCAAGATTAGCTTTCAAAATTGCTTTTGGTTGACGGATTTTTTTGAAATTAATGATTAATTGGCCAGACAACACGGTAAATGGATTTTGTCGTTTTTTAAAACTGGTTTGTCCATTAGCTTGCTTCACCGCACCTGCGTATTCAAAACCACACCGTTCTGCGGTATCAATAATCAAATGCCAAAATTCAGGGTCTTTATGAGCAAAAACAAAGCTCATCCAACGGTCAAATTTTAATACCCTGTACATTTCCTCAATAGACAAAGCAATCAACGCATTATATTCAATTTTGGTTTTATCATGTTCACCACCTTCAATAGCTTCTTGAGCATAGTCTTCTCTCGTAACCGGTAAATCAAGCCAACCATTCCACATGGTAGATAAATCCAAATAAGGAATCTTTTTACCATAAGGTGGATCGGTGTAAATGTAATCAACAGTTTCATTTTTTAAAAAACTTAAATCAGTTGCTGTGCCTTTAATAACTTGCAAACGGTCAATTGTTTGAGGATTGATTTTAGATTGTATGTCTTTTTTTGCAGCAACTATTTTTTTAAATTTAGTTTCAAAAGTAGAAATAACAGATAAATCAACATCTTCTTTAGCTACACGATAGCGATAATAAGCGAAAGGTGCGGCATTACCTGCATTTTTGTCTCTTGATTTAGAGTTGTGATAACTTAAATTTGTTTTTGTAATGCTACTGGAAAAAGCTATAAGTAAAGATTTTCTGATACTTTTATCTTTTTGCTTCAAAATAAGGCTTTTAAGAAAGGCTAATTGAGCTTTTTGTTTAGGGCTAAATAGTTGTTCAATAGTATCTACATCTGAATTTTTTGGTAAGACTAATCCAGTTGGATAGGGATATTTTTTTAAGGCTTGTAAAATTTCCTTATCTGTAGTTGGACATTTTTTCTCAAATTGATTTTTAATTTTTTCAAATGCTTGGCCTAATTTATCTAAATTAACTGGGGTCGCTAAACTATCTACCAAAAAAAATGACATTGGATTTAAATCAATATGAATTGCACGGCGGTCAGTCATCATTGCCTCAATCGCAGTTACACCACTACCACCATAAGGATCAAGCACTAAATCATCAGGACGACTGAAATGACGAATATATTCTTGTACAACATTCCAAGCTTGCTTAGTAAAATAACCATGTACACCAAAATGTCGTTTAGCTGCTTGCTTTTTAACAGGTAATTCATCTAACAATGGACGATCTAAATAATTAAAATCAGCTTCTTTAACTGGAAAATTTTTAGCACGATTTGTTGTTTCATACACAAAATGCTTTCCACTTTGAAAGGCACTTGGTGCAAGATAATTTTGCAAAGTTTCCCAATGGTATTGAATTTCAGCAAGCTGAAAAGATAAAACTGGATTTTCGGTATCTGGTCTAAATACAACAAACTCATAGCCATTACACAAAGCAAAATATTTAGTTCTTACTTCGGGATGAATCGCATAAGAATAAACTTGTTCAATATGTTCACCAGTCTTGATTTCTTCAGTTGGTGCTTTGGCATCCAATACCCACGCATAATTATCTGCAACTTTAAGCAAATAATCAGGAATCAGTTTAATTTTACGTTTTTTAGAACCAATTTTTATAAATGGATGTTCTAAAGATTTACTACGGACAATATATTGATTTTCATAACCTAATTGCTGTAAAATAGGTAAAATCAATACTTCTCGTACACTGTCTTCTTTAAAATCAGGCGAGTTTAGTTGGTTAAAATTGAAATTTTGTAAAATATATTCTGTCATTTTAATAAATTATTTAATGTACACAAGAAATGGGTATAAATACCTATAAAAATTAAGAATAAACTATTACAGCTAGATAATCAAGTTTTTGAATGTATTAAGACTGATATATTAAAATCATTATGTTTAAAGATAAGTTTCGCAGATATTTAATAATATAAACAGTAATATACATATTTCATCCCACCGATTCCATCATGACTTAACGGTAAGCTTGTTCAAAATTTTGAACCCTCACGTAAGTTATGGACTACTTGACTTTGGTTTCGTCTCTCCATGTCTCGCAGTGTTTATTAAAGTTCTTAAGTATCCATAATTTTCTGCTTTTATACAAATTTTAATATGGTCATTCTGCCATACACATTCCTTAAGTTCTAAATTCATTTAAATATATGTTAAAATAATGCTATTGTATTTTACGGTACTACTCATTAAATAAGACTAAACCAATAAATATTAAACTTAAAAAAATCAAGAGAGGCTTAACTTGGCAAGGGTTTTCATTGCTACTTTTATTGCTAGTATAACTGTAGGTGGAGTTTTACTTTGGTTTGAATATAACTATTTTATTCCACTTTATACCTTAACAACTCAAGCAGCAATATCATCAGCTATTAAAAAAAATACTCCTAAATCTGATAAATTTTTTCAGGACTCGTTAAAAATTGAAGGGAATGGGCCAGAAATGGTAGTTATTCCGGCTGGTCATTTTCAAATGGGAGATATTCAAAATGTTGGAGCTAAATGGGAGCAACCAGTACATACCGTGTCTATTGATAGTTTTGCAATTGGACGTTATGAAGTAACTTTTGCGGAATACGACCAATTTGCACTGGCAACCGGGCGTAAATTACCAAAAGATGAAGGTTGGGGACGTGGTAAACGACCAGTTATTAATGTTGCTTGGCAAGATATTATTGCATATATTGATTGGCTAAGTGAGCAAACTGGTTATAAATATCGACTTCCTACCGAAGCAGAATGGGAATATGCTGCTCGTGCTACAACTAACACCATTTATTGGTGGGGCAATGAAATTGGTTATAACCAGAGTAATTGTGATGGTTGTGGTAGTAGATGGGATAATAAAAAAACTGCTAAGGTAGGCTCTTTTGCACCCAATTATTTTGGCCTGTATGATACTGTCGGCAATGTTTATGAATGGACATGTTCAGAATACGAAATATTATATAATGGTAAAGAGCAACATTGTCTTAAATTCAATGAAAAAGCAATGGTTATACGTGGTGGTTCTTGGTATAGTTTAGCTAATTATACAAGATCAGCAGCTCGTTTTAAAAGTAAAAACGGTGATTTTACTATTGGCTTTAGAATTGCTAGAAATTATACTAAACCAACGGATAATAAGACTAATATTCAAATATATCCAATTAAACCAAGATTATACAACTATAAAAGACATCAACAAAAATGATCGCCGATTTTTACATGTTATTAGCATTTGATAACTGCTATTTATTTATCCCTCAAAACGAAGTGCAATCAGTGGAAATTGTTGCTGATATTCAACCAAATCAAACTGATGAGATTGAAATAGGTCGATTTGTTGGGCATGGATTAGAATCAAGAGTATATTGTCTGGATAATGATTTATCCTTGATGACAAAAATGCCTAGCAGTCGAGAGTTTTTTATATTGCTGAAAACCAAAGATGAAGAGCATCCACTAGGAATTGTCTGCGATGAAGTGGAAAATATTAATACAAAACAGGAGCATTTACATCCTCAAAATTTACATCCAATTATGCAAAAAGAAGGCTCCCCAATCAGACAATTATTATTTTATCGGGAAAATATGAGTTGTATTTGTGATGGCACAGCTTTAGTTAAATACGTTAAAGCACAACTTAAAAAGTAAATCTAGACAATATCTTAAAGGAAGGATGGTGGGTCGTGTGCGAATCGAACGCACGACCAACGGATTAAAAGTCCGGTGCTCTACCGACTGAGCTAACGACCCAATAGAAACAACCATTATAACATATTAAAAATATTAAGCAAGCATTTTTATAAAAAATTTGATGAGTTTGTTGGCTATAAAAATCACTATTTGATTATTTAACCTTTAATCCTAATCACATAAAATAATTATGAAAAAAATCACCTTACTACTATTCATTGTATTTATCTCATTTCAAGCTAATGCTAAAAATGAAGCTTGGTTGCTAAAAATAGATGGTGCTATTGGGCCAGCTACTGCCGATTATGTTAAACGCAGTTTAGCGGATGCACAAAGTTCGGGAGTTCGTTTGATTATCTTGCAAATGGATACTCCGGGTGGATTAGATATTTCAATGCGAGATATAGTGCAGAGCATCATTGCTTCTTCAATTCCAGTGGTTACTTATGTGAGTCCGTCTGGGGCAAGAGCAGCAAGTGCTGGGACGTATATTTTATATGCAAGTCATATTGCGGCTATGGCTCCCGGAACCAATTTAGGTGCTGCTACTCCAGTACAAATTGCTGCTACTACCAAACCAGAATCCAATACTATGAAGAATAAGATGGTTAATGATGCGGAGGCTTATTTACTATCTCTGGCTCAAATGCACGGACGGAATCCTAATTGGGCTATGGAAGCAGTGCGTGATTCTGCAAGTCTGCCAGCTCAAGAAGCATTAAAAAAGAATGTTATTGATTTAATTGCAGTTAATCAGAAGCAGTTGTTGGCTAAAATAAATGCTAAATCAGTTAAACTATTAGGTCAAGACCATCGCATCCTAACGGATGGAATTAAAATCACGGTCCTTGAACCTGACTGGCGAAATAAATTATTGACTATAATTTCTAATCCAAATGTTGCTTATATATTGTTATTGCTTGGAATATATGGAATATTTTTTGAGTTGTATAGTCCCGGCAGCATTTTACCCGGTGTAGTGGGCGGAATTTCGATATTGCTTGCTTTATTTGCTTTCCAAATTTTACCAGTTAATTTTTCTGGTATTGCATTGATTTTATTGGGTATAACTTTTTTGATAGCGGAAGCGTTTGTGCCTAGTTTTGGGGCTTTGGGTATTGGTGGTTTAGTTGCATTTATCATCGGCTCTGTGATTTTGATAGATACCGAAGTGCAGGATTATACTATTTCTAGACCTCTTATTGGAGGTTTAAGTATCGTAACTGTTGCTTTCTTTTTATGGGTATTAAAAGTATTTATTAAAATTCGTACTAAACAGGCTTTGGGGGGGCATGAAGAGATGATAGGTGAAGAGGGTAAATGTTTAAGTAATGATGATGGGAATTTGCGAGTGTTTGTTCATAGTGAAGCATGGAAAGCTCAAGCATCGGTGCCGATTGAACCCGGTCAGAGGGTAAGAGTGATAGAAGTACAGGGACTTTTATTGAAAGTGGAGCCGGTTGAGGGTTGATGCGAAGTGTTTTTGAGTGGGAAAGGTGCGTGTGACGTACCTTGCTTGTTTAGAATATAATCTAATAATAAAAAATGATTAAAAATTTCAACACAATAGATAAACTTTCTTGGTCAGATTTCGAGATATTTGTAAAGGATGTTTTTGTTGCAGCCGGTTGGACAAATGCAATAATTACTAAACAAGGTGGTGAATATAAACACGGTGATGGTGGTGTGGATATATTTGCGTATAAAAATAAAAGAAAATTTGCTATTGAAGTTAAACAACGTAAAGCTGGAACAAATGTTGATGTAAAGGCATTAAATCAATTAGTTACAGGAGCAAAATTAGCTAATGTAACAAATATGATATTGGTAACAAATTCTTATTTTAATTCTGAAGTCAGAGTAAGAGCTTTACGCTTAGGAGTAGAGCTTATTGATAGAGATAGATTGCAAGATTTTTCTCGTTCCCAACCTCTTGGTTGGGAATGCCTTCTGCAACGCTCTGCGTTGCGGGACACAGAGCGTCCCCGACTGCATTCCCAACGGGACGTTGGGAACGAGAACAATGATGCTGGTGTGTTATGAATACGTTACCAATGAGGTAGTTGGGAATGAGTAAAAATAACTGATATTTAATTTTGATTATTTAAACATATACGGCTTAACGAGTTGCTAATATTATAATTTTTTGATTAAATATATTTAATATGCAATTATTATAACAGACTGCTATCCAAATAATGAAACAACAGCTTTTTACAATTAATATGTTGAATGAGGGATTGCATATTGCTGATGTGGGAGCGGTTATTTTGTTGCGTCCAACTGAGAGTCCGATTATTTTTTATCAGCAGATTGGGCGGTGTTTGCAGGTTGATGTTGAGAAAACACAGAAATTATTAATTGGATTTATGTTTGGTCGGTTTCATTTCATTGCATCGACCTTACCCGGCTTGATTCTGTCACACAATCAAACTTTTTACTTGATATTAAGATGGTTGACTTGAATGGGAAATTAGTGCAATATGTTCTAATTATTTATTACTCGCCAAAGTTTGGAGGGTGAAGAAAGTGTTAGGTTAATAAGGAAGTATTATGCATATATTTATCAGTTATCAAACTAAGGATAAAATTATAGCTAGTAAGGTAAAAGATATTTTCACCAAAGTTGGTTTTACTCCATTTATGGCTCATGAAGATATAAATGTATCCGAAGAGTGGAGAGTTAAAATACTTCAAGAAATTGGGAAGGCTAATATATTTATTAGCTTGTGGAGTAAACATTATAATAATTCATTTTGGTGTATTCAAGAATCAGGCATTGCTAGTTTTCGTACTGAAATGACAATAATTCCACTTTCAATTGATGGAAGTGTTCCACAAGGGTTTGCGAGCAATATTCAATCAACAAAAATTGACCCTGAAAATGTCTATCTTGATAACTTATTACCAGGTATTATTAAAGCTGATTTTGAATGGGGTATCGGTTTAATATTCAAGATAATAGCAGAGTCTGAATCTTATTATGGGGCTGAAATTAACTTTAAAAGACTACTTCCATATATTGATAAATTATCACCAGAACAAGGAAAAGAAATACTAGAAATATCTATTAAAAATAGTCAGATTTATAATTGTACATTATGTAAGTCAAAGTATTTGACACCAATTATGTTAAAAAATAGGAGTTTATTAAGTAGCAAAGATAATGAGTTTCTTAAAAAGAAGCTTAAATTATACTAGTAACTTCTCATTAATAGCAGACAAAATCAAAATTTTAAATATAACTCGTAAGGTGTATAAGTGAAACGTCATACACCAAATCTGTCTATGTGGTGCATGACACTATCGTTTATGCACCCTACGAGCTGCTTATACGAGTTTTCTCTACAATATCAAGTATAATAAGTTTGTTTCTTTAAATTTAACCATATTTTTTAAAAATGTTAGAAAATATACTTACAAACACAATTTTTCAGTTTATTTTAGCTCTATCAACTCTTATTGGAGGAGTAGTCGCATTTATTCAAATGACAGACTGGCTTTATAAAAACAATCCTAAAGAAATTAAACATACTGAAATACAGGAAAATTTAAAAAACTATAAACCAAGTGAGTCTTCTCACAAAAGTATATTTACAAGAGTTCATGAAAAATGGAGATACGAAATGCTGCATATAATATATGCTAACACTGTATCTTTATCTGTCTTTATTGAACTAATTAAGTTATCTATCTTTCCAGTTCTACTACTCTCTATTTTTTCTGTGGTTTTACCATACTGGCTTATTATGCTTATACTTTTTGTAGAGATTGGTATTTATATTTTCCATAATATCATAGGCAATAATGCAAATAATGAAGAACTAGATTTATCAACTAGTTATGGCATGGGTGCTGGCATAATGCTTAGTAACTTACTAAGTGGAATATTTATTTATGTGTTACCTGAATGGACGATAAAATTTAGTTTCGTTTTTGCTATTCTTTATTTATCAATATTTGGTTGGCCTATTATTAACAAACCTAAAATTTAATTGAACTTAATTTATTAAAATTAACCTTAACTTGATTTTGTCACGCAATCAAACTGTCTATTTGATGTTAAGATAGTTGACTTGAAGAGATACTTATAAGTATTAATAATATTTACTTACCTTAATAACTAATATGTTAAATAATTTATTTTCAAAATTTAATAATAAAAATAGTACATCTAATAAAAATGTAAAAATTTTAGATGAAAATGAAATTAATCATGCTCGTGAGTTACTAAAAGAAGCTACTCAATTAAAAAAACTGAAAAAATTTGATGAAGCATGTGATAAATTAAAGGAAGCCTATTCTGCTAAAGGTTCTGAAGAGTTAATGACTAAAGAAAGACTTAGATTACCAATGTATCTTCAACTGGCTGGTAAAAATGATGAAGGATGGAAAATATTAAATGAGTTAAATATTACTTATACTGATGCATTTTCTCAATTAAGTATTGTCAATCAAATGAGAATATTTCTTCAGAAAGAAAAAAAATATAAACATGCTGTTATTTTTGATGCATGGTGTATTTGTAAGGGTATTGAGTGTGACCGTTTCAATATACATAATTCAATATCTATGACTGATGAAATGGTAAAATTTGGAAAAGAATTTGATTATAATTTAGATGAAATAGGTAAAAATGATGAGGTTTATGGTTATACGCCTAATGGAAATCCAATATTTAATAAGTTATATAAAATATCTTGTGAACAAATGGAAAAAGGTATGTCTTTGGATGGTGTAAAAAATAGTCTTTTATCTGCATTAAAAAAAGCTAAGTTGGATAATAATATAGATAAAATTGCAAAAGATTTTTCACTATATTTAAAAGAATCAAATCATTATAATTTTAATGAAGTAAGGGATTATTTTAATAAAATATTTGAATGATATGATAAAGTTTAATATATTAAAAACTTGATTTTACAACATAATCAAAAACTTAATATTGTAAAAAATTTATTGAAACAAAGTGTACTTGATTGTATAATATAATGAAAAATTATTACAGTAGAGGAAATAAAATTGGTTAAGGGAAATAATCCAGCAGGTAGACTCCTAAATATATTAGAGGAGTTGAAAGATTGGTATGACAATAATCGACAAAGTGTTACTTATGGAAATCATGGTGTTATATGGATAGATGTTCTTGAATTAGAAGTTAAAGATGGTAATCAGGTTACTAATGAAGAGATTATTGAAGCGGTATCTTGTGTATATGAATTAATGAAAGATACTAAAAGAATGTTTAAAGTATTTTGTAGTAGAGAAGACTACGAACATTATTTTACGCATTTTGATAAAATTGAAACATTGGTTCGTCCTAGAGATTTAAATGATGACGATTTCCCCACAGCTCTTGCTAATATTGATGAACATGTATTGCATACATTAAAAACAATTTCTATGTTGTTATCAGATTACGATGAAGAAAGTTTAAATAAAATCGAACTAGATGAGATTAAAAATAGTGTTGAAGAATTATTCTCTGAAATTCATAAGTCTGCAATAAATCCTGATTTAAGAATTTGCTTATTAGAATCTCTTGAAGCTATCAGAGAGATAATAAGTAAATATAAAATATACGGTGCAAAAGATTTAAAAGATAATTTCCAAAAAATTGTAGGTGGTATTGCTACCAACTACGAATCATTAGAATCATCCCCATCTTTAAAAAGTAAACTGTATGATTTTTTGGGTAAGGTAGCTAAACCTCTAAATTTGATAAACGAAATCTTAAAACTAACATCACAACTTTGATTATGTCACACAATCAAAAAAGCCCCTTGTCATGGACTTGGGGCTTTTGTTAGGTAAATTAATTCTTAGAATCAGATAATTTTTATACTTTCATGGCTTTTACGAATATACGTCTTGATTCATCAAATTGTTTTGAAAACCATTTTAGTTCTTCTTCTTTAATTAATTCATTCTTTTCAAGATTTTTACCATTGGACACCTGTATATAGGCTGTTCGTGTTTTCATACTACGTTTTCGTATATTTTTTAAATAAGTTATTACCTCATCATCTTCAAACAAAAAATCTGCTACTGTAAGTTTATTATTACAATTTCTAATATCATTTGTAAATTGTTGAATTTGAAAATTATTTTGTTTTTCTTCAGGTAAACTTGCTATTATATTCAATAAAGATATGAGTTCCTCATATATTTGTAATCTTTTATCAAACAAGTCTAATTGAAGTTTCCTCTTATTTACTAGATATTGTTGAATTGCAATATATGCGACTATACATGCTATAAGTAGTGTTAAACATCCTTGAAATATTTTAAATATTTCGACCATATATATTATATCCCCTTAAATTATTAGAAACTCGTAAGCTGTATAAGTGAAACGTCATACACCAAATCTGTCTATATGGTGCTACGAGCTATATCACGCCCAATTATTATTTTTCTATAGTAATCCATCCCATATCAAAAGCTACCAAACCAGCACTAATTCGTATTTTTAAATTGACAAATTGTTTATCCTTAGAATAAGCATCAAGTCTAACAACCATTTTATTGGCAAGAAATTTAATATCATCAGTTGTTGTTATATTTTTTGTAAGTAAATCATTAAGCAATTTTTTTTGGTGCCAAGTCCAAATAAAGTCAGCACATGTAGCTAACTTATTTTTTTGTGACGCTTCTCGCCAATCTACCCCCTTTTTTTCATGAAGTGTTCCGCCTTCATACCATTTTTGGTTTGATTCTTTGATTTTACTTGAATAAAAACTTATTTTTTGTTTGTATTTCTTGTTATCAGGATTTATTTTTGCCAGTTGTTGGTATAAATCTCTATTTTTTTCATACTGTTCAACAGGAACATTTTTCAATTCAGCAAGTAATTGTTTTGTTTTCTCAGCCTTTTCAATATCAGCAAGCCGTTTCTTTTCAGCAAGTTCAGCTTTCCTAATCTCGGCTTGTTCAGCCTTTTCAATATCAGCAAGCCGTTTCTTTTCAGCTTGTTCAGCCTTTTCAATATCAGCAAGTTCAGTTTTTGCTATGGCATTTAACTCATTTAACTCTTTGTCATCTAGTACAAGATACTTATTTGACTGTGATAATACAGATTGATATTCTTTAGCAGTAAGAGACGCTTTTATATCTAAAATTATTTGCTCTCTATTGGCATTAAAATAAACAAGTTTTTGTTGCTTTCTTTCCAGTCTTTGCTGTTCATTTTTTTGTTTAGCTTGCTGAGTTGCCAAATTTTGAGCATGTTTTTTCTCCATATTTTGATGATTAAAAACACCAAATACACCCAAAAAAACAAAAATTAAAATAGTTCTTACAACTACAGACATTTCCTTCCTTGTCTTTGAGTAAACAAAATTTCTAACAGGAGGCAACAAAATTAAAGAAATGAAAATAAAAGGAATTCCTTGTAATACAGACTCAGCTAGTATTCCAAAAGTTCCCAAAAGCAGAAAAAGTAACCCAAATCCCCAATTTAAAACAGCATATACAAACTTCATTAAGATTTCTCCTTAAAAAATATTTAATTTCAATGTCACACATTAACAATGCCGAGCCTCCCGTTTCACACTCTCCACAGAATCAACAACCGAAGCCCAAGCAACTTCTATTCTACTACTTTCCTTATTCAAAGTAAAATCACACAAGCCCCTTAATGGAATTATTTACTAATTCCCACTCGCCGAAGTAACAACTCGTAAGGTGTATAAGTGAAACGTCATACACCAAATCTGTCCATGTGGTGCATGACACTATCGTTTATGCACCCTACGAGCTTCGTCATTAACAATGATATACCTTAGCTCAATCCAAAACAAAGCTTAAATGGCATTGTGTTACCAAACCAGAGTTTGGGAACAATAATGAAACTCCTCGGTTACATTATTAATATCATTCATACCAATAAAACTTTTTACGAGCAATGTCAGGTCCGAAAATTCCATCCGTAGTTAAGTTCAAATTAATAGCCCCCGAATCAGCAGTATTTTGAGTTAAAATTCTATATTTTTCATAACGTTTTTCTATATTTTTTCTTGGATGATTATATTTGTTATTATAACCACTTGAAAATAAAACTATTTTTGGATTGGCTATATTAATAAAACTGATACTTGATGAACTAGCACTACCATGATGTGAAGCAACTAAAACATCAGTCTTCAACTTTGATTTATAGCTGGTTATTAATTGTAATTCAACATCCGAACTTATATCGCCGGGTAATAAGATACTATTGTTACCATTAGTTATTTTTAATACACAACTTATATCATTAGTATTTTTAAACTTGAAATCGGCTGGAGGATGTAAAATTTGAAAAGTTACTTCATCCCATACCCAATGATTAATATCGGCTTGGCAAGGCTCAACTTTATACTTAGGATATTTGGTTTTATATTCATCAACTGCACTGGTTAATATCTCTGCGACTGATAAATATTTCTTATTCAAGATAGCTTCAACTCCACCATCATGGTCTTTATCAGTATGACTTATGACAAGTTTATCAATATGTTGTATTTTTTTAGCTCTCAAAAATGGAATTATAACAGTTCTACCGATATATTTACTTGGCCCAGTGTCGTAAATTAACACATGATTTTTAGTGCGTATAACCGCCGACAAACCTTGTCCAACATCTAATAATGTGAACCATACCTCTCCTTGTTTAAGATTATTTGAATGGTATTGAGGATAATTAAATAAAGGTAATAACCAAATAAATCCCAACCATTTAGCTGGAAATCCTTTTGGTAGCAATAAGATAAAAATTCCGATCATAGATGTTATCAAAGTGAATAATGATATTTTTTGCTGCCATAAATTCCAATCTAAATTAGCGAGAAAAATTATTGGTATCAATATAGCATCAAAAGTAAATGCAGCTATGTGTAACAATCCACTGGTTAATGGTAATAGAATTATTCCTAATAAAGTGAACGGAATAACAATAAAACTTGTCCAAGGAATAGCAATGAAATTAGCGGCAAATGACAACAACGAAACATAACCAAATATAAATAATAAGATGGGAAATAACCCAACAGTTACTATTATTTGAATTTTAATGATGTGCATAAAATTCTTTTCTAAAAAACTATTACCTTTTTCAGGATAACCAGTCAAACCATAAAAAATTATTGCAACCGTTCCAAATGATAACCAAAATTCTATGGATAAAACTGTTAATGGTTCCAATAATAATATTAGTAGTAAAGTTATAGCAAAGATTTTAGAAGCAGCTATTTTGTAATTGAATATTATGCCAAACAATGCTACCATCACCATGATTAAAGCTCTTTGAGTAGGCAAAGAAAAACCGGCTAACATGGCATAATTAGTCGCAAAAAATATACTTGCCAAAGCTGCAAAACGAGGAGCTGGAAATAATAATGCCATACTGCCCATATATTTCCATAAACTACGGCTGATAATAAAAGTAAGCCATGCAATAAATCCAATATGCAAGCCAGAAATTGCAATTAAATGAGATATATTGGCATGACGTAGGATTTCTTTTTGGGGAGTAGGTATTGCACTTCTGTCACCAAGGGCCAAGGCGATAATTATGCCAACGCTTTGATATTCAGCTAATTCTGTTTTAAGTTCTTCTGCTAAATGATGACGTATATTATTGATGTTCAATAAAGAAAATTCTTGTAAATATGTTGCTGAACGTATTGAACCAGTTGCCGCTATACTGTTTTTAAACAGCCATGTTTCAAGATTAAAGCTATCTGGATTAGATGTAGTTCGTATCTGTTTTAAGCGAACTGTTAATCGCCATTTTTGACCGGGAATCATTTCATACTGAACATTTGGGGAATATTTTAAATAAATAAGACCGGGATTAGGCCATTCCTCAGTGGCTTTTGGAGAAAATATTAATCCATGCTGATAAGGAGTGCCAATTATAGTGCCAGTTATTTTTATATTGTTCCTTGTTAGTTCAATCGGTACTTTTTGTGCTAATATAATATCTGCACGAAAAACTGCATATGCCAATCCGAGTACGAAGAAAAATAGTAGACGGGTACGAGGAAATTTAACTAAAGGCAATGCCAGAAGAAACCAGATGAGGTCTGGTAGTTCTGTTAGGGTTTGGCAATATAATATGCCAAAGAAAAAAGCCAATATGCTTAAACGCATATACTTATTTATTCGGAGGAAATATGTCGATAAAGAAATTTTTTAAACATTCGTTACCACGACCATCTAAAATTAAATCGCATCCTAAATTGCAATTTTTTGGGAAGCTTTTACACGAGCCAAACTTATGGCATTTGAATAGACGTTCATTGTCTGGCGGAATGGCTGTTGGTTTGTTTATAGCTTTCATTCCTTTACCTGCACAAATGTTATTGGCAGTTGCAGCAGCAATTTGGTTACGAGTTAATTTGCCATTATCGGTTAGTTTGGTATGGATAACAAATCCGGTTACTATGCCACCATTATTTTATTTTGCCTATAAATTTGGGGCATTTTTACTGGGAATACCGACCGTAGAGACAAACTTTAGTTTCTCTCCTGAATGGATGTTATATACATTAAGTAATCTCTTACAACCATTATTGTTAGGATGTTTAGCATTAGGTACTATCAGTGCTGCAATTGGTTATTTAGCAGTTAATTTTTTATGGCGTTTACAAGTAGTTAGATTATGGAAAGATAGACGTAATCGGAAATTATATGCTAAACCAACTCAATTAAAAAATATTAATAAATTAGTTTAGCTATTTAATTAAAATATTTATCTATGTTCTTGAGACTCTTCAAATGGTTAACTACCCAGTTACCATATCAGAGTCATTAAGAAACGGTCTTAAGGTGATGTTGAAGAACCGTCATTCCCCAATTCATAAATAGCTGTAACAATCTTATCTTCTATCTTATCAGCTTTCCAATACCCACAACGGTTGTTATTCAAAAATAAAGCATAACCAAATACTTTACCTTCATGGTTTGCCACATAACCAGCTAAAGTACTTACTTTTCTTAAAGTACCAGTCTTAGCTCGAATCTGCCCTTTAGCCGGTGAATTAGATAATCGTTTGGAATTTATACCATTAGTTCCTAAAACTCGTAGTGCAGTGATAAAATCAGGCCCAGAATCAAATCGTGAATACATAGCGGCAAGTAGACCAGTTATTGCTTTAGTTGTCATCAAATTTTTCCTAGATAAACCAGAACCATCGACAATAACCACCCCTCTTTCATCAACATTTAGAATTCGTAAAAAATCCATAACTAATTTTAATCCTTCTGCATGAGAGCCGGGAGTTCCAAATCTTTCCGCAGCAATAGTTTTAATAACTTGTTCGGCAGTAAAATTATTAGAAAAAGTATTTAACTCTTTTAAAATCAAAGTTAAAGGTTCTGATAGATGTGAATAAATTTCTTTACCATTCGTTGGACTCAAAGCAATTTTAGTTGTCCCTTGTATCTTTATTCCAGCTTTTTGTAATAATAATCTTAAGGTTTCAATTGCATAACGAGCCGGATTATCAACATTTAACCGAATAATTTTTTCTTGAGAATTAATAGACAATTTACCTTTAACTAGCATATTTATTTGCCCAAGAACTTCTTCACTTTCTCTACGACTTGCCCATACTGTATTTTTACCACGTTTGACAGTTTTAGTCTTGTTAATAAGCTTAATGTAAGCCGGAGCTGGTTCTAGCCAAACATTAAGTTTTTCACCGGCTTTGTTTCCCGGTAAAGCATGGACAGCTATTGCATTAAAGTTTAAAGATAAAGCTCCTAATTTAGCATCATAAGCTTTTTGAGTACGTTTAACTTCCCAAGCTGGAGCCCGATCATAACTATCAAAAAAATGGCTGTCTATAACCAAATCACCTGTTATTTCATTGATACCACTGTCTTTTATTTGAGTGGCAATATGCCAAAGTGTTTCAGTGGAAAATCTTGGGTCACCACCACCACGCATGATTAAATCGCCTTGGATGATATTTTTATTGCGTTTTCCAGTATATAACACTTTGGTTTGAAAACGATATTCAGGTCCTAAATAATGTAATGCCGCAGCAGTCGTAACAATCTTCATCACCGAAGCAGGCAACAAAGGTTTTAAAGTATTGTAAGAATAAACTTGTTTACCAGTTGGAATTGAAACTATACTGACAGAAGTTTTTTTGTCATCTAAACAGGTGGCATTTAAAATTTTATTAATCTTATCAGACAACTGGGCATTGACTGGTAAGTTTATTAAGGACAGTGAACTTAATAGTAAGAAATATTTAAAATAATTTAACATATGTTTGAAAAATGGTTATTTAGGATAAGGGGTTTGTCAGGTTTAATATTCTAGTTAAGCATTAATTATGAGTTATATATTATAACATTTCAATCAATAGTTATTTTATGGTCAGCTAAATTGACTTATTAAGTTGTTTGGCTCGTTTTTTATCTCTTACCCATAATACTGAATTATTTGTTTTTTTCATTTCAAATAGGTTGATTGCCATAAATAAATCACTTAATTTTTTAAATCCATAGTTCCGTTGATCAAATGAAGCATGATTTGAAATATGTGTTCCTATTGGTCCAAGCATAGCCCAGCCTTCATCATCTTCAACAGCTTCAATAGCTTGTCGTAACAGATTTATAAGTTTTGTATCACTTTTAATATTCTTACTTTGTTTTTGGATTGGTTGCTCTTCTGCCTCCTCTGTTTCATCATCTAAGTATAAAAAACTTGAGCAGCTATTAACAAAAGCTAACGGAGCTTTTCGCTCACCAAATCCAATAACAAATTTACCGTCAGCTAATGATCTAGTTACTAGAGGAGTGAAGTCGCAGTCAGATGATACCAGACATATTACGTCAATATCTTTTGTGTACAACACATCCATGACATCTATAACTAGTGCCATATCTGTAGCATTTTTTCCTTTAGTGAGGTCAAATTGTTGTATTGGCTGAATTGCAAACTCGTGAAGTACGTCTTCCCAAGGTTTAAGGTTTTGGTTTTTCCAGTTTCCATAAGCCTTACGTATATTAACAACGCCGTAACGGGCCAATTCAGACAATACTTTATCAATTTTTTTTGCAGGGGCATTGTCTGCATCTATAAATACTGCTATTTTTTCTTTATCTTTCAAAAATATCTCCATATAACTTAACTCTGCTTTTATAGGACTTATAACGCATTGACAAAAGTATTATAGATATGGGTAGTCTCGCAATGTAGTACCAAACCTGCGAGGTTTTAGAAACCTCGTAGGTTTTTAGTGAAATTATTTATCTGAAAAAGTATATCACTACTTTATTTAGGACTACCAGATTCCTGATAACATTAAACATGTCTCGCTGCGAAAGTAGAATTACAATTTTCGAGTTGATTTTAATTCTGGTCTTTTTAACGAGTCTTCTTCAACAACTTGATAATTATTTTCATAATCGGCTACATTAGGTTCTGTAATTTCTTGTTGTCTAGCAATATAAGAATCGAGCAATTTGCCTTGAGTACTTAATTCTTCATCAAACATCATAAACACTTTATCTATTAAATTAAATGCTTGTTCTTCATTTTTTGCTATAGATAATTCGGCTGGTATAATTTTATTAATCTGTTCAACACTTTTTAAATTAGTATTAATAGCCTGTGTATCAGTTAGTTTAAGATAACTAATTTTTTTATTTATCTCATATAATTGCTGTGCTTCAACTCTCTGTTCATCATCACCATTTTGCATAACTTCCCGCAATAATTTCTTAATTCTTTGAGCTTCATCTTCAGCAAGATATGCCCTAACAGTATCAAGCTTTTCTTTCATTTTCTCAGATTTGTCAGATGGTTTTGTTACGTTATCATCAGACTTATCTGGCAAAACATTTGTTATTTCGACATCTATAGTATCTTTCTTATCAATTGATTTTTTACTACGAAAAATTGATGCAAATAATAATAGCAACAAAGAAATACTAAATAATATTATTAAAGCCAGAAATATAACTTGATGTAAATATGAAAGATTATAAAACCAAATTTGAATGTCATTCCAAATAAATTGAATTAATGTTAAATCTTCTATTTTATCTGGTTCTTCAGTAACTAGTACTTGTGTTATTGATGTTGAAGGTTTTTTTATATCAATTTCTTCAGGAATAACTGTTTCAAAAGTTTCTGTAGAAGTAATTTTAACTTTAGTCTCAATATCTGGTTCTGAAACTAAGTTTTTAATCGTTGGAATCTTTATGATGGAGCGTTCTTCAACCAACTGACAAATAATTTGTTTATTTTTTTTACGAAAATTAACCCATTCATCACGCTGTCTATAAAACTCATTGACTGCTTCTTTACTTGTTAATTCCTGCATATTTGAAGGAATTTGTAGTATTTTACCAGTTTTTAACGTATTCAGATTACAAGAAATTTGAAAAGCATGTGGATTAGCTTTGAGTAAGGCCAACATTGCTTGGTAACGAGTTATGGAAGTATTTGGACGTACTTTACCTGCAATATTCCAGAGTAAATCTCCAGATTTAGTTGGGCCATAAGTACTAGCAATCGTTGAATTTGTTACAGTAAGTAAAATAATTAGTATTATAGTTCGCATATTAATTCATGTTAAAATCTTAAATAAGGTCTTTTACCATATTGGTATTATTTTTAGAAATGTGGATTCAAATAAAATACATTCGTGTGAAACCTGCGAGGTTTTGGAAACCTCGTGGTTTTAAGTGAAATTATTTATCTAAAAAAACTATAAGGTTTGGAAGTTATTAAATCCTCATTCCTTAAAATAAAGATGTATGGTAATTTTGTTAAGTATGAATAATTAAAATGCAAGATTTAAGCAACTTCTCTTAATAGATTGTTTTGAAAGTAATTACCCTTAACAAAAAGCTATTTACCAACCATTTTATTCAGATCATTAATAACAGTATTGGTATGTGAAGGCATTTTAGCCTGTCTTTTTATTTTATCTATGGAAGAAATGGAAGAAGAAGTTGGCTTTTCTGGTTGGGATAAATTAGCAGCCAGCCATTTAGAATGCTCAGATATCAAGGTCTTGCTGACCTCTTGTACCATTTTAATACATTCATCAGTGTGTATCATACCACCACCGCCACCATTATTATTAGGTATTGGATTTATTATTTCTCCATCAACCGGTCTGTAAACTTCTGGCTTATAAACTTCCTCGTTTCTTATTTCAGGAATTTTTTGTAAATCATGGCCTTCCGAATGTTTTAAAATAGATTTCTTAATTTTTGGGAAATATTTTAACATAATATAACCTAATACACTGATTAAAATAACTGCCATAATAGCGACAACTACCAGCGTTATTGTCATATGCTTAATTTCTTCTCTAACCATTGCTTCTTTTTCTGCAACAGCCCGGTTAATATCATCCAAATAAAAACCAGTGCCTAACATCCAGCCCAACGGCTCATATAATTTAACATATGATAATTTAGCCACTTTTTTATTAGTATGTGGTAATTTTGCTGTATTATCAGTATAAAAACAGCTACCATTTTGTTGATGGCAAATTTTCAAAATAGATTCATAATGTTGTTTAGCTTTTCCAGATAAAACTTGTTCTTCAAGTGTGAATTCATCTGAATTGACTAACATTTTCAACTTAGGTTTGGTATCAGCAATCCAAAAATTCCCAATACCATTGGTATAACGCATTTTTCTTATGTCATCTTTACTATTTTCAATCGCATCGTCAATAGCATTATCAACATAAATCGCAGTACCAATTATCCAATTCCAATCTTCAAACAATCGCACATAAGCCAACATTGGCATGTCATCAATTACACCATTTGGTGTTGTTTTCGGCCATAAATAATCAATAAATCCTTTACCATGATGATAACAAACTTCCACAGCAGCTTGATAAATATTTTGCTCTTTACCTAATGCACTGTTATATTTTGGATCATCCAATGTTTTGCCATTTAAATTTTGCTCCAATGGGTGCATAATCATTTTTGGATGTGGTTCGGTAGTGTCACTTATCCAAACATAACCATTACCATTGTTATAACGAAGCTTGGCCACTTCCATCGCTGCTTGTTCCAAAGCTTCAGAAAGTTCTAGCCCTTCCAATTTCACTGCTTCTGCTTTGGTTTTAAGAATACTTTCTGCAATATCAACAATATTAGTCAATTGCTGACCATAATGCCTAGCCAAATATTGTTTATCCATGGCATTTTTGTAATTGGTATCTAATGTTACATAAGCGATATCAACATATTCCTTCAAAGATTGTTTAACCCGATTAATTTCTTCTTGTTTGTATTGCTTAACTTCTTGTTGACCAGATTTATTTATGTGAAACAGTACGAATGGTAACATTATAAATAATGCAATAATAAAACAAAACATCACTACCAAGGTAATTTTATTGGTTATATTCATTAATTGATCTCTATGGATTTATAAATTTGTTATATTTTAACTCATATGAGTAACGAAATAAAGATAAAAATATTAAAGCTTAGAACCTGACTGAGTTTCAGTCATATAGCAATTCTTAATTATGAATGCTTAATTATTAATTAAAATCTATAAAAATATCAGATTCTTGCTTAATATAACTGTGGTCCATCCAATCGGGAAATGCTATAATTCAATAGACATCTTTAAAATTTTGGTAGTTCTGAGCAAAGTAGTGATAACTCCAAAAAAACCTGTTAAGTCTCAAATACCTAGTAGGTTTAACGCTACATATTGCAGGACTATCAAAATTTTAAAGTATCAGAGCTAATGAAGAACTTATACTTAAAACAAATGTGATGAACGTGATAGACGCGAACATCACGTCTCTACCTGCATTGTCATTTGTGTTAAGCAAATTAGATTAGGGTAACTACAAGGGATGCCTCCTACAAATCATTACATAACATATGGACAATCCTTTATGGTTTAATGGCAGTGGTCTTTACCGGGCATATTGTTTAATATTGTAAAGACGCTATGCTTGCGTCTAAAAACTTGATAGTCAAGTATTATAACAATTATTATTTGCTCTTATATGAAATGAAATTGAGTACGTTGGTCTATTGAAAATTAAACTTTATAACACAAAATCAAGGTTATCATTTTGAACATAATATCGGTCATGGTTAGCTGCTTTGTCTATCTGTATTTGCCAATTTAATGCTGTTAGCATTTTTAATTGACCAACTGTAATACATTTTTAGGTAAGCTTAAACAAAAATGGGGAGCTATAGCAATTATTAATTAAATTCTACAAAAATATCAAATATTTATTTTGTATTACTGTAATCTATTTAATCGGGAAATGCTATATGTCCATTTCATAAAAAGGTTATTTTGTCAATGCGTAAATCCTAATTTTTTAAGATGTTAATTTATGCAGGGTTTTCGCTTCACTGCCATTAAGTTAATGGCAACCATAAAGGATTGTCCCTACGTTAAATGATGATTTGTAGGAGTAATCCCTTGTTGTTACCCGAATAAATCTCCTTAACTTAATTGGCAATGAGGTTTTTCACTTGCCCAAATTATTTCTCATTTTTTTATATTATTGAATTCTTTTTAGTGGGAGTATCTGCAATGTATCCATTCAAGTAGACATCCCTCCAATTTCTTGTTAAAATTAATAACCATTTCATTATCATACTAAATTATATTTATAAGGAAAAGCTTATGAAAGAACAATATCTTATCAAGGAAGAGCCATTTTACCAATTAACTAGCAATGAAGTTGCTTTGTATGAAGCCGCTTATCAAAAACGTTTACCAGTGATGCTGAAAGGCCCAACTGGTTGTGGTAAAACAAGATTTGTGGAATATATGGCTTGGAAGCTACAAAAACCTTTAATCAGCGTGGCTTGTAATGAAGATATGACTGCTTCGGATTTAGTCGGTCGTTTCTTACTGGATAAAGATGGAACCAGTTGGCAAGATGGCCCATTGACTGTTGCTAGTCGGATTGGGGCAATTTGTTACTTGGATGAAATAGTGGAAGCTAGACAAGATACAACGGTAGTTATTCATCCATTAACTGACCATCGTCGAGTTTTGCCATTGGATAAAAAAGGTGAATTGATTGAAGCACATCCAGACTTTCAGTTGGTTATTTCTTATAATCCAGGCTATCAAAGTTTGATGAAAGACTTAAAACAGTCAACTAAACAACGTTTTACTGCTTTAGATTTCGATTATCCAAATGAAGAAACTGAAACTAGTATTGTTGCTCAGGAAAGTAATGTAGATGCTGATACTAGCAAGAAATTGGTGCAAATTGCTCATCGAGCAAGAAATTTGAAGGGTCACGGCTTAGATGAAGGAATTTCCACTCGTTTATTGGTTTATGCAGCCAGTTTAATGCAAGCCGGAATTGAACCACTGGAAGCTTGTCGGATGGCATTGGTACGGCCAGTTACTGATGATCCAGATATTCGGGCAACTCTTAATAATGCAGTTGATATGATTTTTGGATAAAGTCATGGAAATAGATTCCGCATTATATCGAGAACAACTACGCTGTAGCGTCAGCAACATTGACGACATCTTCGATGAATGCCTCTGTGAAGCCAAAGCCTCAATGAGTCCAGAAGGAATTGCCACTTGGTTGAATGCTGCTAGCCGAGTTTGTGCATTGGGACGAGGCAAGGAATTGGTATTGATTTTATTGGAACAAATGCCAGAAATTGTGCGTTTGACCGATGAAAGCATCATTGAAGATGTAACCGACATGTCCGAAACGCTGTCTTCCTTATTACAAGGGCCAGCCATCAATCCATTTTTGACCACCTTACCAGCAGTAGCTCGCCGTTTGGATGATGCTAAATTGCTGCGAGAGTGGTTGAAAATGGTAACTAATATGGCCGAGGAAGCAAAAGAAGGCTTAATCCCATTATTGAATAAGGTAGTTTATCTATTAAATCAAGTCAGTATCGGTGGTTTACAAAACTGGGTTCAATATGGTATCAAGGCTTATAAAGAACAGCCGCATAGATTGGGCGATTTTTTTAGTTTACAAACCGCAGATGCTCATGCTTCCTTACAGCGAGAACGGCATGGAACTTTGTATATCGACCATGAACGGCAGCTTAAATTATTCCTGCGAGCTTTCTGGGAATTGGAAGAAAATTTTCGTCCTTATTCATTAGCATTTGATGTTTCTCGTAAGCCACTGCCACATTTAGATAAATTAGGCTTTCATATTCCTGATGTATATGATGATTTAGGTGAGGTAACTGGGATAAATCGTTATCGAGCCATGATAGCTCATATGGTAACTCATAGACTGTGGTCAAAACCATTTTTAGCCGATAATTTCAGTGCTTTCCAGCATTTAACTATTGAAACTTTTGAAGATGCTAGAGTTGAAAATATAGCCATTAGCACATATCCGGGGCTACGTAAATTATGGTTATCTCTCCATCCGTTACCTAAAGATGGTGAATGTGATAAGGAAGAGTATGCGTGCATTCGGCATAAATTGGCTATGTTATCACGAGCGTTATTAGACCCAAATCATCCTTATACCGATCCTCTATTGTTAAATTTTGTGGAGCAATTTCAATCTCGTATGGCTGCTGATCCATATGATAGTAAACTAAGTACTGATTTGGGAGTTAAATATTTAGCTAAAATTTACGATCATAGTTTTCGCAAACCTAATGTGTGGTTTAAGGATACTCAAGTTACCTATCGGGATGATAATCGTTACCTGTGGATGTTTTTGGAAGCTACTGATGATGAAGATGATTTTCACTCTGATCATGGGGCTGAAAACATGCAATCAGATGATGATGAGTCGGATGTATTGCCACCGCAACATTATCATGAGTGGGATTATCAGGTGCAAAATTATCGGCCTGATTGGACTACAGTTTACGAAGGCATCCAAAAACCCGGTGATGCAAACGTTATTGATAAGTTATTGGAAAAAAATCAGTTATTAACCAAACGCTTGAAAAAAGTTATTGATTTGCTCAAACCGCAACAACGCAAACGAATCCGTTATCAAGAAGAAGGTGATGATTTGGATTTGGACGTGTTGATTAAAGCCATGATTGAATATCGGGCTGGTACTGTTCCCGATACTAGGATTTATCAGAGTCATGTCAAGGATGGGCGAGATATTTCTGTGTTGCTACTGTTGGATTTGTCTGAATCTATTAATGAAAAACCAGATGGTGGTGATACTACTATTTTGCAATTGAGTCAAGAAGCTGTTTCTCTGCTAGCTTGGGCAGTGGAAGCTTTAGGTGACCCATTTGCAATTGCAGGTTTTTCTTCTAACACTCGGCATGGTGTGCGGTACGCTCATTTCAAAGGTTTTAGCGAAAGTTGGGATACTGAAGTTAAAAGTCGGTTAGCAGCGATGGAGGCTATTTATTCAACTCGGATGGGAGCAGCATTACGTCATGCAGCTCGTTATTTAGAGCCTCGTAGGGAAGAGAAGAAATTACTGTTGTTGCTTACCGATGGCGAACCTTCGGATATTGATGTGCAGGATGAACGGTATTTGAAGGATGATACTCATATGGCGGTTAGTGAGCTGGAACAGAAAGGTATCACAACTTATTGTATCACGTTGGATAAAAATGCTGATGAATATGTTGGAGATATTTTTGGGGCTAATCGGTATGCGGTCATTGATAAAGTTGAACAATTGCCTGAGAAATTGCCGAAGTTGTTTATGAATTTAACTAGGTAAGTTGTTGTTAAATTTATCAAAACTGTTATAGACTTTCAGAAAAAAGTTCTCAGACCTGCCGGATTTTGCAAACCTGTCAGGTCTTTTTACCAAAAACTTGGTAGTATTCAATCATATATATTGTTTTGCCATAGGTGTTCGGGATAATTTATAACTAATTTAGATGTATATTTAATTGTTAATGAAAGGCAAAGTCATTAATAATTAAGCATTTTTAATTCACCAATTCACACGCTGCGAGACATGGAGAGGCGAAGCCGAAGTCGAGTAGTCCGCAATTAGGTTAGAGTTCTTAAATTTGAAGAAATAGTTAAGCGAATTGGCATTTCTTGAAATTTTGAACAAGCTCACCGTTAAGTCATGAGGGGGAGTGGGAAGCATTCAACAAAACTGTAAGCACAATAAACAAGTGTTTACAACAAACCAGCTATGCGCATTTAATGCCACCGAAATTGCGTAGCACGGTATATGAATCTGGATACTCGCGTTGACTGGGCCACTGCCATTAAGTTAAGGGTAACCATAAAGGATTGCCCCTACGACAAGATAATGATTTGTAGGGGTTATTTCTTGTGGTTATCCCAATCAATCTCCTTAACTTAATGGCAGCGGATGCTTGCATTTGAAAGTATTATGAAAGCTATATGCGAAAAACAGGAATGGAATTATAATCAAACTGACACTATCAGCAAATTGATTAAAATATGTTTTGAAAATGAACTTAATTCCAAATTATCTTCAATCACAATTCACAAGTATAAGAAGTTTACTATAGCATTTCCCAATTAAATAGACTACAGTTATATTAAGCAAGAATCTGATATTTTTATAGATTTTAATTAAGAATTAAGCATTCATAATTAAGAATTGCTATAAAAAGTGCTGTAAAAGGAAATTTTTGGATAGACAATATCGGTGGAGTTAATTGTCAAAATAAGAATTAACAGGATTAAAATCTGGTATTCCTAAATAAAGTGATAACTCTAAAAAACCTGCTATATTTTTCAGATAAATAATTTCACTTAATAAACCTACGAGGTTTCCAAAACCTCGCAGGTTTCACACGAATGTATTTTTGTGAATATCTATAGGTCTCAAATACCTAGTTAGGTTTAACGTTACTGAAAAACATAAATATAGGAAAAATAAAATTGAAAATAAGAAAATCGACTGAATCAGATTTAAATGATGTATTGTATGTTGAGACACAAGCTTTTGGTAAATATGAAGGTCCAGAGATAGCAACTCTTGTTGACGAATTGTTAAGTGATCCAAGTGCAATGCCACTACTGTCACTCATCGCTGTAATCAATGAACAAACAGTTGGGCATATTTTATTTACAAAAGCATATATAAATTCTTTAAAAGATTCAATATCAACGGTAATACTTGCTCCTCTTGCTGTTATTCCAAATGTACAAGCTAAAGGTGTTGGTGGTGAACTTATAAAAGAAGGGCTGCGAATGTTGTCAGAATCAGGAGTTGATCTGGTTTTTGTTCTTGGACATCCTGAATATTATCCACGTCATGGATTCAAACCAGCAGGTGTACTAGGATTTGAAGCATCCTATCCAATACTAGAGAAAAATGCTAATGCGTGGATGGTTCAAGAACTTCATCCTGGTGTGATTGGTAGCGTAAGTGGTAAAATCATGTGTGCTGATGCACTTAATAAGCCTGAATATTGGTGTGAATGAAAAACAATTCTTGTTTCAAACCATGTGAAGCTTGAAGAATACGCATTAATACCTTAAAAATAACAAAGACAAGCAAAATGTTAGGTTGTTAATCTTGCCAATAGTTTAGAAATTATGACATAATAACCATAAATTTTTTTAGTCAACATAATTAAAATAGAAACCATTTAAAACTATTTTATAACATTAATACCATCGCCAATCCATGAATTTGTTGTTTCGGGAATGAGGTATAATTTTCCAAAACTCGCAACGTAACTTTGGGTTTCGGAAAATTCGCTTCGCTACATTTCCGAAATAACTATCTATTTGGCGATGGTATTGTAACATATTAAGTAAAATAACAATGCCAGAAATTTCAGATATTATTAATCAAGCTCAACAAGATATTCATAATTCCTCCAATTTACAAAGTCTCGAAAAGTTACGAGTTCATTTTTTAGGGAAAAAAGGTGTATTAACTCAAAAACTTAAGCAAGTAGGTAAATTACCGGCTGAACAACGTCCGCAAGCTGGGCAAGATATTAATAAAGCTAAAAAATTACTTGCTACTGCTATTGAAGACAGAAAAAATGTATTACAATCAATAGCATTAGAAGCTCAATTAGCAAAAGAACGTATTGATGTTACTTTACCCGGACGTGGACAAATTAAAGGTGGTTTACATCCAATAACTCAGACTTTACAACGGATTAAAAATCTATTTGCTCAAATTGGTTTTAATGTGGAGGAAGGGCCAGAAATTGAAGATGATTATCATAATTTTGAAGCATTGAATATTCCCAAGCACCATCCCGCACGGGCAATGCACGATACTTTCTATTTTGATGCTCATACATTATTGCGAACTCATACTTCACCAGTACAAATTCGAGTTATGCAAAATCAAAAACCACCGTTGCGATTTATTGCTCCCGGTCGAGTATACCGTTGTGATTCCGATTTAACTCATACTCCAATGTTTCACCAAGTTGAAGGTTTGATGATAGATGAAAATGTCAGTTTTGCTGATTTAAAAGGAATGTTGGATGAGTTTTTAAAACGTTTTTTTGAGCGAGATTTAAAAGTACGGTTTCGAGCTTCTTATTTCCCATTCACAGAACCATCTGCTGAGGTTGATGTGCAATGTGTGGCCTGTGGTGGTAACGGTTGTCGGATATGTAAAGGATCAGGTTGGTTAGAAGTATTGGGTTGTGGAATGATACATCCTAATGTACTCAACGCAGTCAAAATTGACGAAGACAAATATACTGGCTTTGCTTTTGGTATGGGAATAGAAAGATTTGCTATGTTGTATTATGGTGTTAATGATCTACGTCTGTTTTTTGAAAATGATCTACGTTTTTTACGACAATTTAATAATGTTTAAATATAATTACTTTACAGTTAAAGAATTTTTACTTTCATTAAGAGTTAAATAGAGGGTATATGCTTACAGAAAAAACACCGTTAATATTAATCGTTGATGACGATATTTTTATGAGAGGTATGTTACAAAATCTTCTTAAAGGTAAAGGTTATAGTGTTGTCGTGGCTGGCGAAGGAACTGTTGCATTAGAAGAATTTCAACGCTGTTCTCCGGACTTGGTGTTAATGGATGCAGCAATGCCTGTTATGGATGGATTTGCAGCATGTTCAGAGTTAAAAAATTTACCCGGTGGAGCTGATGTTCCAATCATTATGATCACATCATTAGATGATGAAGATTCGGTTGACAAGGCATTTGCAGTTGGAGCAGCAGAATATATAACTAAACCAGTTCATTGGGCTGTATTGCGACATCGGATAGAAATTTTATTAAAAGCACGTTTTGCAAGTATTGCTTTACAAGAAAGTGAAATCAGATTTCGAGGTATTTTTGAACAGGTTGCAATTGGTATGGCCCTATTGGATATTAATGGTAAAGTTATCCATAGTAATCCGGCTGTCCAACATATGTTAGGAATGGAAGAGCAAGAAATATACGGCAAGCTATTTAACAATTTGTTTCATTCTTATGATTCTGAATTAGAAAAAAAATTACATCAACAATTATTAGATGGCCGTTGTACTCATTATCAAATAGAAAAATATTTTTTTACTTCAAATTCATCAGTTGCATGGATTCGTTTAACTACTTCTATAGTTAAAAATGATACGACCAATTTTTTTGTGCAAATAATTGAAAACATAACAAAACATAAACGTGATAAAATTTCTCTTCATCTCGCTGATAAAATGTTTGAAACAATTTCAGATGCTGTTTTAATAACCAATGCTGAAGGTAATATTATCAATGCTAATCAATCTTTTTTATCAATAACTGGTTATAAATATGAGGATATTGTAGACCAAAATCCTAATTTTTTACGTTCTGAAAAGTATGATGATTCGTTTTATACAGAAATGTGGAATACAATTAATGAGACGGGGCATTGGAATGGTGAAATCTGGAATCGTTACAATGATGGCAAAGAATATTTAGTTTGGATGTCAATGAGTGCTATTCGTGGAGAGAATAATAGTATAAGTCATTATGTGGCAGTATATTCAGATCTGAATTCTGTAGATAAACAACAAACTTATTATTTAACTCACTATGATAATTTAACGAAATTACCTAATAAACTTTTGTTTACAGAATATCTTGCTCGCATATGCCGCCAAGAAGAGCATTTAGCTGTGTTATATATTAATTTAAATGATTTCAAAGAGATTAATGAGCAGTTTGGATTTAATAATGGTGATGAAGCTATTAAAATTATTGCTCAACGCTTAAAATCTTGTGTTAAAGGTGGCGATGTTATTTCACATTTAGGTGGAGATAAATTTGGGATTATTTTATTTCCAATTAAACAAGAACTTAATATAAATATTATTGCAGATCGAATAATAACCAACATTTCCACTCCAATTTTAATAGAAGAACGAGATTTACATATTAGTTGTAATATTGGTATATGTTTTTGTCCAGATACAGAAATTAGAAAAACAGAAACATTAATTCAGAATTCGGAAGTTGCTATGTTGAAGGCTAAAGAAATTGGAATAAATAGTTATCATATTTTTTAAATAAGGAGTTTCGCTGAAAAATTAATTAGTTCACACGGAATATGGACGTGTTCCGTGGACATCATGAAATTTCTGCGAAACTCATTTGCCAGTTTCTTTCCCTCCCAGTTTATAACCTTGTTGAGTATAAATTGTCCCTCCGTTTCTGGAGGGTATTAAAATTACAACAGAACCATCCAAATTGAATATCAAGGTAGGAATCAAATATCAATTTTTATGGTTCTGACTATTACGGTTACTGCGGTGTAGGACAAACTAACGCTAACCCCTCTACATCTAAATTATTGTGTTTATCTTCATACGGAATATCATAAACTTCTTGAAATCTTAATGTACAATCAGGTAAGTTAAGAACGCCCAAAACCAAACCCGGGTACACACCATCACCTGCTGGCAAACTGTCACTATGAAAACCAATCATAACCTTGTCAGTATGCCAAGGAGGTCCTAAAGGAGGCAACCCTTCTATGGCTTCAATTTCTTTTGCATTGTACGTATTCAATGCATCACCAATTTCTGCCGCACAAGGAGGAGTTTCCTCCAATAAATTGTCATCACAAGCTAGTACATAATTGACTAGTCCAACAAAAGTACCATCCTCACTTTCTACGATTTCTGCACTCACATCTTCAATAGTAGCCGGATGATTAGGATGTTGTTCTCCGTCTCCATCCTCAGCTTGTCCCCAATGATCAATATTTAACAATCCAACTATACATGCACCAAGGTCTTCTACGTCTTCTATTTCAGCTGGTTGGTCAACTAACCACTCATTTCCATCAGTTGGTATATTTCCTTCGTGTCCCAAATTTGCGTTTGGAACCTTGAAAAATCCTGATTCTTGAGCCCATCCAAGCATATCACCATCTATATCAAATGTGATTCCATCAACCTCTTCCATAGTTCGTACTCTACCATCAGCATGTACGGCTGTTACTGGTCCAAGATCATCCGCAACAAAAGGATTACAATCTGCAATTGGATAACCCGGGTCAATCTTCAAAATATTGCCCTTTACATGAGGAGCCCTAGCATCATCACCTGCGGAAGCATAAAGATAGTTTGTATTTGAATCGTAATAATGACCATTACTATTAAAGTCTAATCCCTCATAATCAGCTCGTCCTGGTGCTAAGGTCCAATTAAATCCCGTTGAAGACAGACAAAAAAATCGAGAATCATTTCGGCGAAAATCATCCACACCATGTACAACACAACCAACATCAAAATAAGGTTGAAGGGGAGATGTATTTGGTTCAGCCAAAATACTTGGACTTGTCAAAATTGTGCTACATATTAATAGTTTAAAACTATTTAATTTATTCATAATTGTTGCCTTGCTGTATTTAAGGTTCAGTTTACATTTGCTAAATTACTTATTGTGAAATACTAAATAGAACCTAATTTTCACTTTGTCAAATTACAATTTAAGTTATTAATTTTATTTTATTGGGTTCAACTATTTAAGTGATTTCTTATAAATCAATGATCTACATTTAATTTGACAAAGTAGGATTAATTTAAAATATCAAAATATAAGAATATAACCATATTATAATCAATGTTTGTACCACAATATATTTTATTACACTTATATATATGAATTTAAAGTGTTTATTTGATTATTGTAAGTATAAATTATCCTTTATTTTAAGGATTTTAAGTGATCAAATTGATTTTTTTTCTCAAACTGAGAAAGTTTGTCTCATGATGATTATTTTTTGAAATCTGGATGTTCAAGTTGTAAAAAATCCTCCAATTTATGTGGTATATCCCATTTATTTAATCGTCTATAAATTGTTGCTTTACTTACTTTTAATAACCTTGCTGCAAGCACAACATTACCATGACAAAATTTAATCGCTTCTAAAATTGCTTCTTTTTCGACCTCTTCAAGTGGGCGAATTTGCTGATTGGAATAGCTTATTGGTTGCGGTTTTGAATTAGTCGAAATATAAGACTCACCACCAATATTTGAAAGCAAAATATCACTTGTGATGCTTTGTTCATCACTTAATAACACAATTCTTTCAATGGTATTCTGCAATTCTCGTATATTACCATTCCATTCATGCTCTAATAAAAATTTTTTTGCCGATTTAGTAAAACTTTGTAATTTTTTTTGTTCTCTTTCGGTATATTTTTGTAGGAAATATTGAGCTAATAACAATATATCTTGCTTCCGTTCTCGTAACGGAGGTAAATTGATAGGAATAACATTAAGGCGGTGATATAGGTCTTCTCGGAACTTGTTAATTTTTATTTCAGATGGTAAATCTCTATGAGTGGCACAGATAAAACGAATATCAACTTTTTCTTGTATATCCTTGCCTAATTTATAAAATGTTCCTTCTTGTATAAAGCGTAATAGCTTGCTTTGTAACATTATATCCATGTCACCTATTTCATCCAAAAATAGAGTACCATGATTTGCTGAATGTGCTGCTCCCTGTCTGTTTTTAATTGCACCAGTGAATGCTCCTTGAACATAACCAAAAATTTCACTTTCCATTAAATCTTTTGGAATAGTGGCACAATTTATTGTAATAAAAGGTTCATTTTTACGATAGCTTTCTTTATGAATTGCTAAAGCACATAATTCTTTACCAGTACCAGTTTCACCAGTTATTAATACTGAGGCGTTGCTTTTAGCAATTTTATCAATTCTATAATAGACTGTTTGCATTGACAAACTAGCACCAATTATCTCATGATATTGTTTGCGTGTTGTTTTAAAATTATGACAATCAACAGATTGTGACATGTTACATAAAGCATTACGCAGTGCAATAATCAATCTTTCTTTTTGAATAGGCTTTTCAATAAAATCAAAAGCACCATAGTGCATTGCCTCAACAACAACCTCAACAGAATTTTCCATCGTAATAACAATAACTTTAATATCAAGCATTTGTTGCTTAACATATTCCAGAATTTTCATACCATTACTATCTGGAAGACCTAAATCAAGCAAAATAACTGCTACTGCTACTGATTTTTGTAGATAGGCCATGGATTGTGCTACAGTTTTTAGATGTATTAAATTTATAGGTTCATTATTTAAATAATCCTTATACATTTCAGCACTTACAACATCGTCTTCAATAAGTAATATAGATGGTTTATTCATATTTTCTCCTTATGTGTTTTAAGTACTTGGTTAAACTTTGGTAGTCCTGCAATATGTAGTGTTAAACCTACTATGTATTTGAGACCTAGCAGTTTTTTTGGAGTCATCACTACTTTATTTAGAACTACCAAACTTTCATATAGCAATTCTTAATTATGAATGCTTAATTTTTATAAATAATTTCACTTAAAACCTACAAGGTTTCCAAAACCTCGCAGGTTTCACACGTATGAATGTATATAGCTTGTATAGTATTTTCGGTGGTCCTGCAATATGTAGTGTTAAACTTACTAGGTATTTGAGACCTAACAGGTTTTTTGGAATCATCACTACTTTCTGTAGGACTGCCCAATTTTTTATACTGGTGGTATTGAGTCCTTTCGCAAAATAGCAATCAATCTTGGTAGGAAACCAACAACAGCTAATAACGCTAAAGCAAGTAATATTTTTTGAATAATGCTTTCACCACCAACAATGGCCTCACGACCAGCATAACCCAAATAAGTATAAGCAATTGCACCGGGCAACATGCAAATGTAAGTTGTGATACTGTATTGAATGAAACCAATCCGTGTGATACCTAATGCATAGTTAAGTAGATTAAATGGAAATAATGGTACCAAACGTACAAAAGCAACAAATCGCCAACCTTCACTTTCCACTCCAACAATTAAGCGTTTTAAACGACCGCCAGTTTTTTGAGCTACCCAGTCAGAAGCTAAGAATCTAGCCACTAAAAAAGACAACATAGCACCGATAGTGGCTGCGGTTAAGTTATAGAAAGTACCTAATATTGGGCCAAACAAAGCTCCTCCAGCTAATGTAAGTATAGAACCGGGTAAAAAAAATACTGTACCGATGCTATAAATCAACATAAAGACCAAAGGTGCAGCAAAACCAGCTTTTTCTACCCATAATTGCACTGTCGTAACATCTATATAGTCACGATTGATAACCACTAAACTGATACCGATAACAATTATAAGCAATAGTAACAAACGTGTTAAATTATTTTTTATCATTTTTAAAATTCTCCAATCAGTTATTTTATATTGATTAACCTTGTATTTCAATTCTTAATAACTAAATAAAAAGACTTAAGTAGTATATACCTAGCTAGAAGCCAAATCACAACTTAAATAACTATGAACAAATTATCTTTAGGACCGGTTTTATACTATTGGTCACGCGAAACATTATTCAACTTCTATGAACAGATGGCGACCACAGATGTCGATATTATTTATTTGGGAGAAACTGTTTGTTCTAAACGCAAATCTTTACGTACCTCTGATTGGTTAGAACTAGCTGCCAAATTAACAGATGCTGGCAAAGAAGTTGTATTATCTACTTTATCTTTGATAGAAGCAGAATCAGAACTTAAAACTTTGCGTAGCTTATGTGATAATGGTAAGTTCATGGTAGAAGCAAATGATATGGCCGCAGTACAATTATTGGAAGGAAAAAAATTTGTAACTGGCCATAGTGTTAATATTTACAATAATAATAGCTTAGATTTTTTAGCTAAGGTTGGTTTGGTACGTTGGGTATTGCCAGTTGAGTTGTCTCGTGATACGTTAGCTGATTTTCAAGTAAATCGCCCAGATGGTGTAGAAACAGAGGTTTTTGTATATGGTCGTTTACCTTTAGCATACTCAGCTCGTTGCTTTACCGCTAGAACTCATAATTTGCCCAAAGATGATTGTCAATATCGTTGTATAGATTATCAAGATGGTTTAACTTTGTTTAGTCAAGATAATAAGCCATTTTTAACTTTAAACGGAATTCAAACTCAATCTGCTTATACCTATAATTTACTGTCAGTACTGCCGGATATAATTTCTTTAAATGTTGATGTATTGCGTATCAGTCCACAGTCTTTTCACACTGAAAAAGTTATTGAAGTTTTTAAAAATTGCTTACAAAAACCAGAAATTATATCTGATGAAATAACTAAATTACAGCGTATAACGCCAATAGGGAGTTGTGATGGATATTGGCATGGAAATGCCGGGATGGATGAAAAATGACAAAATATATATTGCTTATTTTTTTAACTGGCTGTTCTTTGTTTGTATCTCATTATGATGCTACCAGACATGAAAATTTTACTAAATTACAGGCATTTCATATGAAATTTATTGATGATTATACCAAAGGGTCTCGTAAAAATTGGCAGGTAGATACTGTGACAAGTAGCTGTGATAATGGTGATTTAAGATTTCGAGAAGCCCTTGTATATGCTAAATCAAGAGATGATGCTAATAAATCTGGAGAAAGGGCAGTAAGTAATTTGTGGGAACAGTTTTTAGCTGATTGTGAACTGTCTTTGAAGAAAGGAAAGTTGTTTAGTGCTGGTTGGGCTGAACAACATTTGGAAGAAATCGTTCAAAATTATACTCATGCAATTTCTGGAGAATTATCCCGTGTGAGTTCACCTTTTAAGAGGAAATAAAAATGTCATTAGATGATGTTTTACGAGAAACTGGTGATGAAATCTTGGATTTTACTAAAACCACATTTAAAAAACTTTTGCTACAAGCTAAAAATGACTCCAAAGATGTTATTAAAGAAACCGGTGAAAAAGTAGAAAAATGGATGGTTATGAGGGCTAATGGGGATTTAGATGATGATGAATTAGAAGCTCTTTTGAATACCCGAAAGAGGACAGTTCGGCAATTTTTATTAACTCAAGAAATAAATGCAAGATCACGGTTAGAAAAAATAAGCATTGACATGATTGATATGGTGGTTAATAAATTGATTGGGGTAGTTTTTTAAGTTAAAAATGGTAATAACTAACTTCCTCCTTGACAACGAAAAATAGTTTCAAATATTCACTATGGTAAAATGAGTTTCGCAGAAATTTCATGATGTCCACGGAACGTCCATATTCCGTGAACTAATCAATTTTTCAGCGAAACAGCCGAGTAGGTCGGGTTGGATTATTGAGCAAAGCAAAATAACGTAACCCGACATTTTCCATAATACAATTTTGATGAAGTTTTGTCCGATTACGTTTTGCTTAATCAGACCTATATGGCTTGCTATTCTTGACAATTAGGCCAAGCAATCCCTTCCACATCGTCATAACCAGTTGCGATTTCAGTTTCCGCCGTGATTTGACAGGTTTCCACATCTATCACACCAAGAGGCAACTCATTTTTACCATGCAAACCAAGAATTAAGGTATCATCAGGCAAAGTATCCAAAGCTTCAATCTGATAGTCTTTTTAGGATTAAATCAATGGTTATTCTCGTACCATTAATCACTGGTTTTTCAAGCATTATATTTGGGTTTGAAACAATTCTTTCATTCATGGTTTGATTTTCCTTTCGCAAGTTCTAATCGCATTAAACGAATTTTTTCTTGAATTATCTCGTTCCCACATGCTATGTCACTGCCATTAAGTTAAGAAAATAAGTAATATTAATCAATAATTTATTATGTAGGTCGGGTTAGCTTATTGAGCACAGCGAAATAACGTAACCCGACAATCAATTAAAAATATTGAAATATTTATTAAGGTACAGTTTTTGCTTAACAAAAAATTGCTCTGATTTTCAATATATCTAGTTGATATTAAATGTTAAATCCTTAACTTAATGGCAGTGACATGCTATGTGGGAATGCAGAAGCACCGCACCAGCGGTGCTAGTATAGCTATGATCTTGCTGATATATTGAGATTAATACTATTTGATACGCACCTCCGGCGCGGTGTTATGGCATTACCACATGGCATGTGGAAACGAAATAAACGAGATAAACATATTGTAGGGTGGATAGAAGCGAAGCGTAAATCCACCACAAACCCACAAAACAACTTCTGTTAATCATCATATCAATATTTAATTTATTTTGCTGAATTTTGGTGTATTTCCGCTTCGCTTCTATACACCCTACTAGCTCACTAGCTCACTGCCACTAAGTTAAGGAATTTATATTTATTATCAATGCTATACATATCAAATCATATGTTAAGCAAAAATTGCACCTTAAAAAATACTTCAATATTTTTAGTTAATTATTGAGTTACGTCATTTTGCTATGCTAAATAGTCAACATTATAACGTATTGATTAATAGTCGTTATTTTCTTAACTTAATGGCAGTGACGCACCAGCATTGGAATGCAGAAACACCGCACCAGCGGTGCGTATATATAAAAAATACACGGTCAAATTAATGTACAAGATTGCACAGTGAATCAGAAAATTAATATACTAATTTCTTCGCACCGCTAGTGCGGTGTATCTGCATTCCAACGCTGGTGCGTAGGAACGAGAAAAAAACTCCGCACAACAGCAGCTCTGCTTAACTGTTTTTTCAAATTTCAAGAAACTCACAACTTGTGTTATACAGTTTTTCATATTTTTTCAGAAACTTTCACTGATAATTTGGTATTATTGATTTTAAATTTCTAAAATAGGTGGGATAAATAAAATTGAAATATGATGAGAAAAGAATTTTAGATGATATTAAATACGGAAATCAATCTATTGAAGTAAATAATTTTTTTGATGATTGTGGTGGGAGATTATTGTATTATTTTAAATGGAAGTTTCAAATGTCTCATCAAGATGTTGAAGATGCGTTACAAGAGGCTACTATTAAATTTATTAAAAGCATTCGTGATAATAAATTTCGTGGCGATTGTAGTCTTTGTACTTTTATATCCCGTATAACTAAGAATGAATGCATTAATGTTTTTAGGAAAAATACACCAATTCCAGAGGGTATGGAAGAATTTTGTCCTGAATTTTTGGATTGTCAGATATGTATTTCTGAGGTTTTAGATGATTTTGAAAAAGTTGAACAAAATGCTGTTGAACGTTTGAAGGTTGTTAGGTTATGGTTTGAAGGTTGTTCTGTAAAAGAAATAGCTGATGAAATTATTAGGACTGAAGGAGCAACTAAGAAATTTCTTATTGAGTGTAGAAAAAAGCTTGAAACATACTTGGAAAACTGTTTGAGTGAGTGTAATCATTAATTGGAAATTGTTATGAATAAAGATGAAAGGCGAAATGAAGCTTTGCGGGCTGAGTTGGAATATCGCCAGCTACCAGTTAAGTTAAATCCACAAATTTTGCAAAGGGCATTTGAGGAAAATTTTAATAAGCCAAGTATTTGGCAAAAATTATATGGTTTAGTTCCACAGTTTTCAAATTGGAAAGGTTTGTCTGTTGCTACTTCGATATTGGCGGTAGTGGTGATTTTGTTGATGCCGTTGGAGCCAGTGGTAAAAAATCCTTTAGGTCCACAGGTGAAAGGTTCCTCAGTTCCACAAAGTTTGATGGTTTCTGAGCCACAGGTGACGGCTCAAAATTTGAAGGTGGATTTGGCCAAGCTTGGAATTATTGCTAATGTGAAAAATACTGATGATGGTTGGATGGTTGAAGTAGCCGATTTATCTACTGATAATCCAGATGCCTTGTTTGTTTTATTGCAAAATTATAAATTGAATTTGCCATCGCCGGGTGAGAGTAGTTTAATTGTTCAGATTGTTAGAGAATGATGGTGGAAATATATTTCGTTTCCAAATTTTTAAATTGAGGGCAGACTTTCTGTCTGCTCTTATTCAAATCTCCGCTTGTTTGCCGTTATTTTTATACGGTGTATCTACTTGTTTTCCTTTTATTTAAAAATATTTTTTATTTCTCCCCTATCTTTTGTGCTTTTTTGATCGTCTGTATATTGAGTCTGAAAATTTTCCAAACGGGCAAATAGCTCAATTGTTTTAACTTAATTTATAAGTAAGTTACCAGAGTTGCATGCTCTGATAACTTTAAATAAACTATCCTACATAGGAGGATAAATCATGCGTAAATATTTTAATACTAAATTTTCTGGAAAGCAACGTAGTATTTTGGCTAGGGCTGTTGGTATTGCAACTGCATTATCTTTATCTGTTGCACAAGCTGGTATGATTAATCTTAATGAACAAGAAAACATTGCCTTTACGGTAAATAATCTGTCTGATGTTTCTGGATTTGGAATCCATTTTTCTACAACAGCTTTCACAGATGGATATGGCGGTAGTCATGCCGAATGCCATTTAATTTCTGGTTCTGTTAGTGAGCCGAAAAATGAGGTCAAAGTGTGGTGTACAGACGGACATACTGGTGGGCAGAGCTATCATAATGAGTTTTATATTCCATTGGGTGCTAAACAACGAGGGAGTGATAGTGACCAACAAGAAGTTCTTTCCAGCATTACTCTTATTGTAACTAAACAAGGAGTTAAAGTGAAAGCCGAACGTTTGGCTTATACTGCTTTTTCAACAGAAGTTGTTCCTTTTACGGTGGAATCGTTTTTTCCAATGCGAGAAAATACTGGGTTTTGGCGTACTGGTGAAATTCATTATAGTGAAAATGGTGTGTTAAATGGTCGTTCTGGTCGTGAAGGTAGTGGCTATGTTGTGAGTGTTGCTGAAAATGTGGAGACTGAAAATAGTTCTGGTAATGAGACTCAATGTCAACAAACAGAACTGGATTTGGCATATAACAATGGTTATAGTAAAGGTCAGGCTGATGGTAGTTTATCATGTGGAACAGGTAATTACCCTAACCCTACTTATAAGTTTGACCCTGATAGGAATACGGGTGTGTTAAGCTTGCCTTCCATTGATTTTCAGTTGCTTAACCCTTTCTTTCCAGAATGGTCAACTCAAACTGATGCATATTCTGCGGAATTAGAGTTGATGCCGGGTACTGGATATTTTCGCATTACTGAGGCCAATTCTAAACAGCCACCAGCTAAATAGAAGTATTAAATATTTGTTTTAAGCATTTCTCTGCCGTCTTTATTAATTGTAAAGGCGGTTTTTTTTATTTTAAAGAATGAGTGATTGAATATCAAAATTTATTATATTATAATCAGTTAAATCAAGTTCAAAATTTTTAAATAAAATAATATGCACACGGTCAAGACCATAACTTTAGCTTTGTCGCTAATTATTTTTTCAGTAACTTGGTTACGAATTGCAGGACTACACATTTTTGGTACTTTTCCACTAGCAACCGCCCTTAAAAAGGCAGTTTTTTAGATTATTATAAACTAAAATTTAAAGAAGACAATGACTCAAGTATATATTTCTGATGTAAATAATGAGTTGGCTAAAACCTATCGTAACGCCTCAAAAGAACAGCAACAAAAAATAAAACAGATAGTTGAAAATGCTATTACACAATTAATACGGCCACCAAACAATCGGCGTTTACTGCAAAAAGGAAAACTTGGCCATTTTAAACCTTTCAATGCAATTACTATGAGAGGGGAAGGTCCCAGTGCACAGGAAATGGTTCTTCAAGGTAGAGAGTAGTTAATGATTATTTTCTTTGATACTTCGGCGTGGGTAAAATATTTCCTCAATGAAGAAGGAACGTTGCATGTTCAGAGTTTTATGACTGAGCATCCATTTTCAGAAGATAATTTATTTGTAACTTCTGCCGTAACTTATGTTGAAATGATTGCTACTTTGACACGAGCTTGTCGTGGGCGACGTATAAATGAAGAGGAATTGGAAACCATAATAACAGTGTTTCAAGAACATTGGAGTTAAGGTTGATGTTGTGTAAGTAAATCTGGATTTAATAGAATACGCTGGTCAATTGGCAAGAACATACGTTCTTTAGAGGTTGCGATGCTTTTCAGTTAGCTTCGGCTTTGGATACGCAAGCTACGTTGTTAATCTCGTCTGATATAGAATTGAATGAGGCGGCAAGAAATATTGGACTTAGTGTTTGGGATCCGACTGGAGGAGAATTTTCTGGTGAAACTAATTGATTTTTTAAATTAACTTGAAGCAGATAGCTCTCTTGGTTGTGCGTTCCTAAATAGAATTTGGGAGTGTTGAAAACTTTGTATGTGAGAATTGAGGATTAATTATGGATATAATTAATAAAATTTATGATAATTTAGAACGATTGCCTTATCAGCTTCAAGCAGAGGCTTGTGATTTCATAGAATATCTTGTTTTTAAAAACGAGCAGAGTCATTTGCTTGACAAAACTTCTGGTGATACGAAGGTATCTTCTGATAATCAAGAAAATTTATCGCTATCACATCGTAGTATTCAAGAGTTGCGTGGTTTAGGTAAACAAGTTTGGCAGGATGTTTCAGTCAAAGAGCATATTAATGCGGAGCGTGATTCATGGAATGGGTGAAGGCATTAAAACAAGGACAAATCGTTGCATTGGATACAGCTCCGCTTATTTATTTTATTGAAGAACATCCAACGTATTTACCTATTGTTGTTGATTTTTTTGAAAAACTTGATCGAGGTGAAATAAAGGTTGTCACATCTGTTATTACCTTATCAGAAGTGTTAGTAGTACCTTTGCGTAATGGCAATATTCAATTAGCTCAACAATATCGTGATATTTTACTCAATGTTAAAGGCTTAACAACATTAGAAATATCTGTTGCTATTGCTGAAAAAGCGGCTCATTTACGAAGTCAGTATTCATTACGCACACCAGATGCTATTCAGATAGCGACGGCTTTACTAAATAATGCAACAGTATTATTGACGAATGATATTCGTTTTCCAGTTTTATCAGAACTACAAATATTAGTGTTGGATAATTTCTTACCGTAAATAATTCATTAAGACAAAAATATGCACACAGTCAAGACCATCGTTTTAGCATTAATCCTAGTTATTTTATCAGTAATGGGGCTACGAGCGGAGGAAATTTCGCTTGAGCCGCTAACACAGTCAGATAAAATACAGGTTGAGGAAATTTCACTTGAACAATTTGCTAATGAATTTAATACCCTCTTTCAGGCTAAAGACTGGAAAAAAATTGGACAATTATTTATCAATAACCCTAACACTGCCAAGCAGTTTCAACAGATGTTGGCTCGTGCTAGTGAGGGAACGGGGAAACAGGTGGAGCAAACACGTGCTTTAGCTGGGTTAGTGGCAAGGTTGCGCCAAGGTTTGTCTGGTAGTGAAAATCCTATGTTTGCCCGTTTAATAAAAGAAGGTAAAAAAGCCTATAGTATTGCTGAATATCGTATTGCTATAAGAAAGTGGGAACGAGGTTTAAATCTAGCACGTCAAACTAAAAGCCAATTTTATATTGGAATATTTATTGGTAGTCTCGGCGTGGTGTACCATGATATAGGCCAATACCAAAAAGCCTTGATTTATCAACAGCAAGCCTTAGAAATTTACCGTGAAATTGACAGTAAATATGAGGTTGAAAATACCTTAAACAACATTGGCAACATATACGAAACATTAGCTCAATACCAAAAAGCCTTAAATTATTACCAGCAAGCTTTAGAACTCAATCGCAAAATCGGTAATAAGCTCGGAGAAGGGGACGATTTAGATCGTATCGGTGTGACATACCTACGCATAGACCAATACCAAAAAGCCTTGACCAATTTCCAACAAGCCTTGGAAATTTACCGTGAAATCGGTCATAAGCTCGGAGAAGGGGACAATTTAGGTAATATCGGTGTGACATACCTAAACATAGGCCAATACCAAAAAGCCTTGACCAATTTCCAACAAGCCTTGGAAATTCACCGTGAAATTGGTAACAAGCTCGGAGAAGGGGACAATTTAGATTATATCGGTACGATGTACCTAAAATGTGAATTAAGAGCTAAATAATTATTTTAAAAATCATATAATTAGAATTTACTATTTAGAGACTTTTACTTGGTAAGTTTTTAACATATTGTTTTAAAAGCTATATGAATTTTAGCTCTTAATTCACATTAAACATAGGCCAATACCAAAAAGCCTTGACCAATTACCAACAAGCCTTGGAAATTCACCGTGAAATCGGTAACAAGCTCGGAGAAGGAGCAAGTTTGGGCAACATCGGCAGCGTGTACAGAGAATTAGAACAATACCAAAAAGCCTTGTTCAATCACCAGCAAGCATTGGAAATCAACCGTGAAATCGGTCATAAGCACGGAGAAGGAGTAAATTTGATCAACATCGGCAATGTGTACAAAAATATAGGCCAATACCAAAAAGCCTTGAGTTATTCCCAGCAATCTTTGGAAATTGACCGTGAAATTGGTAATAAGCATGGTGAAGCTATTGATCTTGACGGTATAGGTATAATTTATAAGAAACTTGGAGAATATCAAAAGGCTAAAACTAATTTTCAAGATTGCACAACCATCCTTGAAACAATACGCTCAGATGATTTATGGAAGGCACAATGTGGTCTGGCCTCCGTTGAAGCCAAACTCAACCAACCTGAATCAGCTATTCAACACTATGTACAAGCTCTTGACAACCTAGAAAAACTTCGTGCAGGACTATCCATTAAAGAATACAAAACCTCTTTCATGCGTAATAAAATTGGTGTCTATGATGAACTGATTGCATTATTACAATCCCAACACTCAAAACAACCAAATAAAGGCTATGATCGTAAAGCTTTTGAAATCTTTGAACGCAAACAAGGACGACTGTTTTTGGAAGAAATGGGCCAAAGTGGGGCACGGCGATTTACTGGCTTAGATAATGAAATTATTGAAACAGAACAATCACTTGTTCTGAAACGGCAAAATACTCAATCTTTATCACCACAAGAATACACCGCTCTTGAACAAGCGGAAGAAATGTTAAAAAAGCGTATCAAAGCAAAACATCCCAAATACTACGCCCTGAAATACCCCCAACCAGTTGACTTAGAAACCTTGCAAAATCAAGTATTACAAAAAGGTGAGATGATGTTGATTTATGGCGTAATGGAAAAAAATATCGTTTTATGGGTTATCGGCAGACAACATTTTCAAATGTTTACCCTTCCAGTTGATGAAAACACTTTAAAACAGAAAATAGAAAATCTACGAGCTTTATTTAACCCATTATTTAAAAATAAATTCTTGCAAGCTAGTAATGATTTATATCAAACTTTATTACCTGAAGCAGCTCGTAAATTAATAAAAAATGCAGAAACACTCTATATTATTCCCACTGGACCTTTATATGGATTACCTTTTGGCTCGCTAGTAACATCCAATCCAAAACAACCAATCCGCTATTTTATCGAAGATTACCCAATAAGCTATCTCTCCTCAGCATCACTACTCAAAATTATCCGTGATGAAGAACGCAAGACCCAACCACCAGAACCGTTTCTAGCTTTTGCAGATCCAAACTATCCATCCTGCAATTTCACGCTCAACATCATAAGAAAAATTTTTGCCAAACTACGCTCCAAACCAGAAACTTTTGCCGGACTTCGCACCAAATCATACCTCAAATCAATCAAAGGAAACTGCTTCACTCGCCTTGCAGCCACCGCAAACGAAGTACGAGAAATTGCCGACTTATTAAACGCCGACCACAGCAAATCCATATACTTAGGAAACAAAGCCAGCCGTAGTACCATATTTGCCCTCAACGAAGCCGACAAACTAGACGACTACCGCTACATAATGTTCTCAGTACACGGCATTATTCCAAACAAATCCAACCAAATAGAGCAACCAGCCCTTGTCCTATCAAATCCCACTAAAGATGGTTACCTAACAATGGCAGATGTATTTGCCCTCAAACTCAATGCCGATTTCGTCAACCTATCCGCCTGTAACACCGGTTGCACTACAAAAAACTGTAGCGAAAACGTGCGAGGAGAAGGCATCATGGGACTAACCAGAGCTTTCATGTACGCCGGAACTTCCCGTGTTGCTGTCACCCTCTGGTCAGTTGATTTACACTCATCCAAAGACCTAAACATAGGGCTATTCACCAACCTCAAAGCCAACCAAAAAATGGCCCACGCTCTACGAAATATCAAACTAAAAATGATTCGAGGTCAAGCAAGCAGTAAAGAATATTCACATCCGTATCATTGGGCAGGATTTGTGGTGTATGGAGATGGGCAATAGGACAACACAAAGTGCATGTTGTGTGCGGAGTCGTCCGATGAGACCGAACATGTCGGGGCAACAATTTGAGGAGAATGAGCATACAAAAAAATATAAACTTTAAACCAAATAAATCATAACTACAAATTAAAACCTTGAAAAAAAATTATGGATAATGTATCATTTTGAATAGTTTTTGCAAATTGATATAATAATTCAACTATCTCATGCAAAGCATCAATGCTATTTAAGTTAAGGAAAATTATTTGAGTCCAAAGCGAAGCTTTGATATTATTGACTTATAAATTTAAATCTTAACAAAGCTTAACGCTTTGGACTCCAAAAAACATTATTCTCTTAACTCACATGGTGTTAATGCAAAACATGGAAACAAGAGTTAAAAACTTGATAATTGAGTATCATATTAATTTGTTGATTAAGGACCATTTTAACACTTAGGAATTTTGGCTTATGAAAAATATACCAGTATTGAGAAACTCTTTGTTTCTTATGGTTATGTGTAGTTTTTTGTTTATGACTCCAGTACAAGCGGCAGGCACTGTCTCAGCAGTAGGTGGAGTACCAGAAGGAGCTCAAATATTTTGGAAAGAATTTAGAGCTGCTGTATTAGATATTTTATCAGATAAAGGCAAGCTGAATAAAGATGCAACAGTTATTGCCATGACTAAATTCCCTTTTAAAACTCGTGGTGATTTGGACAGTGACCCTGAAAGAAGTTATGATAAGGAAGCTTTTCTTAAGCTGTTTAAAACCATATTCAATCAGTATGATCGTCGTGCCCAGAAAATAATATCAGAAGTAATGAAAGAGAGACCATCTCTTATAGCAAAAAATGTTCACGGAAGTAAAATGTTTAGGATAGAAAACTTGGTATTTAAGGAACAAGATGATGGTAAATGGTTATTTACCTTTGCTTATGTATTAGAAGATGATGTTAAATCATTGTTTGGTAAGTAATAAGTAAGTGAATAGTGAATAGTGAATAGTTAAAAATATTAACGTATAATCTTAACAACTTATTATTTTTACAAAGAGTTCTTTTAGTTTTTCACTTTTCACTTTTCACTTAAATTATTAATTTCCCAAACAAATGCCAACTCGATTAGCGGTTTCTATCCAAGAATGCTCAAGAGGTACAACTTTACGCTTACCAACTACTTCCTCTAATTTAACCGGTTTAATTTGTTCTCCCCTAACAGCCATCATAGTTCCATAATTACCTTCCTCAATCATATAAGTACAAGCAGTACCCAATCTAGTAGCTAACAAGCGATCAGCAGCAGAAGGAGTGCCACCTCGTTGTAAATGACCCAAAATTGTTACGCGTGATTCTAAACCAGTTAAACTTTCCAATTGTTCTGTTAGATGTCTTGTATTATCATCTTGTTGAACTTTTAACTGTTTTAATTGTGCCTTAATTTCAGTTTTGTCTTTTTTATTTTTAGCTTCTTCAATAGATTTTTGAGTATTTCTTATAACCTTAGCATCTTCTTTTGACATAGCTCCTTCCGCAACTACAACAATACTAAAGTTTTTTCCATAGCGGCTACGTTGTCGAATAGCATCAGCAACAGTATTGATATTGTAGGGTATTTCTGGAATCAAAACTACATGTGCTCCTCCAGCAATACCAGCACCTAAAGCCAACCAACCAGTATTATGCCCCATAACTTCTACTACTATTATGCGATGGTGACTATGAGCAGTACTATGTAGACGATCAATTGCATCAGTAGCAATGCCCAAAGCAGTATCAAATCCCAAAGTAGTATCTGTCATTGATAAATCATTATCAATTGTTTTAGGCAAAGTTATAACATTTAATCCAGCTTGTTGTAATCTAAAGGCATTTTTATGAGTACCACCACCACCTAAACAAACTAGTACATCTAAATGGTGCTTGTGGTAAGTTTTTAAAATTGTATCAGTCATATCCAATACTTTACTACCTATTGGCATACGATGTGGTTTATCACGACTAGTACCTAATAAAGTTCCACCAACAATAAGAATACCCGACAAGGCTGCTTCATCTAAACGTACAGTTCGATTTTCTACTAAACCACGAAAACCATCACGAAAACCAATAAACTGCATTCCAAAAGAACCAATAGCAGCTTTTCCAATTGCTCGAATGGCGGCGTTAAGTCCAGGACTATCACCACCTGCGGTTAATATGCCTACCGATTTTGCCATAAAATTTTCCTTATTTTTTAAAAGGTATTCTGTAATTGATTAAAAATTTTCTGCGTAACTTCAGAGTTTATAGCAATTCTTTTATCAATTGGGGAATGCTATATAATAACAAATATAACAAAAATAGTTTATGATGTCGATGATTAATGTTAAATCAGTTGAACATTTAGCTTTTTGTTTTTATGCAAATTTTAATATAATAGCTTTAATATTGAATATAACACAATTACTTTTAACTACAAAGTTTATGATATACTTTGATATAAAGCTTCACTTATACTTAATAAAATACCTTCATGAGTATACCATTTCCAACTCTAAAATAAGGAAAAGGAACAAAACTGAATATATAAATAAAACATTGGCATCCTTCATATTAACGCAAAAGTAGTGAACAGTTGTTTCGGGAATGGAGTGAAACGGATTTCCCGAAACCAATATCTAGCAATCGTTTCGGGAAATCCGTTTCACTCCATTCCCGAAACAACTGTCAACTGCTTTTGAAGGATGCCATAACATTTAACTTAAATTTAAAATATTATGTCCAATGTGGAAATAAAATTACCAGTCCTTGCAGCCAAATCAACCGCTAAATTATTGAATTGGCAAAAAAAGATAGGTGATGTAGTTAAAGAAGGTGAAAGATTAATAGAAGTTGAAACTGACAAAGTTATTTTAGAAGTGCTTGCTTCTCAAAATGGTAAGATAACTAAACTCCTTAAAGAGAATAATGAATATGTATCTGGTGGAGAAACTATTGCTATTTTAGAAGGTAATAACACAAAATTTAAGTTACCAACAATTCCAAAACAACTTCCATCATCTATTGAAGTAAATACAGCAACGAAAGTTTCTGAATCCAAGATTTCTGACACTGAAAATAATATTAATTTACAATCAGATAATATGCAAAATAATATTGACTGCAAATCTAGTTTACCTTCCCGTACAGAAGAACGAATACCAATGACACATTCACGTATTCAACTAGCTAAACTATTGCTTAAAACTCAAACTGAGCATGTTATTTCAACAGTATTTGATGAAGTAAATATGCGAAATATAAAAGATTTATGTGCAAAATATAAACAGTCTTTTGAAAAACAGCATGGTACTAAATTAGAAGTAATTTCATTTTTTACTAAAGCCGTAGTTATGGCATTAAAAAAATTTCCAATTATAAATACTTCTATAATAAACAATGATATTGTCTATCATAATTATTACAATATTGGTATAACTATTAATAACTTTAATGTAACACCAATTTTACATAATGCCGATAACATGTCTTTTGCTGACATAGAAAAAAATATTGTTGATTTAACTAAAAGAGCTGATAATGCTAAATTGACTATGGAGGAATTGACTGGAGGTACATTTACTATAACTAACATGTCTAGTTCTATGCTTTCAACTCCTATTCTTAATTCTCCCCAAAATGCTATTTTAGGTATTCATAACATTGTAGAACGTCCAGTTGCTGAAAATGGACAAGTAGTTATTCATCCGATGATGTTTGTTGCATTGTCTTATGATCAACGTTTGATAGATAATAATGAAGCAGTACAATTTTTAGTTACTATTAAGAATTTACTTGAAGACCCTTACCGTTTATTATTAGAGATTTAAATATGGCAGATTATAACGTTATTGTAATAGGTGCCGGCCCCGCCGGATATGTAGCAGCAATTCGCTGTAGCCAATTAGGTATGAAAACAGTTTGTGTTGATAAATGGCTCAACTCAGAAAATCAAGCATCTCTTGGCGGCACTTGTTTGAATGTTGGTTGTATTCCTTCTAAAGCTTTGCTTGATTCTTCACACCATTATTCTTTTATGCAAAAACAAGCAGCTACGCATGGAATTAAATGTGATAATGTAACAATTGACATAAAAACCATGCAAACCCGTAAAGCGGAAGTTGTTGAAACTCTTACTAAAGGGATTGCTGGCTTATTTAAAAAAAATAAAGTAACCAGCATAACCGGAACTGCTAAATTAGCTGCTAATAAACAAGTTATTATCACTGAACCAGATGGTAAACAACAAACTATCAGTGGTGACAACATTATTATTGCAACTGGTTCTACTCCAGTTCAAATACCAATAGCCAAATTTGATAATAAATTTATCTTAGATTCAACCGGAGCTTTAGCCATTGACAAAGTTCCTGAACGATTAGGAGTTATTGGAGCTGGAGCAATTGGACTTGAATTAGGAAGTGTCTGGAGTAGATTAGGTAGTCAAGTAACTGTTTTGGAAGCTTTACCAGATTTTTTAGCAATGGCTGATCGTAAAATTGCTACTTTGGCTCAACGAGAATTGAAAAAACAAGGTTTAGCTATTAATTTAAATGCTCAAGTAACTTCTGCTACGGTTGCTGATGATGAAGTAACCGTTTCTTATTCTGAGCAGCAGTTAGTGGTAGATAAACTTATCGTAGCTGTTGGACGTAAACCACATACAGATAACTTGGATGCAAATGAAGCTGGAATACAAATGGATGAAAGAGGTTTTATTCAAGTTGATAAACAATGTCAAACTGCAATAGCCGGTATTTATGCAATTGGTGATGTCATCGGAGGAGCGATGTTAGCTCATAAAGGTTCAGAAGAAGGAGTTATGGTTGCTGAACTAATTGCTGGACAGAAAAGTAAAATGTCTTATGCCACTATTCCATTTGTGATATATACTCATCCTGAGATTGCTTGGGTTGGTAAAACAGAACAGCAACTTAAATCGGCTAAAATTGAATATAAAACTGGGCAATTTCCATTTGCAGCCAGTGGTAGAGCAAGGGCTAGTGGTGATACAAGTGGTATGGTACGTATTTTTGCAGACGCAAAGACTGATAGTATTTTGGGAGTTCACATTTTTGGTAATAATGCCTCAGAATTAATAACGGAAGCAGTTGTGGCAATGGAATTGGAAGCTAGTGCCGAGGATTTAGCCCGAACTATCCATGCTCACCCAACTTTAGCAGAAGCAGTACATGAAGCTGCCTTAGGAGTGGATGGTAGAACAATTCATGCATAATATTGATAACTTAACCTCCCCCAAACCCCTCCTTAAACAATGAGGGGAGCAACTTTCACTCCTCCGCCTCTTTTAAGTTAGGGATAATCGGGAGATTAAAATGAATTAAGCAACATAGCAAATTAAAAACAACCATATATTAAACAAGGAAAATTATGGAAAAAATTTTAATTGTAGATGATAATAATAGTATAAGAAAAATGTTGTGTTTTCATCTAAAAAAAGTTAAATATGAAATATTTGAAGCCAAAGATGGGGCAGAAGCTTTAAAGCAAGTACGGGATTGTATTCCTGATGTGATTTTGTTAGATGTTATGATGCATGGTATGAGTGGTTTCGAAGTTTGTAAAGAGTTGCGTAGCGATCCCAAAAATTCAATTATTTATATTATTATGCTTACTGCTATGGCTGACAGTTCTAATAAAATAACTGGGCTAGATATTGGAGCGGATGATTATTTAATTAAACCATTTGAAATTGAAGAATTATTGGCTCGTATTCGAGTTGGAATTCGTAGTTGTCAAGATAAACGCCATGCAGTTATAGATAATTTAACTCAAATTTATAATCGCTATTTTTTTGATTTACATATTGTTAAAGAAATAAAACTTGCATTACGTTATCAACGTCAACTATCATTAATTATGCTAGATATTGATCATTTTAAACGAGTGAATGATAATTTTGGTCATGATGTTGGAGATTCAGTATTGGTTGAATTAGCCGCAATTTTAAATAAATATTGTCGTAAAAATGACATCCCTATTCGTTGGGGAGGAGAAGAATTTATTATATTGCTGCCTGAAACTAGTATTCAAGGAGCTAAAAAATTTGCCGAAAGAATTAAACAAACAATTGAAACACATAATTTTACCGGTGCAGGACATCAGACAGCCAGTTTTGGTATTTCTAGATTAATAGATGACCATATAATGTTAATTAAACAAGCAGACGATGCTTTGTATGAAGCCAAAGAAAATGGTAGAAACATGGTAGTTGTTGCACAAAAGGAATAAACTAATGTCGATAAAAAATCATAAAATTACATATATATTTAAACAAATTACACTTATAATTCTCATCAATATGGCAGTTTTGCCGGTCTATGCCGCTCTTACCATTAATCCGGTTAACTTATCTGTTGATAGAGTGCAGAATGGTTCTTATTCACTTGTTCTTGATTCACTTTTAACTAAACATAGAGTAACTTATTGTTTTGATGGTTTTATCGAGCAAAATTTCTATTATAAAATTACTTTGGATGATGGTATGACATGGGGAAACGCTCTGACTTCAAGCTCACTATCAGTCAAAAATAGCATAGTTAAAGGTGGTTCAGTAAATGGCAATACAGTCACATTTTTAATAGACCCAAACGATATTCCAATAGATACTTGTTTGAATTTTGGAGCGGAAATAACTCTTAACATTCCACAATCTGAATTAGGCGACAATTTTCAAGTCGCAACTACAATTACAAATGCTGAAGCTACACCTTATCTATTAGAACCAGAGTATTATGCTGATTTAGTTAAAATAACGAATCTTTGCTCAACTGTCACCGAAATTCCTCAAAATGAATGTAATACTTTGGTAAAACTTTATAATAATACTTCTGGCAATAATTGGGCTGATAGTTACGATAACTATTGGAATTTAACTAATATCCCATGTAGTTGGTATGGAGTTAGTTGTGAAGGTGGACATGTAACAGTTATTGAAAGGAGTAATAAAAACTTAACTGGTTCTTTACCAGATTTAAGTGCTTTAGCTGAATTAAAAACACTTAATTTAAGCAGTAATAAATTAACAGGCAATATTTCTGATTTAACGAATCTGGATAATCTACTTAACCTACATCTTGAGAACAACCAATTAAATGGTTCTATTCCAGATAGTATAAAATATTTAACCAAATTAACGAAATTAAACTTAAAAAACAATAATTTACAAGGTGAGTTTCCATTTTTTATTACCAATATTTTAACCGATGATCTCCAATTATTAGATTTAGGATACAATAAGTTGGCAACAGAAGATGATTATTTACGAGGGCTTTTGAAAGATAAAGACCCCGACTGGGAAGCTACTCAAACTGTTCCACCAATCAAGACCACCGTTGTTGCAACTTCTAAATCTCCGACAAGTATTGAAATTACATGGGAACCTATAGACTATACTGCTGATATTGGTTATTATCAAATCAAATATTCAACTGTTTCTGGTAGTTATGATAAAACAAAAAAAACAGAAAGTAAGAATGATGGAAGCATAACTATTGGCGGTTTATCTCCAGCTACACCGTATTACTTTAAAATAGAAACGATAACTGAAATACATGATGAGCAACAAAATAGATTAGTAAGTGAGAGTGAAGAATACCAAGTAAAAACATTAGAAACAGCCACAATTAACGTATTAGATGCCAATAATAATATCATTGATGGTAGCTTTGAGTTTGGCGAAGTTATGTTAGACGATACAGTTTCCGAAACTTTTACAATAGAAATTGTTGATGGAAGTTTTGTTAATTTGTGGAGTTTAGAAGTAACAAATGAAGATAATTTAGAAGTAATAAACGAAAAAGTTTTTGATATAAAAGGAGAATTTGAAACTGGAATTATTACTATAGATAAAGATGATTCCACAAATAATAAGGAATTTACAACTTTTACTATTAATGTTAATACAACTTATGCAAATACTTTTAAGGGAGAAGTATCGTTCCAATCTAGTAGTCAGGATAAAATTCATAGCTTCTCAATAATTGCTATAGTTAAACCAAATGAAATTATTGCAACTGATTGTACACAAACAGATATTACTGGTATTTCTGAAACAGAATGCTTAACTTTATTAAAATTTTATGCAACAACTGACGGAGAAAATTGGAACAATAATGACAAATGGAATCAAACCAATAGTCCTTGTGAATGGTATGGAATAACATGTACTACAGATTCAACTACTGAACTTACTCATGTAACAAAAATTGAGCTGGCGGATAATAACTTAACTGGATTTATTCCAGACTTAAGTCTACTTGAAAAATTACAAACACTTAATTTAAGTTACAATCAACTAAGTGATGAAATACCTTTATCATTTATTGATCTTGCCGATTTAAATTACAATAGATTAACTACTCAAAATCCAAACTGGAATACAACTCAAACAATCCCACCCAAAATTGAAATTGTTTCTGAATCCCAAACATCAGTTACTTTGCAATGGGAAACAATCCCTTATAGATTTGCAAGTGGAAATTATACAATCCAACATGCGACTACTTCAGGAGGACCTTATGAGAGTATTGATGAAATTATTCTAGTAGAAAATAATGAACCAGAAAAGGTCAATCAAACAGAAATATCAGAAGCTTATTTATCACCAGATATAAATCATTATTTTGTGATGACTACATATACAGATAATTTGGAAGGCTACATTTCGACAAGTGAATATAGCTTAGAAGTAGTTAAAAAAGCTACAACTTTGCCAGATAAATTTTCTGAGCCAGAACCAGATAGTTATTTAGATATGTATAGTAGTGAGTTAGGTACTCCTTCCACAACTGTTAGCGTAACTATATTAAAACAAAATATTGATGACCCTAAAGTAAAAATTATTGAAGATGAGAAACAAGAGTTTTCTTACAGTAAGGATTTCAATATTGTAACAGTTCAATGCACTCCAGTAGAGGTTGGACCTAGGACTGCTACTTTAGAAATAAGTTATTCCATTGGAGAAGATATTTCAGAAACTCATCAATATACTTTAGTTTGTGAAGGTGAAGATTCTCATTACAATTCAAAGCCTAAGCCAACAAAACCAGATGAAGAACCTATTGATATAGGAACCACTAAAATAGAGGAAGCCATCACGACAACTCTCACTATTTTTAACTATGAAGGTTTGGAAATAACAGGTTATGATATAACTAGTGAATATGAAAGTGATTTTTCCATTAATGAACTAGTACAAAATGAAGCTTCTGATTATGAACTAACGATAACTTGTCGTCCAACTAATGTGGGAGAATGGAAAGCAAAATTGGAAGTATTTATTGAAGACCCACTTCCAAGCAAAAAAGTTTATGATTTTATCTGTACCGGAGAAGCTGATAAAACTGGGCCAATTTATGAAGCTATTCCAAAAACAACTGGAACTTTAAATAATGGAACTCTAAATGTAGGTAATGCCATTTTTGAACATGAAGTAACTAATTCCATAATCATTTCTAATTCAGGAGATGATATTTTAGTTATTGAAACTAGTGATATAACTGAAGATGTTGATAAAGTTTTTTCTATAATTAAAGGTAAGATAGAAGAACCAATTTCGATAGTTCCAATAAATGACGAAACTGAAGAGAAAACTCATGAATTAGTTATTCAGTGTATTCCCAAACTAGCTGAACATACTGCAATTTTAACTGTAACCACTAATATTAAAAAAGAGCAAAGTTATAAATTAATATGTACCGGAGAAGCTGACAAAACTGGGCCAATTTATGATTCTGTTCCTAAACCGACTAAAATATTAAATAATGAGATATTGAACGATGGAATATTAAATGTAGGTAATACAGTTTTGGGAGGTTCGCCAGCAACCAATTTCATAGCTATATCTAATACGGGAGATAATGTTTTAAATATTGAAACTAGTGAAATTACCAAGGATATTAATGAAGTTTTTTCCATAATTGAAGGAAAAGCACCATTTTCGATAGATGCCAAAACTAATGAGGAATATAAAACTCATAAATTAAAAATTCAGTGTATTCCTAAATTAGGTGAGCATACTGCAACTTTAACTATAACTATTCCAGAATCAGAACCAATAATTTATACTTTAAAATGTACTGGAATTGAAATAGTTATTCCACCACCAACTGAAGTTTTTAAAGCTAATGGAGAAATTCAAACTCAAGCTGGATTATTTGGAAACAATCATAGTATAAATGCTTCAGAAAAGTTTAAGTTGACAGGAACTATTGAGCCAGCTACACAGCATATTGGAGAAAATGCTGATATAATTGTTATTTATTATTGGAAAGCATTTGGTAGTGAATCTTCAATAGCTTTCCCTGCTATCACGGTTGGAACTCAAGTACAATTACAGAAAGAAATGGAAGGAACCCTTCTTTTTGAGGGAACTGTACTTAATATGACTGGTATATTTGAGGTTGAGTTTGGTTATCGTACAAGTGACAATGAGTATTTTACTGATAAAATTGCTACGTTGACAATAGAATCAAATAAATCACCAACTGGAATTATTCTTGAGCTTAATGATAGTGATAAAGATAATATGATTGGAACTTTTTCTACTGAAGATGAAGATAAAGAAGATGAATTTATCTATAGTCTTATCAATCCCAATGGTTATTTTAAAATTATAGATGATGAATTACATGTCACCGATTTTATACCGCAATTTGAAGAAGTTAAGATTGTTACTGATGCAAATCTTGAGGATACTTATCCAATTAATATTCAAACCACAGATTCTAGTGGTGGCTTTTTTCAAAAGAATTTTATTATTCAAATAACTCCTGTTACAGAAACACCATTAATTTATTTGACCAGAAAGTCAGTATCAGAAAATTATCAAGGAGTTGTTGGACGTATTTGGACTGATGAGTCAGATTATAAATTTGAATTGTTAGAAAATGATTATTTTGAGTTGGATGATTCTGGCATATTAAGACTTAAACAGCCGTTGGATTTTGAAACTAATCCTAGCCATGAGATAACAGTTAATAATATAGCTTTTGAAATAAAAGTTGATAATATGCCTGATGCTACTGTACATGGCAAACTCTTTGATAAAGTTGAAGATTTTATTAAAGTTATTAATTTAAGAGAAGTTTCAATACAACTTATTCCAGATATTGAACATCAATTTAATTTTGAAGCAAATATTTTAGCTGTTGCAATACAAGAGATTGATAAACAGGTAAATGCTTTTATTTTAAACAGTGGAATTTGGCAAAATTGGGATGGTTTAAAATTACCAGAGTTTAATATAACCAGCTCAGTGTTATTAGAAGAACAACATGAATTAGAACTATTTGAATCAATGATATTACCATTTACTAAGGGAAATTTACAAATTTATGCAGGTTATCGTTTGGAGAATGGACAACTTATTTATGATTTAAAACCGGTTGTTATTGAGGTTCAGTGAAATGGTAATCTCTAGTATTTTAATATCTTGTTTTGCATATCTTTTGGTACTTGAATATGCAACATACCTTTTTTATCGGCATGGGAAATCATTTGTATAGTTTTCATTTGGATATCCTATCCTGATTTTGATAATTTGAGTTAAGATTAAGAGATATTTTGTCGATTTTATGTAACTTACTAATATTTAATTATATTTGCAAATTTCATTATAATCCAAGCCCACTGCCCATTAATCATCAAGCATAATTAATAAATACTTGCTTAAATTTAAACTTTAATGTATAAATACTCTAATATATCATCAAGCTTATCAACCAAACAGTTTATTACGAATCTAGTTAAAGAAAATTATAAAAATGTGGAAACAACATATTTTTGAACTTATATCATTTATTTGCGGAATAAGCTTATTAGTAGTTGGTTTTTTGATGTTTGACTATGTACATGAAAAAAATAATAAAGTTCGCTCAGAAAAAACTCATGCTCAACAAGAAACCATACAAGCAGCTCAAAAAATTGAAACCGTTTTAGGCAAATTATCCACTGTTGCTCATGATATAGCAGACAACATAAGTTCCGGTAAATTACGCCGAGAAAATATTTTAAAAAGATTAAAAGTTGCCTTAAAAACTACTCCTAACATGTTTGGAATTGGAGTAGCTTTTGCTCCTTATGTTGAGCATCCTCAAAAACGCAAACTTTCTCCCTATTACGTTAATAAAGATGGCAAATGGGAACCAAAACAAGATTTAATTCAAGTATTTACAATACCTATAACTTATTTCGATACTGCTAAACAAGTTGAAATTTCTATTGGAGTTGTATTTGTTGATTATTTATTAAGTAATGTACGTTCTTTGATGACTGAGCTTGAATTAGGTAGGACAGGCTATGGGTTTATTTTGTCGGAAAATGGAGTTTTTATTGCTCATCCAATTGAAGAATATGTTAAAAATAATCAAACTGTATTTAATTTAGCCGATTCACATCATGATGATATTTTACGTAGATTAGCTGAAAAAGCTATTGATGGTGCAAGTGGTACAATTGATTATATAGATCAAGAAACTGGTCAATCAGCTTGGATATTTTATCAGTTTGTACCTTCAACCAACTGGTCAATTGGGGTAGTATTCTTCAAGGATGTGTTAGACACTAGCTCTCTACGCAAAAAATTGATTTGGATTTGTATTGCCACCGTTATTTTCCTTAGTTTATTAGCAGCACTTGTTTCCCGAATTGATAGAGGAGATCGAAGAGGTTTCTGGGAATATATAGTTGCTTTTAGCATAATAATTATGGGTGGCATAGGTTTTTTATGGTATTTAGCTCAAACCGCTCCATTTCTTGAAATAGCAGGTAGCACAACGATTGTTGACAAAGTTGGTTTAGAAAGGTTTTTAAATATCCAAACCAAACAAATGTCATCTAAGAGACCAGTCTATTATATACCAACTGGCATCTTTGTTGAATCTATGAAGTTTTCTGGAGTAAACAATATAACACTTTCTGGTTATGTATGGCAGAAATATTCCGAAGACATTCCCAGCACAATATCTCGTGGATTTGCATTGCCACAAGCTGGATATACTGATATAACAGAATCTTACCATTTAAAAGAAAATAATATTGAATTAATTGGTTGGCATTTTCAAGTCGTTATGCGGCACGAATTTTATTACGCAAAATATCCTTTTGATAAGCGTCAGATAGGAATTCGTATAGCCCATCGTGATTTTGATAAAAATGTTATTTTGATTCCAGACTTAGAAGCTTATGGAGTTATGAATCCGGCGGCTAAACCCGGAGTTAAAAAAGAATTAGTTTTATCTGGTTGGGCGATATTTAAGAGTTTTTTTAACTATCGAATTAATTATGAAAATACTAATTTTGGGATTGTTGAATTTATGGGAATGGGAAATATTAACTTTCCTCATTTGCATATTAATATTTTATTAAAAAGAGAATTTATTGGCCAGTTCATTAGTAACGTTTTGCCACTTATCATTATAAGTACTATATTATTTGGGCTTCAAATGTGGTTGGGAAAAACTACAACATTTATGCGTTCATTAATTGGCTTATTTTTTGGCATTTTACTTGCTCACATAAGGTTGCGAGGGACTATTAAAACGCCAGAAATTATTTATTTAGAATTTTTTTATTTAGTTATTTATTGTAGCTTTTTAATAACCACAGTTAGTTTTTTTCTATATAGGTATAAAGTAAATATTGGATATTATCGTGATGGTTTAATACCTAAATTACTGTTTTGGCCTATAATTTTAATAAGTGCATTTATAATTACAATAGTTGTATTTTATGATATATAAAACATTATTTATATTAGTATTAATTACTATATCATTTTCTTCGGCCGGAATGAAACTTGGAGTTGGGATTACTGAAAATCTTCAATCTATATCAATAATACATAATGATAGAAAAGTAATTGTTCGACGCAATCAAAATGTTAATAATTTAATCAACCCAGAATTTGCTAAAACTTCAAGACCTTGTCCACCTTTTTGTATTAAACCAATAACTATAGCAGAAGGTGTGGAAACTGTTATTGAATTGAATGTATTGGATTATTTACAAGATGATAACAGTGTCATTATAGATTCTCGTACTGTTGCTTGGGTAAGTAAAGGTTCAATTCCGGGAGCTATAAATTTACCTTGGGATATTTTTAATAATACTCAATCAGATGTTTTTAAAAAACTGTTGGAAGTGCAGTTTAATGTTACTGTCAATGAAGATAAATATTATTTTGATGCTGCAAAAACGTTAGTATTATTTTGTAATGGACCTTGGTGTAATCAGTCGCCGACTAGCATTAAAGCATTGTTACAACTTGGTTATCCACCAGAAAAATTAAAATGGTATCGTGGTGGTATGCAGTCATGGGAATCGTTAGGATTAACTACAGTTGATGATGTGTTAATACCACAGATTGATTTAGATACTAAAATCATTGATTTGTTGACATTACCATCAGAAGAAACAACTATTAGAGCTTGGATGAAATGGTTCAAAAACTTTTTCTTTGTATGGCAAGATAGTGAGCCTGAAGTTAACATAACTTTAGACTTAAAGTCAGTACCAGTGAATCATAATGGTCAAGAAATGTTAATCAAACGAATTCAAAATAAAAACAATACTATTAATCCTGAATTTGCTAAAACTTCACGTCCTTGTCCACCAAAATGTTTAAGACCAATTGATTTTATGGAAAAAGTTGAAATTGTTGCAGAACTAGAAATATTAAATTATTTAGAAAGAATGTCGAGAGGTGATAATTCCATTTTAGTTATTGATTCACGAGAAATTGATTGGGTGGTTAAAGGTTCTATACCGGGAACTGTTAATATTCCATGGGATGTTCTTAGTGGTAAAAAATCTAGCCTGCCCATTGTCAGAAAATTATTAAAAGAACAAATTGGAGTATATATTGATTATAAAGGTAAATTTTTCTTTGAAAATGCTAAAACTTTAATTATATTTTGCAATGGCCCTTGGTGCAATAAATCGCATGACAATATCGTTAGTTTATTAGAATTTGGTTATCCACCAGAAAAACTTAAATGGTATCGTGGTGGTATGCAAGACTGGGAAACATTTGGTTTAACCACCGTCAAAGATATTCCTATGCCCTGGTTTGGATTATAGCAATTTTTAAACTCTTGATTTGAGTTGCAAAGTCTCCTTGTAAATTGAAACAAGGGAACCTTGTATTCCGATTCTTGATTTGAATTGCAAGGTCTACTTGCAAATTGAAACAAGGGAACCTTGTATTCCGATTCTTGATTTGAGTTGCAAAGTCTCCTTGCAAATTGAAACAAGGGAACTTTGTATTCCGATTCTTGATTTGAGTTGCAAAGTCTACTTGCAAATTGAAACAAGGGAACCTTGTATTCCGACACGTTCCTTAAAGTAATTTTAATCATAAATAACAATCACTACCAACTTAATCATTAAATGTATATTATACGTGTATTATGCCTACTATTTGGAATAACCACTGTTATTTCAGCCGCCACAACTGCCACTCCAAAAGAGCAATTACATCAATTAGAACTCCGAATTCAAAAATTGCAACAGCAAATGTATAATACACGTACTAAATATGGTCGTTTACAACAGCAGCTACAAGATAGTGAAGAGGATATAGGTGAGGTTGCACAACGTTTAGAGATATTGCACGGAGCATTGACGGATAAACAACATAGTTTAACCGATTTACAAAATCAACAAACTGTTTTACAAGCTAAATTAGTAACTCAACGTTCTAAATTAGCTCAACAAATACGCTCTTCTTATATTGTTGGTCATCAAAACTATTTGAAATTATGGTTAAACCAAGAAAGTCCTTTTATTATCGGTCGTTTGCTAACTTATTATGATTATTTTAACCAAGCAAGGATTGCTCAAATAAAAGAAATTAACTCTACTTTACAAAGTCTGACGAATATTAAGCAAACTATTAATTCTGAAACTGGTGATTTGAATCATTTAGTGACTAATCAACGAGATAAAAAAACTGAGCTAGAAGGAAATTATCAAGAACGGCATAAAATTCTATCAAAGTTGGCTAAAAGACTCGAAACTCAAGATCAGGAGTTGACACGATTACAGAATGATAAATATCAATTGCAATCTTTGCTTGGTACTTTGGAAGAGGGTTTTAAAAGCATTCCACAGCCAATCGGTTGGTATAATTCATTTGCTAAACTCAAAGGTCAATTGCCCCGTCCACTCAAAGGTAAAATAATTAAAAATTTTGGTCAAAGGTCTGTTGGTTATTTAAAATGGCAAGGGATTTTAATAAAAGCAACTAAAGGTAGTAAAATACGTGCTGTTGCTTGGGGACGAGTGGTTTTTGCTCAATGGTTTCGTAATCTTGGTTTGTTGGTTATTGTTGATCATGGCAATGGTTATATGAGTTTATATGCACATAATCAAAGTTTGTATATTAAACTTGGTGACTGGGTTAAAACCGGGGATATCATTGCTACGGTTGGTAATAGTGGTGGTCGTAAAACTCCAGCGTTATATTTTGAAATTCGTCATCAGGGTATTCCACAACCGCCAAGGCAATGGTTGCGTTAATTTTAATAGTAGAATAACAGTCCCACTAGCCATTATAGTAACATTCTTATAAAAACACACCATAAAAATAAATTATAGGTAAAAATATATGAGTTATAGTATAGATTTCAGAAAACGTGCAATAGATTTCGTTATTGAAGAAAAAAATAGTATGAGAAG